>PXSV01000199.1:1593-3277 GCA_003022685.1 Halobacteriales archaeon SW_9_67_24 | reverse complement strand
GCGCGGTTCGTCGGGAGTAGATGAACCTGCGCGAGCAGATCGGCATCGGCGAGCACCGTCAGCGCCAAATCACCTGGGCGATGGAGGTGGGGCTGATGGCCATGTTCGGTCTCGGACTCGTTCGCACGAACACGGGAATTCTCGTCAACACCGGTATCGCGCTGCTCATGACCCAACTTCCGTCCGTTCTCGAACGGGATCTCGGGATCCCGATGGATGCCGGTCTCACCCTCTGGATCACGAGCGCGGTGTTCCTCCATGCCTTCGGTACTGTGGGGGTTCCGTGGTCGCCGCTCACGCCGTACCAGTCGGTCTGGTGGTACGACCACCTCACTCACGGCCTGTCGGCGTCGGTGGTCGCGGCGGTCGGCTATTCCACTGTCCGCGCGCTCGACGTTCACACCGACGACGTTTCCTACCCGCCGGAGTTCACGGTGGTGTTCGTCTTCCTGTTCGTGCTCGCCTTCGGCGTGCTCTGGGAGGTGATCGAGTTCTCGGTCGCGGGCCTCGCCGCAGTCGTCGGTTCGGGCAACGTATTGACCCAGTACGGCCTCGAAGACACGATGCTTGACCTGATCTTCGACACCGTCGGCGCGGCGGTGGTCGCGATCTGGGGTGGCGCACGTCTCAGTGGGGTGGTGGACGCGCTCGCCGAGCGTTTCGACGCCGCGAGGCGCGGCACCGAGTGACGCCGATGGAGCCGCCGGAAGCCCCAGCTTTATTCCACTGCCGGGCGGATCGCGTGACGACGATGGTGTACAAGAAAATCACGCTAATCGGGACGAGCGACGAGGGGTTCGACGCGGCGGTCGATGATGCGGTCGACCGAGCCGAGAACACCCTCGATAACGTGAAGTGGGCGAACACCGAGAACCTCGGCGTCGAACTCGCGAACGCCGACGGTCGGGAGTACCAGGCCGAAGTCGAGGTCGCGTTCGAACTCGACGGGTAGTTCGGGCCCGGTGCGGCGCAGTACGGGGCGGTAGCGGTGCCTGGCGGATCGAGGGCGAAGGCGCGAACGAACGGAGTGAGTGAGCGACTGAGGGCTCGGGCGGTGCTGCGCGACGGCGGGGCGGCAGCCGTGAGCGCGTGCCGGGCCACGCGCCCGGCGCGCGCAATGCGTTGCTATGCGGGCCTGGTGTCCTGACGAGCGAAGCGAGTCAGGGCTCGGAAGAGGCTCCGCGTCTTCCGGTGGACATGAAAAGGGCGAGCGCGCCGCTAAGGCGCGCCAAGGGCTTTCAGGTGCGAAAGGATTCGCCACACCCGCACTCGCTGACGACGTTCGGATTCTCGACGTGGAAGCCGGCACCCTGGAGCCCGCCCTCGAAGTCGAGGACGCTGCCGCCGACGTAGTTCATGCTCGCGGGGTCGACGAACACCCGGAGGCCGTGGTGTTCGTAGACTTGATCGTCGCCCTCGGGTTCGGTGTCGAAGCGCATTCCGTAGGAAAGGCCGGCACAGCCGCCCTGCTGGACGAACAGCCGGAGGCCGGCGATGTCGGTGTCCATGCCTTCGCCATCGAGGAGGTCGAGCGCCTGGTCGGCGGCCGTCTCCGAGACCTCGATCTCAGGGGTAGCCTCGCCGTCGGCGGTCGCGCCCGTGCTCATGGGTGCTCGTTCCTCCTCAAAGGGGTTAACGGTGACGCCATTCCGCACCGCTTCGACTGTTATGGCTGAGGTCAGAG
>PXSV01000199.1:0-1573 GCA_003022685.1 Halobacteriales archaeon SW_9_67_24 | reverse complement strand
CGTGCAGTCGAACCGGTAGCCGGTTACGACCGTCCCTATCAGCACCGCGACGATGCCGACACAAATGAGGACCGCAGGCCACACGCCTCCCCAACCGATTCGCTCGCTCCGCTCGCTCCTCCCCCGCGCGAGTCGCACGCTTCGCGTGCTCCCGCGCGTCAACCGCACCGCTACACGATCAAAACCCCGGCCGACAGCCAACCGGCGTCCGATCACTCGCGGAGTCGATCGCCCTCGGGCTCGCGGTCGGCGTGCTCGCGGAGCCTGACGGCGACGCTCTCGGCGTGGGCCTCCAGCCCCTCGGCCTCGGCGAGCGTCCGCACGGTGTCGCCGATCGTGTCGAGTGCGTCGGGATCGAGTCGCTGGACCGTCGTCGAGCGGAGAAAACTGTCGACCGAGAGCCCGCCGGCGACCTTCGCGTGCCCGCCCGTCGGGAGGACATGGTTCGGCCCGGCGGCGTAATCGCCGGCCGCCACCGGACTGTGGGGACCGAGAAAGGCACTCCCCGCGCTCGGGATGCGATCGAGGAGCGCCTCGTCCTCGGCGGCCTGGATCGAGAGGTGCTCGGCGGCGTACTCCTCGCAAAAGAGGACGGCTTCGGACATCGAACGCGCGCAAAACACCCCGCTGGCGTCGTTTTCGAGCGCCTCGCGGATGGTGTCCTCGCGCTCGCGCCCCTCGACCCGGGCGTCGACCTCGGCGGCGATCCGCCCCGCGAGCGCTTCGTCGTCGGTGACGGCGACGACCGAGGCGTTCGGATCGTGCTCGGCCTGGGCGAGCAGGTCGGCGGCCACGAATCGCGGGTCGGCGGTCTCGTCGGCGAGCACACAGACCTCGCTCGGTCCGGCGAGAAAGTCGATCGAGCAGTCGTTTCGCACGGCGGCCTTCGCGGCGGTCACCCATCGGTTGCCGGGCCCGACGATCTTCTGCACCCGAGGAACGGTTTCGGTGCCGGACGCGAGCGCCGCGATCGCCTGCGCGCCGCCGGCCTGGTAGATCGCGTCCGCACCCGCGACGTGCAGCGCCACGAGCGTCGCAGGGTTGATCGTCTCTGCCGGCGGCGTCGTCACCGCGACCTGCTCGACGCCCGCGACCTTCGCCGGAACGACGGTCATCAGCGCGCTGGAGGGGTACGCCGCCGACCCACCCGGAACGTACGCGCCGACCCGCTCGATCGGGCGGTAGCGCCGGCCGAGTTCGCGCCCGTTGAACGACTCGCGCCAGTCGTCGGGGACCTGGCGCTCGTGAAACTCCCGAACGTTGTCGGCGGCGGTCTCGATCGCCGCCCGGAGGTTGTCGTCGATCTCGTCGTACGCGCGTTCGGCTTCGTCGGTCACGTCGAGCGAGCCCACGGTAACGTCGTCGAACTCCTCGGCGTACTCTCTGAGCGCGACGTCGCCCTCCTCGCGCACGCGATCGACGATGTCGGCCACGTCGGACTCGATCGCCGCGATCCCGGCGTCGCGATCGAACAATGCGCGGCGCTCGTCGGGCGCGAGCTCCGCGACGGCGTTGGCGTTCATATCGAGGGTTCGCGGCCGGCGCGAAAACGGTTTGGGGTCTCATCGGGATT
>PXSV01000198.1:1449-3143 GCA_003022685.1 Halobacteriales archaeon SW_9_67_24 | reverse complement strand
GGCGACCGCCGGTCTCGATCGCGTGGTGGAGGGCCAGCTCCGGTGGGACGACATGCTCGCGCACCCGCTCTGTGTTCACGACGCGGTCGAGACCCGCGGTATCGTGCGGTACTACGACAACAACAACTTCTACCGCGAGCCGGCAGTCACCGGAGAACTGACGTTCGACGGCGACCTCGCGGACGACCTCGACGACCTCGCGGCGCTCGACGGGGTGGCCGAGTCGCGCCAGGCGGTCGTCCCGGGGCCGTACACCCTCGCGGATCTCGCGACCGACGAGTTCTACGGCGACCGAGAAGAGTTCCTCGACGCGATTGCGGCGTTCCTCACGGGCGAGATCCGAGCGTTCCCGGAGTGTGAGACCCTGTTCGTACTCGAACCGTCGCTCGTCACGAACCCGCCCCCGGACGGTCTCGACGAGCGTGCGAGCGACGCAATCGACCAGGTGGCAGGGGTGACCGACGCCGACGTGGTGTGTCACACCTATTGGGGTGCGCTTTCGGAGAAGGTCCACGCCCACCTGCTCGACGCCGACATCGACGCCGTGGGCTACGACTTCGTAGCGAACCACGAGGACAACCTCTACAACATCAACGAGTACGGAACGAAGGAGTCGATCGCTCTCGGTCTCGCCGACGGCCAGAACACCGCAGTCGAGGACGGCGAGACGATCGCCGAGCGGATCGAGTGGGTCACCGAGAGCGTTCCTGCGGGGGAGTTCGAAACCATCTACGCCACCACGAACACCGAACTGTTCTACCTGCCGGTGAACAGAACGAAGGAGAAACTCGGGTCGCTCGCCGAAGGTGTCGCACTCGCCGATCCGGACGCGGACGAGGAGGTGGACGCATGACTCGCGAGCAGTTCCGGCCGGACGACCACCCGAACGAGCAGTTCATCCTCTCGACCGTCGTCGGCAGCTACCCCAAACCGAAGTGGGTCGATCGCGTGCGCGAGCGCTACGAGGACCCCGATGACAGCTTCGACGAGGGAGACTGGGCCGAGGCGACCGACGACGCTTCGCGACTCATCGCGGGCGAGCACGAGCGCGCGGGGCTCGACGTAGTGGTCGACGGCGAGATGCGCAGAAACGAGATGGTCGAATACTTCGCCGAGCGGATCGAGGGCTACGAGTTCAATGGCCCGGTCAAGGTCTGGGGCCACAATTACTTCGACAAACCGTCGGTCGTGCGTGACGTGGAGTACGACGACTCGTGGCTGGTCGAGGAGTTCGCGTTCACCGACGAGGTGGCCGCCAGGCCCGTGAAGGTCCCGATCACCGGGCCGTACACCCTCGCGAGCTGGTGTTTCAACGAGAGCTATGACGATGACCGCGCGCTCGCGCTCGATCTCGCGGACCTCGTGAACGAGGAGATCGGCAAACTGGTCGAGGCCGGCGCGCGCTACATCCAGATCGACGAGCCCGCGCTCGCCACCACCCCCGACGACCACGCGATCGTCGGCGACTGCCTCGATCGGATCGTCGCCGGACTGCCCGAGGACGTCCGGATCGGGCTGCACGTCTGCTATGGGGACTACTCCCGGATCTATCCCGAGATCCTCGACTTCCCGATCGACGAGTTCGACGTCGAGCTCGCGAACGGCGACTACGAACAGCTCGACGTGTTCAAAGAACCCGAGTTCGATCTCGACCTCGCGCTCGGCGTCACCGACGCCCACGTCGCCGAGGTCGA
>PXSV01000198.1:0-1396 GCA_003022685.1 Halobacteriales archaeon SW_9_67_24 | reverse complement strand
ACCCGGAGCAGGTCCTTCGTGAGCACAGCAGGACTGGAGGTTCGTCGTATAAAATTGCACCGCGCTCCCCGACTGTCAGACGAGAACTCGTTCACACCCACTCGTTCACCCTGAATAGTGGTGGCGCGCGGCTGCGCGCCGTTCATCGGCGCGCAACTCCCGTGCGAGGGATGACTGAGCGAGTGAGCGGAGCGAACGATGCGAAGGAGTCGGTTGGAGAGGCGTGTGGCTTGTGGCTTTCATTTGTGTCGGCATCGTAGCGGTCCCGATCACGACGACAGTTGTCGGGTCGATCCAGCACGAAACGCGTACTGAACCAACGTTCGGGAAGGTTTTACCACGACGTGGACCCACGAACGGACGATGTCCGACCCCGACGACGTCCTCGAAGCCCTCGCCAGCCTCCCGAGCTTCCACCACCCGACCGCCACCGAGGACGGCGATCGCGTCGCCCGCTACTACGACGACACCGGCCGGAACGAGCTCCACAGCGAGACCGGCGAGCGTCACCAGGCGAGCGACGGCGAGGTGCCGCGCAACGCCCGGTGGGGGTCGAGTGGAGCGCCGACGGCGACCGGGTGTTCTTCCGCCTCGACGAGGACGGCAACGAGCAGAACGACGTCCACGCTATCGACGTGGATGGCCCCACGGCGGGCGAAACCGAACCCGTCATCGAAATGGATGGCCAGGTATCCCTCGCCGACGTGGGCGACGACGGCGACACGCTCCTCTTGGGGTCGACCCGCGACGGTCAGATGAACCTCTATCGCCACGACCTCGCGGCCGACGAAACCGAGAAGATCACGGACTACGAGCGCGCAGCGTTCGGCGGGTTGCTCTCGCCGGACTGCGAGCGGATCGCCTACGCGACCAACGAACCGGACGATTTCGATAACATGGACGCCTACGTCGCGGACAGCGATGGGTCGAACCCTCGAAATCTGGAAATCGGCGAGACCGGTGCGGAGTCCGCCCCCGCCGATTGGGGGCCCGATGGCGAGCGCCTGCTCGTCTCCGACAACACCGAGGACGTCGGGCGCTGTGGCGTGTACGATCTCGGGGACGAGGCACGTAGCGCCTCGGGCGGCCGAACGGGGAGTGAAACGACCCGTGAGGCGAGCGACGACGTGACCTGGTACGGCGATCTCGACGCGGAGGAGTCGCCGGTCGGCTTCCTGCCCGACGGCGAGCGCTTCCTCGCACTCCGGACGCGCGAGGCGGCAGTCATGCCGCTGGTGTACGACTGCGAGACCGGCGAGTCACGCGAACTCGACCTCCCCGAGGGCGTGGCGACGTTCCCCGGCGAAGCAGTGCTCGACGACGATCAGGTGCTCGTGACCCACACCACGCCCGACCGGCGGCCCGAACTCCTCGCCTACGACCTCGCGACCGACGA
>PXSV01000197.1 GCA_003022685.1 Halobacteriales archaeon SW_9_67_24 | reverse complement strand
CCGGTTCGCGCCGACCGCGACCGTCTCGGGGCGTTCGGTGTTGTCACGAAGCGTCACGCAGGGCGTCCCGAGAATGCACGCCTCCTCCTGGACGCCGCCGGAGTCGGTAAAGGCGAGCCGCGCCGCGCTTTCGAGCCGGAGGAAATCGAGGAAATCCTGGGGTTCGACGAGTCGGATTTCGGCGGGAACGTCGATGTCGAACGCCTCGATCCGCTCGCGCGCCCGCGGATGGACCGGGTAGACGGCGTCGATCCCGGAGCTGGCGGCGAACCGGGCGACCCCCTCCAGCAGGCTGGCGAACCGCTCGGGGTCGTCGACGTTCTCCGCGCGATGAGCCGTCAGCAGACAGAACTCCCCAACGTGGAGATCGTGGGTTTCGAGCACTTCGGTCTTCTCGGCGGCGAGGTCACGGTAGCCCGTCACCGCGTCCACGATGGTGTTGCCGGTGACCGTGATGCGCTCGACCGGGACGCCTTCTTGACGGAGGTGCTGGGCCGCCTGGTCGGTCGGCGCGAAGCAGTAGTCGGCGGCGTGATCGGCGAGCACCCGGTTCACCTCCTCGGGCATGCGCCGATCGAAACTCCGGAGGCCGGCCTCGACGTGGCCCACCTCGCAGTCGAGCTTGCTCGCCGCGACCGAGCCCGCGAGAACGGAGTTGGTGTCGCCTTGGACGAGCACGACGTTGGGGGAGTTGGTGTCGCCTTGGACGAGCACGACGTCGGGTTCGTCCTCGACGAGCACGTTCTCGATCGCGCCGATCATCGCGCCGGTCTGGGCGCTGTGCGAGCCCGACCCGATCGCGAGGTTGTACTCCGGCGCGGGGAGTTCGAGCTGCTCGAAGAAGACCGTATCGAGCTCGTCGGAGTAGTGCTGGCCGGTGTGGACCACGCTGTAGCCCACGTCGTAGCGCTCGCAGGCGTCGATCACGGGCGCGAGCTTGATGATCTCGGGTCGCGTCCCGAGCACGATCGTGACGACCGTCTCGCCCGTGCTCATCGGTCACCGTCCGACGTGCCGTCTTGCTCGTGACGGACTCCGGTCGCCCCCATGACGGCCGCTTCGGAACGTTTGGCGTCGTATATCGGCCTCGTAGCAGAGGAGGGGAGACAGGAAGGGCTGATCATGGTGATCTACTCACCGAGCACCGCCCCAGCGTGCTTTGTTATGGTCCGTTTACCCGACATCGGCGGCATCATACCCACCGTTCACGCAGCACGCTTATCAAACCTATCGAATCCGACTGGCGGACCCGGCTTCGCCCTCGCTCGCTTCGGCACGGTGGGTGAGATACGTCGCCACCGCGTAGGCCATCCACGCCTCACACCACCGCATCAGGGTGATTCGCTTGGTATAAAATCGCTCCCGACGGAAGTGAAATCGTCCGTTGCCCGCGTAGAGGTTCCCGACGGTCCAGTCGAGGATCCGTTCGGCGACGTCGAACGCGCCCGCGCGGCTGAACACGATGATCCCCTGGGCGGCGGCGTGGATGTCGCGGGGATACGCGCTCGACTCATCCCAGTTCGGCGCGCCGTCGGGGGCGAACAGGTCATCACGGTAAAAGGCGAGCGCGTCATCGAGGCTATCGGCGTACCGGCTCGACCCGGTGAGTGCCCGATGGCGGAGCAGCGATTCGATCACGAACCCGTTGTGGTGGTTGTCCATCGAGAGGTGTGACGCGGAGGGCGGGTCGCGGTACATCCATCCGCCCTCGGGACGCTGGCGCGAAACCACGTAGTCGAGCAGTTTCTCGCCGCGTTCGCGGTGGGTCGGATCGTCGAACCGCGCGGCGAGTTCGAGCAGCGTCACGCCGCCGAGCGCGACCGCGTTGAGCGTGTAGTGATCGCTCGACCACGTCGGGACGTACTTCATCCGTGCGCCCTCGGGGATCTCCTCGTACGCGAGGTCCTCGTCGATGAAGTCGGCGACCGATTCGACGATGTCGGGATACGCCGATTCGGCTCCGGCGTCGAGACCCGCATCGCTCGCGGCGAGCAGCGCCTGGACTGCATAGGACGTCGACACCATGTCGGGGTACTCGGGGAGGCCCTTGATGTCGAGATGCTGGATCTCGTGGCGGTGTGCGCCACAGAAGCCTGCGTAGCCCGGCGTCCGGTGCTCGATCAGCCACTCGCAGCACTCGTGCGCCTCGGTCGCGTAATCGACCGCCGATTCCGAACCCCGGCCGTCGGCTCCGTCCCTGAGATCGAGGCGGTCGGCGGCGAGGTTCGCCATCGCGAACAGCGCCGTGCCCTTGTAGTTCCGACGCTGTTCGACGAGGAAGAGCGGCCGGACGTTGACCGGCGCGCGCTTGATCGTCTCCTGGACCGCGATGTTGCACCACTTGTTCTCGATCGGCATCCCCTGGAGGAGCCGGCTGCTCATCCCGTCGCCGTAGTCCCACCCCGTGTACTCGCGTTCGCGCGCGTACCGCAGGGTCTCGCCGAGCAACTGTCCTGCGAAGCCTGTGTCCATCGTTCCCTGGCTCATGTGTCCTCTCTCGATCGTCGTCGAAAAACCGGACGCGGTTCGATGCCGCCGAGGGGTGTCGGGCTTATCGTGCCCGGCGCGCGGCGACCAACGCGGCCGCGAGCAGCGCGAGCACCGCGGCGACCGGGCCGAAGCCCGGCCCGAACGCCCCGCTGCTGCCGTCGCCGTCGTCCCCCCCGCTGGTGGTGTCGCCGCCGTCAGTAGCGGCGGTCGTCTCGCTCGCCTCGGTCTCGGTCCTTTCCTGTTCAGTCGTGTCCTGCCCGGTCGTTCCCGCCTCGGTTGTTGCCGCTCCGTCGGTCGTTTCGGCGGTCATCGTGTCCGTTCCGACGGAATCGTTCGCCGTCGTCGTGGCGTTGGTCGTTTCGGCGACCGCCTCGGTAACGAAGAAACTGTCGTCCTGGGCACCGGTGGTGCTGTCGCCGTCGAGGCTCACCACCGAGCCGTCGTCGAGTCGCGTGATGGCGTACTGCCCCGGCGCGAACCCGGCCGTCGAAACCACCGCCGAGCCGCTGGCCGGCGTCTCGAACGTGGTCACGACCTCGCCGAGCGTGCCGTCCTCGACCGCCTGGACCTGGTAGCCCGTGTCCGGTTCGCCCTGATCGAAGAACAGCCGCGAACCGATCTCGTACTCGCTCCCGGTCGTGATCCGGCCGTCGGCGTCGATCGTCGCGACGTAGCCGGTCGCGTTCGCGGGCACGCCGTCGTTGGTCACTACCTCGTCCTCGGCCGGATCGAGGCTCCCGTTCAGTCGGACGGCCGCGTTGCCGCCGGTCGTCTCGTAGAAGACCACGGCTTCGAGGCGCTGGCTTGCCTCGACGTTCCCGTCGAGGGCCACGGTGTAGTTCCGCGTGTTGTACTGCGCGACGATCGGTTCGGTGTTCCCCACGAGCTCCCCTCGCGACCCGTTCTCGTTCACGGTGAACACGCCGACGTACCCGGCGTTCGGCACGACGCCCGAGACCGTGATCGGCTGGGTGTCATTGAACTGCGAAGCGGTCTGGTTCGGGAACGAGACCGAGGCCGAGACGACGCGGTAGCCGACCGAGACGGGACCGTCGGTCGTGCCGCCGGGCGTCGTGGCCGACACCGAGACCGAGTACTGGCCGTCGGCGCTCGGCGTGGTCACGTCGGCGACCTGGACGAGGATCCGGTCGCCGGCAGCCACCTCGACCCGCTGGGTGAACTCGAGCGCGACCGTCCCGTCGCTGCTCTCGGTGACCTCGAACGCACCGACCGTCTGCTGGTCGGTCTCGCTGATGATCGTGACCTCGACGTCGTCGGCGCTGACGTTCGTCACGCTCCCGTCGAAGCCGCTGTCGGCACCGAAATCGAGCGTGAGCGCCCCCATCCCGTTGAGCACGACGGCGTCGTTGCGCTCGGCGACGACCGAGACCGGGAACTCCTGGACGCTCACGCCCGGCGAGTGCGGGTACGGGGCCGCGGTATCGGGTTCGAGCGCCACCGCGGCGGGGCCGCCGACCGCGACCGCCGCGACCGCCGCGACGACCACGACCGCAGTCATGAACGCGCTGTGTCCTGCCTTCGTCATGGATTGGCGATGGATGCAGTCATTGTCGGTGGTAGTGTTCGCCGGCGTCCCGGCTCCGCAGACACCCGGGGGACGCCACTGGGAGCGTCATCGGTGGGGACCGCTCGCGTCGAGGCCTTTGTTATCCCCACCATACTCGGTTTCGGTGCGACGGCCGGTGGAAAGTAGCTTCCGGTTCGAGTAGTGGGGACCGTCAGCGCCGCGTTGCCGCAAGCAGCGCGGCCGCGAGCAGCGCCACCACCGCGGCGATGGCGGTGAAGCCCGGCCCGCCCCCGTTGGTCGTTCCGCCGCTGGTGGTCGTTTCGCCGCCCGTTTCGGTGTCAGTCACGCCCTCGGTCGTGTCGGGCGACTCCGTCATCGTCGTCTCGGCTGCCGTTGCCGTCGCGTTCCCGTCCATGCTTTCCGTCGTCGTTTCGCCGACGGTCGTCGCGGCCGTCGTCTCGGTTGGTTCGGACGTCGGGGTTGCGTTAGTGGTCTCGGTTGCCGTCGCGTCGGCGGCTTCGGTGGTCGTCGCGTTCACCTGCTGGCCGGTGACGACGAAGCTGTCGTCGCCGGGCCCAGTTGTGCTGTCGTCGTCGAGGCTCACGAGCGAGCCGTCGTCGACCCGCGTTATCGCGTACTGGCCCTCGTCGAGCGATGCGGTGTCGACGATCGCCGTGCCGTTCGCGGCGGTCTGGAACGAGTCCGCGGTCGCGCCGAGTTCGCCGCTCTCGATCCGGGTGATCGCGTAGCTCGTGCTCGCCTCGCCCTGATCGAAGAACAGCCGCTCGCCCTGGTCGTACTCGCTTCCGGCCGTGAGGCGGCCGTCGACGTCGAGCGTCGCGACCGTCGCCGTCGCGTTCACGAGGTCGCCGCCGACCACGAGCGGCTCGTCGGCGGCCGGGTCGAACGTCTGTTCCGTTCGGATACCGTACGAGCGGCCCGTCGTCTCGGTGTACGCGACCGCGACGAGTTCCCGGGTTTCGGTGACGTTCCCGCTCACGTCGACGGTGTAGTTCCCCGCTTCGCGACTGACCGCGACGTTGGTCGACCCGACGAGTCGGTCGCGCGAACCGTTCTCGGTCGTGGTGAACAGCCCGACGTAGCCGCCGCCGGGGATCGCCGCCGAGACGTCGAGCGCCTGGCGCTCGTCGAACTGCGAGACGCTCTGGTTCGCGAAGGAGAGTTCGGGCTCGCTGACCGTGTACGAGACCGACGCCGGGCCGTCGGTCTCGCCCAAGGGCGTCGAAACAGTGCCGTCGATGGTGTAGGTGCCAGGCTCGCTCGGCGTCGTGAAGTTGCGGAACTTGACCGCGACCTCCGAGCCGGTGTTCGGTCCCTCACCGAGCGGCGGCTGGATTGTCCGTGGCAGCGTGACTTCGAGCCGGCTGCCGTTCTGGCTCGACGAGACGTTCACGTCGTCGATCTCGTACCGGGTCGTGCCCCGGATCGCGACGTAGACGTCCTCGCTCGTCACGTTGGCGACGCTGGCCTCCGGCCCGACGTCGAGCGTGACCGTCTCGATGCCGTCCTCGACAACGGCGTCGCCGGGCTTGACCGCGTACAGCCTCAAAGGCGACCGCCGACCCGCCGAGGGCGACGACGCCGGCGACCGTCGAGAGCAGTACCACCGCGACTATCACCACAGTAGAGAGCGTGCGTGTCATGCGTTCGTGCTGGACCCGTTTCATCGATCAGCCGTCGGTCGGCGAGGCTGCGATGAAACCGTCCTTCCGGGGACGTTCTCACGAAGCGGCTTTGTTATCCTCCGCATACTCGCGTCCGTTCCGAGCACCGGGACGAGCGCTTCGCGTCGGTGGAACCGACACGACCGGCGTTGCTGGCCCCGGTCGGCCGCGTGGCAGTGTGAGTGTCGCCGTCGAGCCGGACCGGTGTGTTTACGAGGGCCGGGTTCGTTCGCGTCGGCACGGACACATGAGATATCTGTTTTTTACGAACACGCCTGCTCACGTCCATCTGTATAAGCACGCTGCGGCAGCGCTCGACGACCGCGGTCACGACGTGTTGTTGCTCGCCCGGGACTACGGTGTGACCGAGGCGTTGCTCGACTATCACGGCCTCCCCTACCGGTGTTACGGCCGGCTCGAAACGACGAAGTGGTCGCTGGTACGCCAGCTCCCCCGCCACTACTACACGATCCTCCGGTACACTCGACAGTACGACCCCGACCGGATCTTCGGCATGGGAGGATACGCCGCCCACGCCGGCGCGCTCACGCGCACGCCCGTCACGCTGCTCCTCGATTCCGAACCCACCTCGTTGGATCACGCGGTCTCGCGCCCGTTCGCCGAGAGCATCCTCACCCCCCACGCCTTCGGGAAGGACCTCGGCCCCAAGCACTACCGATTTCGCGGGTTCAAGGAGTCGGCGTACCTCCATCCCGATGTCTTTTCGGCCCGCGAGGACATCCGTGAGCGCCTCGGGGTGGCTCCCGACGAGAAGTACGTCATCTGCCGGTTCAACGCCTTCGGCTCGCACCACGACGTCAGCCACTCGGGGATCGGTCCGGCCGAGCGTCGCGAACTCGTTGCCCGGCTCGCCGAGCACGCCACCGTGTTCGTCTCCGACGAGAGCGACGCAATGGCGTTTGAGGCCCTCGATGCGCGCCCGTTCGACCTCCACCCTGGCCTCCTCCACGACGCGCTCGCCGAGGCCCACCTCCTCGTGGCCGACACCCAGACGATGGTGACCGAGGCCGCACTGCTCGGCACGCCCGCGATCCGGTCGAACTCCTTCGTCGGCGAGTCGGACATGGGCAACTTCCTCGAACTCGAACGCGAGGGGCTGATCTACAACATCGGCGCGTTCGCGCCCGCCGTCGAGCGCGCGTGCTCGCTGCTCAACAACGATTCGGTGCCGGCAGAGTGGGCAAAGAAACGCGACGACTACATCGATAAAACGGTGAATCTCACCGAGGTGATCGTCGATCTCGCGACGAACCCCGACGGTCCCGAGGGGGTCGCGGGACTCTCGCGCGGCGAACTCTCGGCTTGCCTCCCGCGGGACACGCCCGCGTCCGCCGATCGCTGAGGCGTGTAGCTGGCGGAGTCTTGCGGCGGCTCGATCCCATCGCGGCCAAGTCACTGACCCGGATTCGTCCGGTTCTTCGTCGGCCCCGCAGCCGCCACGTTCGCGCAGCGGCGCTTCCCTGTTGATCCGTTGTGTCGCAGCCGGCAGCAGTACGTCGCCAGTACGACCATCCGCCACTCACCGTGGTGCCAACACAAGACGTATGACTGAGGAGTATGGTATTGTCCAGCATGGACCGGCGACGGTTCCTTGTAGCCACGACAGCGTTCACGCTCCCGGTAACCGCCGGCTGTATCGGTGGCGATAACGGTGGTGGCAGCGGTGAGGGAGGTGACAGTAACGATGGGGACGATGGGAGTGGCGGAACCGAGACCACGACGACCACCGCCGCGCCGACCGAAGGCGAAGACACGACCGGCGCAGGTGGCGGGAACGAAACGACAGCCGGTACTGCCGATGGAACTGCGGCGGGCACGACCGTGACGATGACAGACACCGCGTTCGATCCCATACGGGCGTCGGTCGATCCCGGCACCACCGTCGAGTGGATGAACGAGGACGGCTTCGCTCACGACGTGACCAGCACGCAGTTCCACGACAGCGCCGCCCAGTGGGACATGAGCGAGGAGGTGTCGGACGGCGGGAACGTCACCTACACCTTCGATAGCGAAGGGATCTACGAGTACTACTGTACGATCCACGGCGAGTCGACGATGTGTGGTGTCGTGCTCGTCGGCGGTTCCTCGCTCGACGAGACCCTCCCCTGTGAGGGGGGCGACGGAGGCGGTAGCGAAACCACGACGGGTGGAGGCGGCGGTAGCGGAGACGGGGGTCCGTACTCTTACTGATAGGGTCGGTTGGAAGTCCGTCCGGGATCGACCGCACGCCGTCGTGCGGGCGCACCGGTAACCGCTTCCAACCGACCCTATGACGGGTCGAACTGTGTGGCGGATCTCGGCACGAGAACAGTGGGTCGGCAGGAATCGACGAGCGTGCGCCCGATCGAAACGGCTCTCCGTCGCGCGCCACGGGAGCGACGGGCTCGTTTTCCTCGACGTCTCGTCGGTGGAGTTCGCCCTCGGGACCTGCACGTCGGCCCGATTCGAGACCGACACAGGCTTGCGACTGAGCACATTCGGCCGTGAACCGTCCCACCTGACTGCCGGCATCCGACGAACCCATGTACGAGCAACCCGATGAACGACCAATGACGCGTCGCTTCGGACCGGACCGAACCCCGACCGATCGCTCGCAGCGAGCGGGAGCCGTGGCGAGCGGTCTCGGTCGTCGCCTCCTCGCGCTCGCGGTCACGCTCGTCGCGGCCGTCGGAGCGCTGCCGATCGCGGCGGCGCACGGCGGCCACGTCTCCGTCAACGGCGTCCACATCCAGCAGTGGTACGCCCTGGTGCCGCTCCTCGTCGGCGTCGCAATCGCGGTCGGCAGCGCGTACCTTCCCCGCGTCCTCCGTCCGAGATATGCGGGCTACGCGCTCTACGGCGTCCTTGGGGGACTCGCCGTCGCGGTTCTCGGCGGGATCGCGGTCGTCCAGCTCTCGCCGTACGAGTGGCTCACTGCGGAGCCGGTGATCCCGCGGGGCCTCCACGAACCGCTCATGCTCTTGCTCGGCGGGGCGATCGCCCTCGGCAGCGTGCTCGTCGGCCAGGTCCGGTGGCCCACGCGACCCCGGTACGCCGGCCTCGGCGTTCTCCTCGGTCTCTGGGTCGCGTACCCAGGACTGGGGGTCGTCGGCATCTACACCCCGACGAACCCGCTCGGCTACGCGATCGTGCTCGCGCTGCCGGTCGCTGTCGGGTACGTCCTCTGGCGCGACGCTCGCGGCGTCCTCGGGGCGATCTACGCCGATCGGACGGCCCGACGGTTCGGGATGGCCGTCGGTCTCCTCGGGATCGTGTTCTTCCTGTTCTCGGCGGGGATGGCCACGGTCGTGCCCGATGACGGCGTGGGTCTCTCGTGGTCGTCGGGGTTCGTCACGACGGTTCCCACCCTCGGACCACTGGTGCTGTGGCCGTCGGTCGAGGTCTGGGCTCCCTCGATCCCGTTCGCCGGGATGGTATCGATCGGTACCGTCGTCCTGCTCTCCGTTCTCGGCGGCCTCCTCGGGCTGAACGCCGCGGTGTTCGCCCATCAGTGGGGAACCGCGACGGGCGCGGGGTCGCCGACGACGGCGGGCGCGGTCGGTCTCGCCGCACCCCAGGCGTGCTGTTGCTGTGGCCCGCTGCTCTCCCAGCTCGCGATCGTGACGCTCGGGCCGTCGGCAGCGGCCCCGATCTACCTGCTGTTCGCCGATCCCTCGTCGTCGATCGGGTCGCTGTTTTTCGTCGCCAGCGTGGCGATCCTTGCCGGCACGCTCGTCTACGCCGCCGAGTCGACGGCGAGCACGGAGCCCGAGCAGTGCGTTGTTCCGGCCTGAATCGGATACATCCGTTCGACGGTCACTGGTGAGAAGCAGGGTGAATCGCCGCCGACCTCGGCAGAAAAACGCTTTACAGGCCGAGCCGATCCGCTGCCTGGTTCGCCACCCGATACGCTCCCTTGGCAGCGTCCATCGCGGGGCCGCCGGACTCGACTACGTAGTACGGGGCGAGGTCGGCCCCGAACTTCGATTTGTATCGGCAGAGCCGCTCGGTGTTCGCGCCGACGAGATCGTACTCGGTGACCGACTCGATCGGCGGGTCCTCGGCGACGTCGCGGATGATCCGCCAGTGGAGCAAGCTGTTGATGCTGACGCCCTCGTGGGTCGTGCGCGCGCCGCCGAGCCAGTAGTACGCCGCGTCGTTCGAGAACACCGCGATGACGCCGCCGAGATACGCGCCGCCTCGGTCGCGCGCGACGTATACCCGCGACCGCTCGTCGAGGTCGGCGACGACGTCCCGGACGTATGGCCACGACGGACTGAACCCCTCGTCCTGCTCGGCGTATCGGGCCTGGGTCGCCTCGAAGACCCTCTCGGCACCGTCGACACCTTCCGTCTCGATCTCGACGTCGAGATCCTCGCCCGACCGGATCTCGCGGCGGAGGCTCCGGCTGAACGAGCCCAGAATATCGTCGGGCGAGCGGTCGCCGACCTGGAGTCGGTAGGTAAACGAGGACTCGACCGAGAGTCCGGCCCACCGATACGGACGTGGATCGGGGTAGTCGGTGTGACACAGGAACCGACACAGCGTGGTGGCGGCATCGACGCCGAGCACGTCGAGCACGCCGTTCGTGAACTCGCGGGTGACCTTCTCGCGTTTGCGCTGTTTCGGGCTCGTCGGCATCACGATCGGTCCCAGATGAGGGATAGCCATTCCGGGTGGCGGCGACGAGAGTATCCGAGCCCGCCCCACCTTCCGGACGAACACCGGGAGCATACCTACGAGCTGTTCGCCACGGTAGCCACCCAGGGGGAGGAGATCGCCCGCCGCGTGGCGGTCGAGCACCGAGAGCGCCGCCGCGGTGTGAAACGGCTCGAAGCCCGTGCTCGGGAGCCCGTCGTCCCACTCGGCGAGCGCCAGGCGTTCGATGTTCATGCGAAACGAGGAGGAGAGCGTGTGCTGTCTGCCATCGGTACCTGTCTCACTCCGGCGATCGAAGAAAGTGTTTCGTTGGGGTGGCGTTCGGCCCGCGTTCGTTCGCGACCCGATCGAGTGTCCGTCGATCCGTTTTCCGTTCATGGGCCGTGAACGAGATTTCGCGACCGTAGACGTCCGTTCGTCGTGGGAATCCGTTCCGAGAATCGAAACGGTCGTCAGTGCGTTGAACTCGGTCGAACGTGTACCCGCGCGACATGGCGATTGCTGTGGACACGCTGGACGGGGCGCACGTCCTTCTCGTCGGCTCGGCCGAGTGGACCACGCCCCTCGCGGACGCGCTCGAAACCCGTGTCGGGGCGACGGTTGAGACGGTCACGACCGCGGACGCCGCGCTCTCCGTGCTCGACGACCGCCCCGTAGAGTGTGTCGTCAGCGAGTACGCCCTCGACGGGCGGACGGGACTCGAACTCCTGCGGACGATCCGCGAGGGATCGCCGACCCTGCCCGTGGTGCTCTGCACGGCGTCGGGTTCGGAAGCCGTCGCCGTGAACGACGTGAACGGCGCGATCTTCGACCCCGACGGTCTCGACATCCACGCGATCCCCACCCACGGGGAGCAACCCGAGGCGGTCACCGCCGGCGTCGACGACGTCCTCCCGAACGCCGGGCTCCTCGAACTCGACGTGGGCGTGCTGATCCCGGCGGCGATCGGTAACGTCCTCACCGAGGCAAACGCCGGCGACGTTCGGGCCGACATCGTTGTCGAGGGAGCGAACGGCCCGACCACGTCCGCACCGGACGATATCTTCGAGGAGTGGGGCGTTCCGGTCGTCCCGGATATCCTCGCGAACGCTGGTGGCGTCACGGTGCCGCACTTCGAATGGCTCCAGGACATCAATCGCCGAGCGTGGTCGCTGGAGGAAGCCAACGAGGAGCTCGAAGCCGAGATGCTGGCGGCGCTCAAGGACGTTCGAACGCAAGTCGACGAGCGCGACGTGACGTGGCGCGACGCGGCCTATATCGTCGCACGCAGCCGGCTCGCCGATGCCCAGGAAGCACGCGGTCTCTGGCCGTAGATCGCTTCGTGGAGAACTCTCCGACTCAAACCTCGATAGCGCCCATCTCGGGATCGTCGAGGCGTTCGTACAGGTCGCGAGGCGGCCCGACCCACCCATCCATTTCGAGCGCGCGCTCGATCAGCCGGCGGTAGAGTTCGCGGTAGCCGAGGAAGTCCTCGCCCACGAGACGGGGATGCCAGAGCACCGTCATCACCGCGTCGTTCGCCGCCGCCTCCCTCAGCAACCCCTCGCAGGCCTCCCATGACGCTTCGAAGTCCCCGTCCTCGACGAGCGCGGTCTCCATCGCGGTAAGCGGAAACACTACGAACGCGTCGTCGAACGGCCGGAACGGATCGTAGCCGTGCTGGAAGCCGTACTCCGTGCTCGATCCAAGGGAGCTGTCGTAATCGAGTCCGATCGCGCGGTGGTGTCGCCACGTTTCCTTCCCGGGCGCGAGATTGAGGAAGTGCTGGCGACCGCCCAACACCTCGTGGCCGAGCGCGCGCTCGATTTTTTTCTTTTCGTCGCGGAGGCGGTCGCGGTCGTCGAACGAGTCGAACGAGCCGTGAAGACCGACCTCCCACCCACCGTCGTCGAGCGCGCGGACGATGTTCGCGAGTTCGGGCGTCTCGACGTCGTGGTTCGGAGAGGAAGTAAAACGCCGACCGAACGCCGAGATCGTCTTCGAGCGCCATCAGCGACTCGAACTGCCAGTAGGGGTTGTAGCCTGGCCGGAGCGCGGCGAGATGGGCGGGGTCGCGCTCGGCCAGCGCGTAGTAGAGCGCCTGGTAGGTTTTGTACGGCCGGTCGACGTCGTGGGTGAGACAGAGCGCGAACTCAGCCATCGGTCGCCCCGTTCGCCATCGGGATCGCGCCTCGCTCGTCGTTCCCGCCGTTCTCGATAACCGAGACGATCCGCTCGGCGGCGTCGCCGTCGCCGTAGAGTTCGGGCTTTGCGGGGAGCGAGACCGGCCGCGCGAGTTCGCGTCGGATGGCGGCCTCGTCCGCGCCGACGAGGGTGTTCCAGCCCGCATCGACGGTCTCGACCCACTCGGTCTCCTCGCGAAGGGTGACACAGGGCGACGAAATCCACGTACCCGACGGGATCGATCAACGTGAGGCACTCGGCGACCGTCTCGCGGAGTCCACACTCGGCGAGCCGTTCGTTCGTCCCCGGATGGACAGGGAAGACGACCTCGCGATCGGCGTCACACAGCGCCGCCATGATGCTCTCTAACCTATGGGGATCGTCGGTGTTGCCGGCGCGGTGGATGGTCGCAAGCACGTACTCGTCCGTGGCGAGTCCGAGGTCGTCGAGCACCGTCGAGCGCTCGGCGGCACGACACCGCGCCCACTGGATGGCGTCGTACATCACGTCGCCGGTCCGGTGGACCATCGCCTCGTCGATCCCCTCCTTTCGGAGGTTCTCGACGCCGCGCTGGGTCGGCGCGAACAGGAGATCGGAGACGTGGTCAGTGAGCACCCGGTTGATCTCCTCGGGCATCGACCGGTTGTAGCTTCGGAGGCCGGCCTCGACGTGGGCGAGGCGAGGGTCGGTCTTCGCGGCCACGATCGCGCTCGCGAGCGTCGAGTTCGTGTCGCCGTACACCACGATGACGTCGGGCGATTCGCGTTCGACGACCTCGCCGAACCGACTCACCATCGCTCCGGTCTGTCGGCCCTGCGAATCCGAGCCCACCCCGAGGTCGTACTCCGGGGTCGGGATGTCCAGTTCCTCGAAGAACACGTCGGACATGGTCCGGCTGTAGTGCTGGCCGGTGTGGACGAGGATCTCCTCGTGGCGTTCGCGGAGCGCGCGCGAGACCGGGAACGCCTTCACGAACTGCGGGCGCGCGCCGACGACCGAGACGACCCTCACTGCTCGGCCCCCGGCTGTCGCGCCGGTTCCTCGGGCTCGCCGGCCTCGTGTTCGCGCACGCCGAGTGCCTCGTTGGTCTGGAGATCGTAGGTCATCGCCACGGCGAGCGAGATCCCGCCGACGACGAGCAAGAGCAGCGAGATCGAACCCCGGAGGAAGACCGAACTCGGGCCGACGAACGCGAGCAGGGCGACCACGCCGCCGGCGAGCCCGGCGAGCGTTCCGACGATGCCGAAGAAATAGAGGAGAACGAGCGGGTGGAAGTCCCGCACCACGTACCGCATCGAGAGTCGGCGGACGAAGTTGCGCGCGAGCAGCGCGGAGAGCTTCGGCACGAACGAGGAGTACCGGATTCCGCTCTGCTCGTCGCCGTACACCGCCGGATGGGCGACGTCGGCGACCCGCAGTCGGTGGACGTTGAGCGTCGTGAGCACGTCGTTCAGGAACCCGTAGTCGTCGTAAAGTCCGTCGATATCGATCCGCTGGAGGGCTTCGCGCGAGATCGCGGTGTAGCCGTTCTGGGGGTCGCTCATCTTCCAATAGCCGCTCGATATCTTGGTGAGGTAGGTCAGAAGGGAGTTGCCGAAAAACCGCCAGCCAGACATCTCTCGACGGTCGCGATGGAGCAGTCGTGTCCCCTTCGCGTAGTCGGCCTCGCCCGCGACGATCGGGTCGATGATCCGACCCAGCATGTCGGGGTTCATCTGGCCGTCGGCGTCCATCACCGCGGTCACGTCCATCCGTTCTTCGAGCGCGCGCTGGTAGCCGGTCTTGACCGCGCCGCCGCGACCCCGGTTTTCCTCGTGGCGGATCGGTTCGACGACCCGATCGACGTACGCCCCACCGTCGGTGAGCGTCGCGGTCTCGGTTCGTGCCTCGTTCGCCCGCTCGGCGTGGCGCTGGATCTCCGCCCACGTCCCGTCGGTCGAACAGTCGTCGATCACGTACACCCGATCGACGAACCCGGGCAGCGTCTCGATCACGCGCCCGACGAACGCCTCCTCGTTGTGCGCCGGCACCACCACGCCAACCGTCTTTCCCCTATACATCCCGACCACGCCCGATCGTATATGTCCGGTGTGGCGTCCCCGCGAGATCGAGGCTGTCGCGCCCGTCGATCACCACGAGCCCCTCGCGGTCGCCACGCCGCTCGAACGCCGTCCAGTCGATCCCATCGAACGCCTCATGTGGCGTCACCAGTACGACCCCATCCAGCGCGTTGTCGGTGACCGTATCGACCTCGATCGGTGTCGCGTCGAATTCGTCATACCCCTCAAGCAGCGGGTCAGCACACAACACCTTCGCCCCGGCATCGGCAAGCCCGTCGACGATCGGTTTCGCGGGCGTCGCGGCGGTTTCGGCGACGCCGGGGCGATAGGTCAATCCGAGCACGAGCACCCGCGCGCTGTCGAGCCCCGTTCCCTCGGCGGCGAACTCCTCGCGGAGTTTCTCGACCACGAACGCGGGCATTCCGTCGTTGACTTCGCGCGCGGTTTCGAGCAGCGGCCCGTCGGCCTCGCGGCCGTCGAGCAGGAAGTACGGGTAGTAGGGAATGCAGTGACCGCCGACGCCGGGGCCGGGATCGTGGATGTCACAGAACGGCTGAGTGTTCGCGGTTGCGATCGCCTCGCGCACGTCGATCCCCAGCTCGTCGGTGAACCGGGCGAGCTCGTTGGCGAGCGCGATGTTCACGTCGCGGTAGACCCCCTCGAACAGTTTGACTGCTTCGGCCGTCGTGGCATCGGAGACCGCGAGTACGCCCTTTTCGTTGATCGCCTCGTACAGTATCGTCGCGGCCCGGGTGCTCTCGTCGTCGACGCCACCGACGACCTTCGGGTACGCCCCGCGGATGTCCTCCAGCGCGCGCCCGCTCGACGTGCGTTCGGGACAGAAGGCCACCCCGAACTCCCCGGATTCGAGCCCGCTCTCGCGCTCCAGCCGGGGAACGACGCGCTCCGCACAGGTCTTCGGCGGAACCGTACACTCGACGACAACGAGATCGCCCGGATCGAGTCCCCCTGCAATGTCCTCGATCACTGAATCGAGAATCGAGAGATCGGGCGCGTTCCCGGCGTCGATCCGGGTGGGGACGATCACGACGTGGACCGACGCCGCCGTGGCCGCCGTGCGGTTGTCGGTGGCGGAAAGCGCATCGCGCGCGACAAGGTCCGCCACGAGATCGTCGAGACCTGGCTCGCGCGCGACGTGGCACTCGCCCGCATCGACCGCCGTGACGACCTCGCTGTCGGCGTCCGCGCCGACGACGTTGCCACAGACCTCGGCGTAGGCCGCCGCGAGCGGCAGTCCCATCTTCCCGAGCCCGTAGACCGCGACCGGCACGTCCCCCGATCGAAACGCCTCGCGCTGACGCTCGGCTGGTGCGTCGCTGCCGTAGAGTCCCGCGGTCTCGGCGGTTCGGCTCATGCGTCGACCTCCAGGGCGTCCCTCGTGAGGCGATCGATCGTCCGGGCGACTTCGAGCGCGCGAAGCCCGTCTTCGGCGGTCACGGCCGGCTCATCGCCGGTCTCGACACACTCGACGAACGCCGCGAGCTCCTCTTTCAGCGGCTCGCCGCCGCCGACCATCGGCTGCTCGATGATCCCCTCGTTGCTCTCGATGCCACGACGCCACGCACGGGAGTGAAAGGTCGCGTGGCGGGTGTCGTCGCTCGGTTCGTACCTCTCTGAGGACTGACGATGGATCTCGATCGACCGATCGATGTAATCCACGACGATCCACGCATCCCGGGTCGTGATGGTGAGTTCTCTGACTTTTCGCTGGGTAACGCGACTGGCCGTCAGGCTGGCCACGCTCCCCCCGTCGAAACGGAGCTGTGCGTCGACGTAGCGACTGCCCTGCGTGCCGACCGCGTTGACGAGATCG
>PXSV01000196.1 GCA_003022685.1 Halobacteriales archaeon SW_9_67_24 | reverse complement strand
CGATCGATCACCCGACGACTACGACGTCGATGCCCCGGACGAACACTTCACCGTCGCGGTTCGTGGAGGCGAGATCGCTGGGTTCGGCCATGTCGTCCTCGACGCCGGCGAGGTCCACGCGGTCTACGTCCATCCCGATCACGCGGGCCACGGCGTCGGCAGCGCGCTGCTCGCCGAGCTGGAGGGGTACGCCCGCGGCCAGGGCTGTGGAGCGCTCTCGCTCCAGTCGTCGCTGAACGCCGTGGGGTTCTACGAGCGGGCGGGCTACGAGCAGGTGGACGAGGGCGAAAGCCCCGGTGGATTGGCGGTCGTCGAGATGCGAAAGGAACTCGGCTGACGCGGATGGCGAGTGCGTTCAGTCGGCCGCCTGCGCCCCGCCGCTTTGGCTCTCCGTGCTGGCCTCCGAACGGTGGAGGTAGTAGAGTCCGGCGAACAGGATCGTCGCTAGCACGTTGAGGACGGCCTTGTAATCGAGCTCGATCCCCACTTCCGCGATCTGCGCCGACGACCGGGGCGGGATGAACCCGAGTCCCATGAAGGGGAAGTGGGTGACGACACCCGTGATGACCGCGGTGGCGAAGATCATCCCCGAAAGGACGCCAGCGAACTGCAGGCCGTAGTACTCGCGATAGGCGTCCATGATCGGCGGGACGATGAGGTCGGCGTAGATGTACGAGAGAACGGCTCCGAACGGCAGGCCGTTCGCCCAGAGCACGGTGCCGAAGGGGACGTTCCCGACCGAACAGACGAACGTCGCAACGCCGATGAGCGCGCCCACCATGTGATCCACGCCATTGCAGCCGTCGTCGCGGCCTGGCGCGCGCTCTCAACGAAGAACGTGCCGAGCGGTTTCGTCGTCGTGAACACCCCGGTGGCGACCGTCACGAGTGCGATGACCGCGAGGATCGCGTACTCCTTTCGGTCCATATGGCCCCCGTAGGGCCTCGTCTTTCAACCGGATTGTGGCTAACGAAACCCCGACTGAACGCGGGCTGCTCTTTGCTTTCATGATCGGTGTCGGTGATCGAGGTCAGGAGCGCGGATCGCGGTCCGGGCCCGAGTACTCGCCGTCGCCGACCACCGGCCACAGCCGCTCGGGATCGAACAGGCGGGCGAAGGCGGCGGAATGTTTGACACTGGTGGCAACGTGCTCGCGGATGTGGGCGCCGGCCGAAGCCCCCTGAAGACGATCGTCGAACGAGAGGACGTGGGCGGCGTTGCCCGCCGCTGCCGACGCGAGCGCGGGATGGTCTCCATCGGGATGCTCGACGCACACTCGGAGTTCGTCGAGCTCCGTGCGGTGGGCGGTCGCAAGGTCGGCATCAGCGAGCCCCGTCACGATTGCCCCGCAGTCCTCAAGTAGTGCGTCGCTCGCCACGAGGTCGACCCACGAGTGGCTCCGAACGATGTCGAGCGCATCGCGCGCGTCGCCGCCGACGAGCAAGTCCGCCGCGAGCACGTCGGCGTCGGCGACAACTCGTGTGGGGTCCGGCTCAGCCATCCCGGTGCTCCGCGAGCGCGTCCCGAATCGCGTCGAGCGCCGCGTCGTGGTCGTCCGCCCGATCGAACAGTGCTTCCCACGAGTCGGTCATGCGACGGCTCGTGGCGCGACCGGCAAAACGGCTCTGACCGTGGCCCGGACCGGCGGCTCGCCCGGTCGCCGTGGATGAGGCATCCCGACGCTTACGGTCCGTGGTCGCCTGGTGACTTCGACGCGCTTTTCTCGCGTCCCTCGAAAGGAGGGGGTATGGAACGGGAGACGTTCGTCGAGGCCGCCGTCTCTACCGCCGCGGTCGTCCTGTTTCTCGTGGCGATCGTGGCCGTCGGGTTCTTCTATCCGGACCTCGAGGGCGCTGGCGGGTTCGCGCTGGTCGGGAGCCTCGTGTTCTTCGTGGCGGTGATGGTGGCGGCAGGGTACTGGCTCTCCAGACGGTAGTCGGTCGTCTCGGTCGGCTCGAACGGTCCAGGCGGGTGGTTCGCCGAAACTCAGGCGTCGGCTTCGGTCTCGCGCCAGTCGGCGAGTTCGTCGTCGTCGGCGTCGTCGAGCGCCCCCTCGTAGTACGCCATCGGATGCGAGATCGTCTCACAGCGGTCGTCCATGTTGACACAATCCCCGTAGGACTGCATCGTCGCACACGACGGCGGCGAGTACTCCGTTGGACTGGTCTCTCCCCGGATGTGATCGGTCTGATATCTGGTGATCTCCTCGCCGAAGCCCGGGTTCACCGAGTAAAACTCCACGATCTCGTCGGTACTCATCCCGATCGAGGTCAGGAAGGCCGTGATCGCGAAGCGCGAGTGGTGTTCGAGGTGTTCGCCCTTCCGGACCGAATCGAGGAGCGCGCGCATACAGGGCGGGAAGAGGTCGGGGACCACGGTGTCGATCTCGCGGGTGAGTTCGAGCTCCGAGAGGGTCTCCCGCACCTGGCTTTCCGGACCGGCGAGCGCATCGGCGACCGGCTCGGGCACCGCGAGCGGGAGGCCGTCGGCGACTCGGCGCTCGATCGCCTTTTCGAGGAGATCGCCGAGTTCGGCGTGGGTGATCGGGACCTGGCCCTTGTCGAGCGGGCGATTGACCAGCCGCCACTCGTCGCCCCACATGTCGGCGGCGAGACCGAGATACGCGCCGACGTCCACCCGGTGGGCGTCCGCGTCGGTGCCGATCGTGGCTGCCCCGTCACCGACGCCACCGACGCTGTCCCTGTCAGCACCGCTCGAATCGACCGAATGAACGTGGCGCGCGAGATCGAATTCGGCGAGGAGATCAGCTGTCGCCAGCCGGTCGTCGCTGGTGCTCTTGAGCGCCGCCTCGTCGGCCGCCGTGCCGAAGCGGTCGTGGGCGGCGCTGGCCTCGGCGCGGGCGTACTTTCGGACGAGGACGTGTTCGTCGACCAGGGAGACGAGCACGCGCGCGAGCGGATAGGAGAGGAGTTCGGTGCGTGCGTCGCGGCGTGGATCGCCGATCGTCCCATCCGATAGGGAGCGCTCGACGCGCTCGGTCGCGCGCTCGACCACCCGTTCCTCGTCGCGGGCGATGGCGAGGAGGTCGACGTCGGCGCGTTCGACCGCCTCGCGGGCCGCGGCCAGAAACGGGTATCGTGCGTGGCGGCGCTCCATCCGTCGCCCATTGCGTGGCGCGTTGAATAAGTTCGGTGGTCGATGGGGTGGCGGCTGGAAGCGATGGCGACTGTGGCGGACGAGGCGCTCGGCGCGCGACGCCACGAGGACCGGAAGACATTCCTTTCCGATGGCAATACCGGCTATCGATGGGGATCGCGTCCCACGCGTGGCGGTACGCCGCGCCGGCCTTCGTTCTCGCGCCGGTTGCAGGCGTGCTCTCACCGATCGCGGGCGTGACGGCGCTCGCGCTCGCCGGCCTCGTGCTCGTCTTTCATCGCGATCCCGAGCGGCGGGTTCCCTCGTCGGGGATCGTCGCGCCCGCCGACGGCCGGGTGTCGATCGTGCGCCGGGAAAGCGAGCGGCTCCGCGTCGGGGTCTACATGGGTGTGACCGACGTCCACGTGAACCGTGCGCCGCTCGCGGGCACGGTCGAAGGGGTGACCCACTCGCCAGGCGCGAACCGGCCGGCGTTCTCGAAGGAGTCCGACCGCAACGAGCAGGTCGCGATCGACTGTGGCGAGTTTACCGTCGTCCAGATCGCGGGCTGGTTCGCGCGGCGGATCCACCCCGCCATCGAGCCGGGCGAGGAGATCGCGCGCGGCGAGCGGATCGGCCACATCAGCTTCGGGAGTCGGGTGGACGTCGTGTTTCCCGAGGGAGTCGAACGCGCGGACCTCGACGTGCGGAAAGGCGAGCGAGTCGTCGCCGGCGAAACGGTGCTCGCCGAACGCGAGAACCCGATCGCTGGGCGACGGGTGCGACGACGCGCACCCCAGGAGTGAGCGGGGCTACGGTGGCAGCAGTAGTGCGGTGCCAGCAGTAGTGTAGTCGAGGAGCGAAAGCGTCCCTCACGGCTCGTGTGAAACATCGGGAAACGCTCAGGAACCGTCGTCGTCACCGAGCCACGTATCGGGGACGTCGATGACGTACTGGCCGTCCTCCTTGAGGGCGATGATGCGCTCTTCGCGATTGTAAAGCTCCATCAGGTTGAGCTCGTACTGGCCCGGTTCGAGGATCTTGATGCTCTCGAACTGGTCGTTGAGTTCGCGCCGGAGCGCCTCGACGTCGTCGCCGTCGTCCGTACTGGTCGCTATGGCGGATTCGTCAGGACCAGTGGCGGTTTCGGTTCCATTGGTCGGATCGGCCCGCCCGGATGACGCCTCGGCATCCCCCTTCGTTTCGGGTGGAGGTCCGGTATCACCGTCGTTCGGCCGCGAATCGGGCGTTGGGCCGGTCTCGGTCGAGTCCTGTGTTTCGGGTGGAGTCAGGGACTTCGGCAACTGGGAGTCGGCAGTGGCTGGATCCCGGTCGCCTGGCGACGAGTCAGAAGGTGGGGTTGTCGTCTCCTCTTCCGATGATGTGCTGGATTCGGGGGGTGTTTCAGGTCCGGTTGACGAACCCGACCCGGTGTCGGTCTCGCGCGCATCGCTCGCGGGTCGGAACTGGAACTTGTTGCCACCGCAGTCCGGACAGCCCGACAGCATCTCCTTCGACCCGTCGGGGAAGACGTGGCTGCACTCCGTACACTGGTGGGGCATTAGGAAAGGGAAGTCGTGCTGGAGAGGGAGGGCAACCTCATCGGCGGGTGACGAGCGCGCTGATCAGGGTCTCGTCCTTGTGGAGCGTTTCGAGTCGGTTCGCCGGCCCGATGACGGTGAGCTTGGTGCGTGACTCGCGGCCGAACAGTCGATCGAAAAAGCCGCCGTTTTGCTGCTGTTCGGTCCCGGGATACGTCTCGATCTCGATGCCGGTGAACTCGTCGGGACTGATCTCGGCCATCGTCACTTCGATGAGTTTCGACTCTTCGTCCGGATCGAGGCCCTCCTCCAAAATAACGATGTTGCCGTCGTGGACGCCGTCGAGGACCAGCCGGATCTTCTCCATGCTCGTCAGCCCGTCCATCCGCTCGCCGCTGATCATGTCGATCTGGACGCCGCTCCCGTTGACAGCTTCGCTCCCACCACTTGCGGTTTCAGTGCCTGGAGCGGCGTCGTTGCCGGTGTCGAGGGGCGCGTCGTCGTCGGGGTCGGCGGCGTCGCGGTCGGGTTCGCTTTCGGCGTCGTGATCGTCGTGTGCTTCGGACATCAGCCGAAGTACTCCGCGATCTTGTCGTACACTTCGTCCATGTTGTCACCTTCGAGCGCCGACAGCGGCACCGTCTCGTGCTGGGGGAAGGCGTTGGTGATGCGCTGGACGCTCGCCTCGTCGAGGTCGATCTTGTTGGCGAAAATGAGGACGGGGAGGTCCTGGCTCTCGATGATCCCCACCAGCATAGTGTTGACCTGCGTGAAGGGGTCCTCGGCCGCGTCGAGCACGTAGATCACGCCGTCGACGTCCTCGCGGAGCCAGTGCATCGCTTCGGCGACGCCCTCGGTTGCTTCCCGGGACCGTCGGACGGCGTCGTCCTCTTCCATGTCGTGTTCGAGGAACTCGGTGTAGTCGACCTTCGTTGTGACCCCAGGCGTGTCCACGATGTCGATCGAGACGGACTTGCCGTTGCGCTCGATCTCGATGTCCTCCTTCCGGCGGGCGCGCCGGGTCTCGTGGGGAATCCGGCTCTCCGGGCCGACCGCGTCGCCGGTCCAGTCGCGCGCGATTCGGTTCGCGAGCGTCGTGTTGTGGACAACGAGACCATCGCGGGTCGCAAAGGTGTGATGGCCCGGGACCGTGAGGTCGTAGATGTATCCCTCGTAGTCGATCTCCTCGATGGCGACCACTTCGTCCCACGTCACGTCCGCGTCCGCGAGCGTCCGGACGAGTTCGGTTTCGGGATGCTCCGGGAGTGACGCCGCCATCGACGTGATGCGATCGATCGTGATGCTGTTGCGGCGGCGCATCCGCGCGACGTGCTTGTCGTCACCGTAGAACGCCGCCTGTGTCATGCCAAGTGCGGCTCGTGATTGCTCTAGACGCGGTAGTATCGGCAACGAGTGGACGGTCGCCTTCGACCCGGCATCACAGAGCACATCGAGGCGGTCCGCTTTCGCTCGCTGACCGAATCCGATCGCTTCGCGGAACGCTCGGTGTTGGTCGCTTCGGCCGATGGACAGCTCGAAGTACTGCGTTCCGTCGTGGGTCTTCCGACGGAGCGCCGCGACAATATCGAACCGGAGGAGCAACGTCTGG
>PXSV01000195.1 GCA_003022685.1 Halobacteriales archaeon SW_9_67_24 | reverse complement strand
CGAGAACTTCCGGCTGTCGATCCCGGAAGCACAGACCACGACCGTCGAAGGGGCCGTTGGGTGGAACAAGCGCCCGCCGGCCACGCTCCAGTGCCCGCGATGCGAGCACGAGATCTACCAGGCGGGCGGGATGGACCCGATCGACTGCCCCCGGTGTGTCGCCGAGTTCACCAGACACGAGTTCCCCGACCTCGAACTCCTCACGCTGCACTGTCCCGTCTGCAAGGGACAGATGCGCCACGGACAGCGCCATCCGGAGGCGTTCGATATCCCCGAGTGGGCGACGTGTCGGAACTGTCACTACCACTGGGAGTTCGATCACTTCTGACCATGACCGCTGTTCCAGTCGCGACCCGTCCGTTCTCGATCGATCCCCGGACCGCTCGACAACGCCGCCCCGAACGGAGGCGATCGTGAACGCGGTCGCGCTGGCGCTGGCGGTCGTGGCGACCGTGCTGATGCTCGGCGGCGCGCTGGTCATGACCGGCGGAAGGTTCGGCGTGGCCGGGGCGCTGTTTTTAGCCGCGAGCATCGTCATCTATCTGCGGGAGTCGCGGCTGTAGACCGTATCGACGTTCCCCGCCGATCACGTCGGTGTGTCGAGCGAGTCCCTGTTCGGTCGATCCGCCAACTGCCGATTCCCCGACTGCTCGATGGAGGCGGGCCAACACCGTACAGTTCATATCAACCGCCGCCGTAGTGCCGTACAATGGTCGCTATTCGTCACTCCCCCGGTCCTGCGGCGGCGGAAGCGTTCACGCTCGGCATCGCGACGGCGACGACGCTCGGTCTCACCGGGCTCTGGATTCTCGTGCGGACGGGCACGCTGGGACTGCCTGACGCGGTGGTCGCCGCCGCCCTCGGGCTGCCCGTGTTGCTCGTCGTCGTGTCCTGTGTCCTCAGCGTGTGGCTCGGGTACGACAGGGACGCGGTCGACACGGCGCTGTCCTGATAGGGTCGGTTGTCAGTCCTTCCCGTATTTCGCCGACACGGGGTCGGCGAATACCGGTAAACGGTTACAACCGACCCTATGAGTGGGACGGGTGTCAGTCATTCCAGGATCGATCGGAGGCCTTCGTGCGGTCGAGCCGGCAACCGGTTACGGCCGTTTCTCCGAGAGTGGACCGTCGATCCGCCCGTCAGGAGTCGGCGACGCGACTGCGTGCCTCGGCCTCCCCCAGCTTGGTCGAGATAACCGGCACGGGCGACAGTCGGACGACCTTCTCGGTGACGGTCCCCAGCAGCGCACCGAACCTGCCGTAGTAGCCGGTCCCCATCACGATCGCGTCCATCCCCTCCTCGTCGGCATACTTCACGATCTCCTCGTGGACCGTGCCGGTCTTGAGCGCGGTGACACACTCCACGCCATCGTCGCTCGCCATCTCGTCCACCTCCTCGGTGACGCGCTCGCCGTACTCGCGGTACTCCCTGCGGACCTGCTCCTCGTCGTCCCTGATCGAGAGCGCCCGGGGCGCACCCGGGAGATCCATCACGTACAGCGTGTGGACGGTTGCGCCGAGCACGTCCGCGAGTTCGATACCGTGCTGAGCCGCCTTTCGCGCCTCGTCGCTCCCGTCGGCCGGGATGAGGATCGTGTCGTACATGCTTTATCCACAACAAGAACGTCCGTGCATCGGGATAAATCCATGGACGCAGTGGTACACCCTTTTATTTGTGGAGAGTGCGAGCGCAACCGGCCGCACGGTGGATGAGACGTTCCGTTCATCCGTCGTCGCGGCAGCTACGTGGAGTCTCCGTCGCCGGTGTCGTCGGCGTCGTCCGTTCCGGTTGGGTCAGTTTCGGCTGCCTCCGCTCCGGCGGCCGGCGCATCGGCATCGCCGAGAACCGACTGCCCGAGCTGACGACCGACGATGACGGAGGGGCTGATCACCTCGTCGGCCCCCACGCGTTCGAGCTTGCCGACGTGGCCGTGATCGGTCGCCGCCGCGACGATCCGGACGTCGGGGTTTGCCTCCCGCGCGGCGAGCACCGCGAGGGTGTCCTGGGCGTCGTCGGCGGTCGCAGCCACGACCCCGTTCGCGACGTCGATCCGCGCGTCGAGCAGCGCGTCCTCGTCGGTCGGGTCCGCCGTGAGCACGTTCACGTCGTCCTCGTCGAGCGCCGACGCCGTGTCGGCGTCGGGCGTCACGACCACCACGTCGGTCGTGGCCACCAGCTCGTCGACCAGGGGCCCCGTGAGATCGCCGTAGCCGAGAACCACGACGTGATCTTCCATGAGTGCGAGTTCGGATGGGGTCATGGTGCCGAAGGCGGCCGACACCCGGGACTCGATCGCCGGAACGATGAGCGACCCCGAGGCGACGGCGAACGTGCCGGTGCTGATGACTATCGCCGAGAGGGTAAACAGTTTCGCCCCCTGGCTCGTCGGCGTCGCGTCGCCGTAGCCGACGGTTGTCCCGGTGACCACGATGTAATAAAGCGCGTCGGTCCACGTCTCGATGCCCACGTAGTTCCCGCGGAGCTGGTACGCCCCGACGGTGCCGTAGGCCTGGCCCGCGATGAACGCCACAATGGCGGCGGTCTGGAACGGCGAGAGGTCGAGCGACTGGTCGAACGCGGCCCGGTTCCGAACGACGAGGGGAAGCGTGCCGAACGAGAGCACGAACAGCAGGACATCAGTCGGCTCCGCTGTCACGAGCGGCAACACCACCACCAGCGGGAGGACGAGGGTCGTGCCGTACCACGCGATCCGGAGGCGGCGGCGGAGCCCCACCGCGAGCCCCCCGAGCACGAACGCGAGGAACACGGCTCCGAAGGGGACGACGGTCGCCGCTTCGGCCGGCAGCACGGGCGCGAGCGGGCCGTCGAACGCGAGATCGTTCTGGCTGAAATGCGAGAGGCCGGTGACGAACGCGAGAACCGCGACCGCCCCGGTCAGCGGGACCGTGGTGTCCGTGCCGGTGTACTCGCGCCAGTAGACGAACGGCACCCTGTCGTCGTGGTGGAACAGCTCCCGAAGGGCGGCGTCCATCGTCGTCTCGGGCGGATCGTTCGCCACACCGTAACACACCAGGCGTGCGATCATAAAGGCTGGTCGCCGATAGCACCGCCGTTGATCCCCGACGGTCGCGATTGCGGGGCCACGACGGGTCGTCCGTCGCCGGGGCCGACGTGATCCACGGAGCGATCCGCGAACGAGGACGGGTTCGAGCAGTCGAGCGCGCCAACGACAGGACTATGGGGGCGAGTACCGTACTGCGTGCTATGAGTACTCAGGGGGCCGGTCCTGTGGAGACGGTCCTCCGGAGCGTCCTCGTGCCGATCTGCGTTGTCGCGGGCGCGGCCGTCGTCTCGGTGTTCTTCTTTCCGGGGGTCGTCGGCTCGCTGCTGCCCGGGCGGGCCATCCTCGTGGTGTCGCTGCTGTTTTTCGGCTCCGGGCTGGCGTACGTCGCGCTGTTGCCGGTCACGATCGACGCGAGCGCCGAGGAGGCCCGGCGCGACGCTCCGTACTTGCTGCGGATCCGCCGCCTCGGGTGGATCGGGACGCTGAAGGGCGGCGTGGCACGATTGCGCGGCTTTTTCGCTCGCCAGGACCCGCTCACGTTCGGCGTCCCGGTGGCAGCGTTCGTCCTTTTCTTCGCGGCGTACTCCCTCGCGCCGTCGGGCACCCAGGCAGTCGTCGGCACCGTCGAGGGAGTGCTGCTCCACGAGTTCGGGTGGCTGTTCTTGGGGGCGATGTTCCTCGCCGTCTGCTACTGTCTGTTCCTGCTGGTCGGGCCCTGGGGAGCGATCAAGCTCGGCGGGCCCGACGCCGAACCCACCTACACCTACCCGACGTACTTCGCGATGTTCTTCACCGCCGGGATCGCCGCCGGCATCGTTTTCTGGGGCCCCGCAGAGGCACTCCTACACTACGAGACCCCACCGCCGTTTCTCGACGCCCAACCGCAATCGAGCGGTGCCGTGGCCGGCTCACTCACCTACGCGATATTTCACTACGGGTTCTCGGCGTGGAGCGCCTATGTCGTCCTCGGCGTGCCGATCGCCTACTTCACCTACCGGCGGGGTGCGCCATTGCGGGTCTCGTCGATCCTGACGCCATTCCTGGGCGTCGACGGCCTCGACAGCCGCTGGGCGACGCTCGTCGACGTGCTCGCCGTGTTCGCTACCATCGGCGGGCTCGCCACCTCCGTCGCGCTCGTTGGCCAGCAGTTCCTCGCCGGCGTCAGCTACCAGTGGGGAGTCACCTACGGCACGATCGCCCCCGTCCTCGTCGTCGCCGGGCTGACGCTCATCTACGTCGTCTCCGCCGCGAGCGGCGTCCACCGCGGTATCCGCCGGATCGCCGGGATCGCCATCGTCCTCTTCGTCCTGTTCGCGGTGCTGCTGATCGGCGTCGGCCCGCGATCGGCCATCGTCGATATCGGGACCGCCGCCGTCGGCGGCTACGTCGTGGATTTCGTGCCGATGAGCCTCTACCTCAGCGGGGGCCTGGTGGCCGAGGAGTGGGTGGCGAACTGGACGGTCTGGAACTGGTCGTGGTGGTTCTCGTGGGCTCCCTTCGCCGGGCTCTTCCTCGCGGCGCTCTCGAAGGGCCGGCGGGTTCGAACCGTCGTCCTTACCGGGGTGGTCGCCACGTCGGCTGCGACCGCCGTATGGTTCGTCCTGCTGGGCGGCACGTCGCTCTCCCTCCAGCGCTCGGGGACCGCCGACGTTCTCGCCGCCATCGAGACCTACACCACGCCCGAGGCCGTCGCCGGCTTCCCGATCTTCGCGGCGCTCCCGCTCGGCCAGCTCCTGATGTTCCTGTTTCTCGCGCTCATCATCGTGTTCATCGTGACCTCGGCGGACACCTCGACCCTGGTGGTGTCGATCCTCGCGACGAAGCGGGACCGCGCGCCGACGACCGCGAGCATCGTCTTCTGGGGGCTATTTCAGGGCGGGGTCGCAGTGGCAGTGTTGCTCGTCGGCGGCGGCGAGGCGTTGCAGGCGCTCGCGGTGCTGACGGGCGGGCCGTTCGCCGTGCTGGTGGTGGTCGCGCTGGTCGGGCTGACGCTGACCTTCCGCCGCCACGAGCGCGGCCACCGCTCGCCGCTCGGCAGGCTCCGGGCCGCCGTTCGCGACCGCGACGTTGCGGGCCCGAGCGAGGTGCTTCGGGACGACGACTGAGAGGGTCGGTTGGAAGCGGTTACCGGTGCGACCGCACGCCGTCGTGCGGTCGATCCCGGAAGGACTTCAAACCGACCCTATGAGCACGTCGGACCGAGCGGAACGCACCGCAACGCGATCGCACCGATTGGAAGTCCGACCCACCGTGAGCGTTTTGCCGATCCGTCGAGACCCCACGGTATGCAGTCGCTCGCACCGGCCGACCCGTACACGACCGAGTTCGAGGCGGTCGTCGAATCGCGTGACGACGACGAACTGGTGCTCGACGAGACGTATTGCTACGCCGAGAGTGGGGGCCAGCCGCCCGATCGCGGTACGCTCGCGGGCGAACGGATCGTGGACGTCCAAGAGCGCGATGGAGAGGTCGTCCACGCGCTCGCGGACGCACCGACGGCCGAGGTCGGCGAGACGATCGCCGGCCGGATCGATCCCGCCTTTCGAACCTACTGTATGCGCTCTCACACCGCCAGCCACGTCCTCTACGGGGCCGGCCGCCGGCTGTTCGACGACCTCGGCTACGGCGGGTTCGACATCGACGACCACAAAGTCAGAGTCGACTTGGCCACCCCGACGACGATCGACGACACGGCGCTCGTAACGCTCGAACGCCTCGTCAACCGCGCGGTCTGGGACTCGAAGGACGTGTCGTGGGAGACCGCACCCCGCGAGGCGGCGCTCGCGCGCGACGATGTCGCGTTCAACACCAAGACCGAGGAGGGGATCGGCGGCGAGGAGGTTCGCCTCGTCGAGGTCGACGGGTGGGACGTCGCGGCCTGTGGGGGGACCCACGTCCGGAACACCCGCGAGATCGGGCCGGTGGCGGTGCTCGATCGATCGAACCCCGGCGAGGGCGTGACGCGGGTCGAGTTCGCGGTCGGGCCGGCCGCGATCCAGCGCCGGAGCGTCGAGAAGACCGCGGCGCTCGACGCCGCCGCCGTCCTCGAAACCCGCGTAACCGACCTCCCCGACGCGGTCGCGCGACTCCGGGACGAACGCGACGCGATCGCGGCCGAACGAACGACTCGTCGGGGCGGTCGACCACCTCGACACCAACGAACTCGCCGAGCGGGCGACCGACCTCGCGGGTGACGCCGCCGACGCCGTTGCCCTCGTCGCCGCCGACGGGGAGGGCGTCGCCGTCGCCACGGATGGCGAAACCGACGCCAGCGCGGTCGTTGACGATTTCACGGCCGAGTTCGGCGGCGGTGGCGGCGGGAGCGAGACGGTGGCCCAGGCCGGCGGGTTCGACGCCGATCCAGAGAAGCTCGTCGCATTCCTGCGCACCGGCGACGATCGAACCGCCGAACCCTGACTCGATCCGCGCCGGGGCGCGGCGTCGAAACCACGAACCCATTTGTCGGTTCGGCCACGACCCGACGCATGAGCGACCGCACGCCAGCAGGGACAGGGTGGTTCGCAGGGCTGGAGCGCGGCGATCTCGATGGCGCGCGCGACGCGATCGAGACCGGAAGCGCCGACTCGCCCGCGGACTGGCCCGCACGCGCGGTCGAGACCGGCTTCGCCGACACCGACGAGGAGTACTACGCGGCGCTCCGCGAGGCCGCGATCGCGGCCGCGGGCGAGGCGGCCGCCGAGCGCGAGCGTGCCGACGACCGCCAGGCCATCCACGCGGTCCGCGCGATGGACGACGCCGATCGCGTGGCGAACGAACTCGCCGAGCGAGTGGCGGAGTGGGCCGCGAGCCGGGAGGCCGAAGCCGGGACCGGGGTCGAACACTGTCGCGAACTCGTCGAGGCCGACGACCGCGTGGCGGCGCTCGCCGAACGGGTCGTCGATCTCGATCGGGAGGCGCGGGAGCTCGAAACCTCCGTCGAGCGCACGGTTCGCTCGGTGGCCCCCAATCTCGCCGCGCTCGCCGGGCCAACGCTCGCGGCGCGACTGCTCGCACTCGCCGGGGGGCTGGAGTCGCTGGCGCGGACGTCGAGTTCCACAGTCCAGGTCCTCGGCGCGGAGGACGCGCTGTTCGCCCACCTCCGGGGGTCGGCCCCGTCGCCGAAACACGGCGTGATCTACACCCACGAGTACGTCCGGGGCACCCATCCCGACGATCGTGGCTCGGCGGCGCGTGCGCTCGCCGGCAAGCTCACCATCGCGGCGCGGATCGATCACTACGCCGGCGACCGCCGACCCGATCTCGCCCGCGAGTTGGACGAGCGCATCGCCCGCATCCGAGCGCGACGCGACGACGCCGACGGGGATCACGATACCGACTCGACCGCCGACGAGCGGGGTGACGATGACGCTGCCTGAGGGCATCGCCTCCCGCGAGATCGACGGCGAGGAGCGCCTCGCTACACGAGGAACGGCGGTCTACGGCGAACCCGTCGATGGGGGCTGGCGCGCGTGGGACGTCCGTCGATCGAAGCTCGGTGCAATGCTTGACGCCGGGATGGACACCGGTCTCGCGGGCGACGACCACGTACTGTATCTCGGCGCGGCCAGCGGCACCACCGCGAGCCACGTCGCGGATTTCGCGCGAGTGGTCTACGCCGTCGAGTTCGCGTCGCGGCCGATGGGCGACCTGGTTGAAGTCGCCGAATCGCGCGCCACGCTCGTGCCGCTGCTCAAGAACGCCCACAATCCCGAGACGTACGCCCACGTCGTGGAGGGCGATCTCGACGCGATCGTTCAGGACGTCGCCACCCGCGGTCAGGCGCGCGTGGCGTGTGCGAACCGGGAGTTTCTCGCGGAGGACGGCCGGCTTCTCGCCGCGATCAAGGCCCGGAGCGAGGACGTGACCGCCGACCCCGAGAGCGTCTTCGACGCGGCGCTCGACGAACTTCGGGGAACGTACGAGGTTCTCGACACCCGCCGGCTCGCCCACCACGCCGACCACCTCGCGGTCGTCGCTCGGCCGCGCTGATAGGGACGGTCGTGACTGTTTGTCGGTAGCCGCTGGTTCCGTATCGGCGGCATAGCGAAACGACTCACGACGATCCGCCTGACTCCCGGCCGGCGGCGGGGTCCACCACAAAACCTTTATCAGTGAAGGGGTTTCCTTCATGCTGTACTCGACGGATGGTGACAGGATCGAACGTCGCCTCCGCCCCGTCGTGTTTGCCCTCCGCGGACACGACGATGGCCGGAGCGGCGATGTGCCGACCGGTCGGTAGCGAACCGTGACGAGCGATCGCCGTGGGCGAGCCATCGGTTGCTGGCTGGTGGTGCTCGCCGTCCTCGCGTCGGTCGGTGGCGCGGCCGTCCTCGCCCCGGCGAGCGCCCAGGCGACCACCAGCACGGCCAACGGAACAGCCGGACAAAACGGGACGGCTGCTCCGCCGGGCGGGGGGACCGCCCCGGCCGATGGGGGCAACGCCACGTTCAACCGCTCGACCGTTACCCAGGACCGTGGCGACATCGCCGCCGTCGAACTCGGCCTCACGAACGCGAGCGAGGCCACGGTGACGATCGGGAGCCGCGCGGTCAACTACGAGGCGAACGTCACGGTCGCCGACGCGGACGACGACGGCGAACTCACGCTCCTCGTGAACTCCTATCTCGCCGGCACAGTCGCGAACGAGACCCGCACGTACGACACGCTGGCCGGGGCCGACGCTATCGTCGGGACGAACCGCACGACCGAGCAGCTCGACACGCCGCTCGAAGCCAGTTCGTACAACCTCTCTGTCGCGGTCGAGGGGCGCGAGACCGACACCGCGACGCTCAGGCTGGCCGAGCGCTCGACCGACGAGCTCGTGACGTGGACCGCCCCGGCGGCGAGCTTCGGCAACGTGACGAACGCGAGCGAGGTCGCGGTCGCTCTCGACGACGGTCGGATCACGACCACCGACACCGTCGCGTCGGGCGACGTCCTGGTGCTCCAATCGAAGATCTCCGGCGTGTACGGCGCGCTCGCGGCCGCGAACGTCACCGAGCTGGTCGAGCGCGGGATGTTCAACCTGACGATCCGCCAGACGAACCCCGACACGAACCGTCGCCCGAAGCGACTCGTCCTCGATCGCAGCCTCGCCAACGACTCGATCCGGGTGATCCCCGACGCCGACAACGACGTGCTGTACGTCAACGTCGACACGAGGGCGGCAGTGTTCGAGCGCGGACCGCCGCGGCCGGGCGACGAGTTCGAGACCGAGCTCACCGTGCGCGAGGGGAGCCCCCTCGCCGCGAGCAACCAGTCGATCGCGGCGAACGTCACGGTCGTCGGGGCCGAGCTGAGCCTCGGCGACGTCTCGCTCGCCGCCGACGCCGGCCAGGTCGTCACGGGGACCACGAGCGTCGCGCCGGGGAGCGAGGTGACGGTCACTATCGCCGCCAACGCCACCGAATCGTTCGTGAAGACCAACACCACCCTCGTCGCGCCGAACGGGAGCTTCGCCACCTCGTTCAACCTCTCGGACACCGCGCCGAACACCACAGTCGACGTGCGCGCGGCCGGCCCGCTCGACACCGGCGACGATATCACGGTGTCCGTCGGCCCGAGCCGGGACCCCGAGCCGATGGCCGGTGGTGCCCGACTCGTCGTCGCCGATCAGACGACGACCGGCGAGACGATCGAGGTCCGGAGCGTCACCCTCGAAAACGGTGGCTACGTCGTCGTCC
>PXSV01000194.1 GCA_003022685.1 Halobacteriales archaeon SW_9_67_24 | reverse complement strand
GTGATGGTCGCCATTCTCGAATACTACCAGAACTCGGACGGCACGGTCGAGATTCCCGAAGTACTCCGGCCGTACGTGGGCGGTCAGGCGGTCATCGAAGGCCACGACCCCGTCGGCGAGAGCGCGGTCGGTGCTGGCAGGAAGGAGTGAATCGTCGGCGGCGCCCCGGAACAGTCCCGAGCGGTCGAATTCAGTCGGTGTAGGTGCGAACGCGCGCTATCGATCCGTTCTCGACGGTGTGAACGTCGACGAATCCGAAGAGACGGTCGTCCGCATCGAGCAACCGACCACGGACGGCGACCTCGTCCCCACGACCCGGATCGTCCTCGTTCTCGACAACGTAGATCCCATCGAGCTCGTGGATCGTGTCGGTCTGGGGGCGGTCGTCGCGCATGAACTCGACGAACGGTTCGCGGCCCTCGAACGTGCGGTCGGGTCGCTGGTGGACGAACTCGACAGCGAGCAAATCGGCGAGGTCGTCGTATCGCTCCTCGTCGATGGCGGCGTAGAACGACCGTGCGGTCTTGGGTGGGTTCATCGGTACGGTTCGACGGTCGTGATGGAGCGCCCGGCGACTCCACCCGGCCGTGTAGTCGAGCGGGCGCTCACGGGATGACCCGTTCGCCGTCGTCGTAGACCGCGATAGCGTCGACGGGACACGCCCTGGCGGCGAACTTCGCGTCCAGTTCGGCGTCGTCGGGAACCTCGCGGACGACGGTGTTTTCGGCCTGTTCCTCGCCGTCGACCAGGATCGCCTTGCCTGCGTCCTCGTCGGCCTCGAACCCGTCCCACTCGGCGACGCACTGGAACATCCCGATGCAGGTGTCGCGGTCGTACTCGATGCGCATACCGTCGGTTTCGGCGGCGCGGGCATATGGCTGACGGCAGGCCAATAGCTCGATCTGACTACGGACTGCGACGGTTCTGACCTGCGGCTTCAGTACCACGGTCGGCGCGCGGGAGCGCCGGAGGCGCGACTCGTGCGAGGGATGAGCGAACGAGCGGGGCGAGTGAGCGAATCGGTTGGGGAGGACGTGGCTGTCGCGGTGTGGGTGCGGTCCCTCGTTTGTGTCGGCACTCGCGGCGCTCGATTCGCTACACACGTGGCAGTGATACGGGGCATCCCTGTTTCGCGCTGTTCACTTCCACCGTGCGAGGACGACAGTTTAAACCGCGGAACGGGCAGAGAGTAGGTAATGAACGTCTCGGCGTTGTCGGGCGTCCCTGACTGGTTGCCCGACCATCTACAAGGGGAGGGGATCGAGGAGCTCTACCCCCCGCAGACGAAAGCGGTCGAAGCGGGCGTCACGGAGGGCGAGAGCCTGGTCGCGAGCGTGCCGACCGCGAGCGGGAAGACCCTCGTCGCCGAACTCGCCATGTGTGCGAGCGTCGCGCGCGGCGGCACGGCGCTCTACATCGTCCCGCTGCGCGCGCTCGCGGGCGAGAAGCGCGCGGAGTTCGAGGCCTTCGAGGAGTACGGACTCTCCGTGGGCGTCTCCACGGGGAACTACGAGTCCGACGGCGAATGGCTCGCCACCTGTGACATCATCGTGGCGACCTCGGAGAAGGTCGACTCGCTGGTGCGTAACGACGCGCCGTGGATCGACGACCTCTCCTGTGTGGTGAGACGATCGGCAATCCCGAAATCCTCGCGGAGTGGCTCGACGCCGAACTCGTCGACTCGACGTGGCGGCCGATCGACCTGAAGAAGGGGGTTCACTACGGCCAGGCGATCCACCTGGAGGACGGCGAACAGCATGAACTCGGGGTCCGGGACGGCGAGAAGGCGACCGCCGCGATCGTGCGCGACACGCTCGACGACGGCGGATCGACGCTCGTGTTCGTGAACTCCCGGCGCAACGCCGAGGCGGCGGCGCGGCGACTCGCCGACACGGTCGAGAGCGCGCTGACCGACGAGGAACGCGATCGTCTCGCCGCGGTGGCCGCCGAGATCCGGGACGTGAGCGACACCGAGACCAGTGAGGACCTTGCGAGCGCGGTCGAACGCGGCGCGGCCTTCCACCACGCGGGGTTAGCGAGCGACCACAGGACCCTCGTCGAGGACGCCTTCCGCGAGCGCGCGCTCAAGGTGGTCTCGGCGACGCCCACGCTCGCTGCCGGCGTCAACACGCCGAGTCGGCGGGTCGTGGTCCGGGACTGGCGGCGCTACGACGGTGCGGCGGGCGGAATGAAACCCCTCTCGACGCTCGAAATCCACCAGATGTGTGGTCGAGCGGGTCGGCCAGGCCTCGATCCCTATGGCGAGGCACTCCTGCTCGCCAACAGCCACGACGAACTCGACGAGCTCTTCGATCGGTATATCTGGACCGAACCCGAACCCGTGCGCTCGAAGCTCGCCGCCGAGCCCGCCCTTCGTACGCACCTCCTCGCCACCGTGGCGTCGGGCTTTGCGAGTTCGCGGAGCGGACTGCTCGAATTCCTCGATCGAACCCTCTACGCGACCCAGACCGACGAGGGCGGCCGCCTAGAGCGCGTTGTGGACGACATGCTCGACTACCTCGTGGTGAACGCCTTCTTAGAGCGCGATGGGGAGGACCTCCAGGCCACGTCGCTCGGCCACACCGTCTCGCGGCTCTACCTCGACCCGATGAGCGCCGCCGAGATCGTCGACGGGCTCCGCGCGGCCGACGACCGCCCGAGCGCGCTCGGGCTCTTCCACCTCGCGAGTCGTACGCCCGATATGTACGAGCTCTACCTCCGCTCGGGCGACAGCGAGGAGTACACCATGCTCGCCCACGAGCGCGAGACCGAACTGCTGGGGAGCGTGCCGAGCGAGTTCGAGGACCGGTGGGAGGACTGGCTCTCGGCGCTCAAGACCGCACGCATGCTCGAAGACTGGGCGAGCGAACTCGACGAGGGCGAGATCACCGACCGCTACGGGATCGGCCCGGGCGACCTCCGCGGGAAGGTCGACACCGCGGAGTGGCTGCTCTCCGCTGCGGAGCGCCTCGCCGGCGAACTCGGCCTCGAATGGGCACCAGCGGTCAGGGAAGCCAGAACCAGGGTCCAGCACGGCATCCAGTCCGAGCTGATCGATCTCGCGGGCGTGCGCGGCGTCGGCCGCAAGCGCGCCCGCCCCCTTTTCGAAACGGGGATCGAGACCCGCGCCGACCTCCGCAACGCCGACAAACCCGTCGTGCTGGGCGCGCTCCGCGGTCGACGGAAGACCGCCGAGAACGTCCTCGACAACGTCGGCCGGGCCGATCCCTCGATGGAGGGAGTCGAGCCCTCGGGATCGGTATCCGTGGAGAGTAGGGGGTCGAATAGCCAGGAGGACCAATCGAGCCTCGGTGAGTTCTGATGGAGCCGGTCGGTCGGGGTGAGCGCTGAATGGAACTCGTCGAAGGACGGGCGACGATCGAGGATGTCGATCGGTTCGTCGCAAGGCTCGGCGCGATCGGCGACGAACACGGCTGTGCGATCCAGGCGTTCGACGCGCGCTACATCGTTTCGCGCGGCCACCTCGAACGTGCGCTCGACCTGGCCGACCGTGCCCGGGCGCGCGACGAGGCGATCGCACGGGAGCGTGCGGTCGAGATACTGCTGTACGCCGCCGGCCGCCGCCAGATCGAACGCGCGATCGAACTCGGGGTGAGCGAGGGCGCACAGCCGGTCGTCGTGCTCGTCGCCGGTGGGGAGAATGCGGAGCGGGCAGCGGCGAGCGATGTCGGAGCATTGCTCGACGCCGAGGACACGCTCGATTCGTTCGACGCCGAGCGCGTCCGCGAGTTCTTCGATATCGGCGACCGGGAACTCGCGGCGACGGACGCGGGTCTCGTCGACCTCGTCTGCGAACGGGTCGCATTGCTCGATGTCGAGAAGTGAATGAGGTTTCCGAAGGGTCATGCCCGCCGCGAGCGGAGCGCAAGCATGAAGACCCGGTCGACGGCACACGTTGAATCGGAGCGGGTCGAGGTCGCCGTCGATGGGGCCTCGGTCGAACTGCGATACCTCGCTGCCGGCCAAGCCGAGACCGACGAGTCGCCGATCGTCCTGCTCCACGGGATCGGACTCGACGCCGCGGGCGTCTCGTGGAAACACCTCCTCCCACAGCTCGCCCGTGAAAATCGGGTGTTCGCCCCCGATCTGCCTGGCCACGGCGAGAGCGATACACCGGACGTCGCGTACACGACCAGCTACTATCGTGAGACCCTCCGAGCGTTCCTCGCGGCGCTCGATATCGAAAGTGTTCGCCTCGTCGGCATCTCGATGGGCGGGGCACTCGCGCTCGGCCACGCGCTCGACGGCGGGCGGGTCGAACGGCTCGTTCTCGTGGACAGTTACGGACTGGGGCGGGACGTGCCGTGGCGACCAGGCGGCTACGGGCTCCTCCGCGTACCGGGATTCGATCGGTTCCTGAGCGCGGGCTTCGGCCTGAACCCGGCCGCCGTCGCGGGCAGCCTCACGGGCCTCACCGTCGCCGCACCCCCCGAGTTCGTCGCCGACGTCCAGCGATCGATCACGCCAGGCGTGGCCCGTGCGCTCGCGCGGTGGCAGCGCGACGAGTTTCGAGCGAACGGACTCCGGACGTGTTATTGCGACCGGCTCGCCGAACTCGATGTGCCGACGCTGCTGATCCACGGCCGCGAGGACCCGATCTTCCCCGTCGCGTGGTCGGAGCGAGCCGCAGAACGAATCCCGGAGACGAAGTGTACGATCGTCGAACGGTGTGGGCACTGGCCGCCGCGGGAGCGCTCCGAGAAATTCAACCGTGTCGTCGGCGAGTTCCTCTAGTCATCGACCTCATCGAGGAGGACGACCGCCTCGCCGTCGATGGCGGTCGCGTCGTCGGTCGTGACCCGCGTCGCGATCCGGTAGCGGTGCTCGCCGAGGTCCTCGACGATCTCGCACTCGGCGGTCGCGCGGTCGCCGATCCCGATCGGGTTCCGGAACTCGACGTCCTGGGAGAGATAGACCACCAGTCCTGGGAGGCGGGCGAGCGCGGCGCTGACGAGTCCCGAGGCGAGCGTGCCGTGGACGATCCGGCCGCCGAAACGGGTGCGTTCGGCGAAGCCCTCGTCGAGGTGGAGTGGGTTGGTGTCGCCGCTCGATCGTGCGAACGCCCGGACGTCGGCGTCGGAGAGCGTTTTCGTGAACCGGACCCGATCGCCGACCGAGAGCGCGTCGCGCCGGTGCTCGGTGAGATCGACTTCCCCCCCCGGGCGCTCCGCGCCGGTCAGCGCGCCCTCGGCCGGCGTATCGTCCGACTCGCGGCCGCCGAACGCCGCGAGCGCGGCCCGGTTCGCCGCGAGGACGCCTTCGAAGAACTGGGTCGAGCCGCGGAGCCACGCGCCCGCGAACGTGTCGTGCTGGGAACCGGAACTCATTGACAGTCGTTCTCACGCCCGAACGCACTTAAACGATGCTAAGCGACGACGCCGGCGATCGGCCGACAGCGCCGTGGTTCGGGCACGGAGACTGTCGAACACGAGCGGGGCCCGGCGACCGCGGCGGGGACGATAGGGTACTTGCGGTGACTCGCGGTTCTCGATGGCAACGAATGGTATCGAAGGCAACGCTTATGTCGCCCGAGCGAATAGACAGGGGTGAGCGATGACCGACAACGACGAGACGACGTGGCCGCCGGCGCTGTGGGCGGAGCAGTTCCAGGCGGCGAGCGAGCAGGCCGTCGAGCAGCAGACGGAGTTCGCCCGCCAGATGATGACCGCCGGCACGCAGGGGCCGAACGGCCTTCCCGAGTTCGCGGCGTCGAGCATGGGGACGGCGACGTTCAAGACCCGCGTCCAGAGCGGCGGCCGGATCTCGATTCCCGACGCCGAGCGCGAGGCGCTCGACATCGAGGAGGGCGACATCGTCCAGACCGTCGTCGTGCCGGTCAAGCGCGATCGCGAGGACGACTCATGAGCCAGTACACGACTCCAATCGACGCAGCGTTCGAGATGCAGCGAACAATGATCACCAGCAGCCACCGGGCGATGCAGCAGGGCATCGACCTCCAGCGAACCGCCGGGCGGATGGCGCTCTCGGGCCTCGAAAGCCAGGAAACGGCCCAGCGCCACGGCGTCGAGGCCCTCCACTCGGCGACCGAGAGCTACCTCGACGGCGTCGCGGCGACCGTTCCGGCCAGCGGAGCCGGCGTCGAGCAGATTCACGGGGCGACCGACGAGGGGTTCGCCCGGCTGATCGAAGCCCACGCCGAGACCTTCGACGCGTTCGAGCGCGCGACCGAGGCGACCGTCGAAAGCCACGACGAGCTTGCGGCCGAGACCGTCGAGGCGGTCGACGACGGCGTCGAGGAGCTGCTCGACGCCCACGCGGAACTCCACGAGGAGACCCTCGCGACGATCGACGACGCCGAGGAACACACCGAGGAGTTCGAGGACGCGTTCGCGGCACAGCTCGACGACCAGCTCGAACGCACGGCGGAGCTCCAGGAGGCGTTCGCGGCGCGGATGGACGACCAACTCGAAGCAGCAGCGGCGTTCCAGGAGCAGCTCCGGTCCCAGGCCGCAGCGTTCGGCGAGGAGTTCGAGATCCCCGTCGAGGACGAGACGGCCTGAACGGCGACAGACCGTTTAGCCACCACCCGACCACAACCCACTATGAGCGAGATGAACCCGGAGGACGCACAGGAGAACTGGGCGGCGATGATGACCGAGATGAACAACGCAGTCGCGAACTCCTTCGAGCAGAACATGGAGGCCCAAGCCGCCTTCATGGAGTCGTGGATGGACGCCTTCGAGGGCTCGATGCCCGACGAGGAGACGGCGAACGAGGGGATCGAGGGCTACGAGCGCGCCGTCGACGTCTGGATGGAGGCCGCAGAGCAGATGACCACGCGACTGACTGCGGCCGCCGAGGGAGAGGACGTCGAGGTACAGGAGTTCCGCGACATCTGGCTCCAGAGCGCGAACGAGGCCTTCTCCGAGGTGATGGGCACCAGCGCGTTCGCCGCAGGAACGGGCGAGATGGTCGGTAACCTGATGGAGCTCCAGGGGGATGTCGACGACCTGAACCAGGACACGCTCGAATCGCTCGGGTTCGCCACCCGCGACGACATCGATGAAGTGGGCGAGCGCCTCGTGGAGCTCGAACGCCGCCAGCACGAGGTCTCGAAGAAGCTCGACCGGCTGTTGGAGAACGAATGAGCGATCGCAGTACGGGGGTTTTCAACCCGTTCACGATGGCGCTCGACACGCAGCGTCAGAGCTTCGAGGCGGCCGCCGAGGCGGTCGAGAAGACCACGGTCGCGCCCGAGCAGCTGAACCGGATGCTCTCGGTGGAGGTGGGCGAGACGCCAAGCGAAGTGGTCTACACCGAGAACAAGCTCGAACTCCTCCACTACGAACCCCGGACCGACCAGCAGCACGACGTGCCGATCCTCGTGATCTACGCGCTGATCAACAAGCCGTTCATCCTCGACCTCCAGCCCGATCGGTCGGTGATCCGGCGGCTGCTGGAGGCGGGCTTCGACGTCTACATGATCGACTGGAACGAGCCCTCCCGGCTCGATCAGCATCTCACGCTCGACGACTACGTGAACCGGTATATCGACAACTGCGTCGACGAGGTCCGCGAGGCGTCGGGCCGGGATTCGATCAACGTGCTGGGCTACTGCATGGGCGGCACGATGTCGGCGATGTACGCCGCGCTCCACCCCGAGAAAGTCAGAAATCTGGGGCTGATGGCTGCCGGACTCTGCTTCGACGACACTGGCGGCGTGCTCGAACTCTGGGGCGACGAGGAGTTCTTCTCGCCCGACGACCTCCGGGCGATCTACGGCAACGCATCCGCCGAAATGCTCGATGTGGGCTTCGCGCTGATGGATCCCGTCTCGAACTATGTCTCGAAGTACGTCCGCCTCTACGACAATCTCGACAACGACGACTTCGTGGCGAACTTCGGCCGGATGGAGCGGTGGCTCTCGGAGGGGATCGACGTCGCGGGCGCGACGTTCGCCCAGTTCGTCGAG
>PXSV01000193.1 GCA_003022685.1 Halobacteriales archaeon SW_9_67_24 | reverse complement strand
GATGAACCGTCGGACGTTTCTGCGGACGGCAGGTCTCGCCGGTATCGTCGGTGCGAGCGGCTGTGCGACGCCGCTCGATTCGCTTCTCGGTTCCGACGGAAACGGGTCGAGCGGAACGGACGAGGCGAACGGAACCGTCGGGTCGCTCGACTCGGGCGGTACGGGCGGAACCGACGGACCGAGCGGAACGGCCGGGGCGGACGGTGGACCCACCGGGGCGAGCACGGCGACCGAACGGGACGGAACGCCGACGGCGACGCCCAAAGCGCCGGAGACGCGTTCGGGGGCGGCGCTCACGGGCGTCTATCCCGGTGGCCCGGAGTTCGTGTCGAACCTCACGCCGTACACCGAGTGGCTCGGCCAGCCCTCGGCGGTCGTCCTGCTGTTCGTCGACGCCCTCGGGCCCACGGAGAACAAACGCTGGTTCGTCGAGCAGCCGCTGACGAACGTCTGGCAGGCGGGCCACGTCCCGATGATCTCGTGGCAGCCGTTCACCGACGAGCGGGGCCAGACCCCGGAGACGATCGAACGAATGGTCGCCGAGGGCGAGTACGACGACGAACTCGCCGAATGGGCGTCGCTCCTGGCGTCGTGGGCGCGACCCCAGGGCGATCGGACGCGCGGCCGACGGTTCTACATCCGGCCGGCCCACGAGATGAACGGCAACTGGTTCCCGTGGGGCTCGCTGGACGCGACGCGGATCGACGCGACCGTCACGCCCGTTCCCGGTGGTTCGGAAAACGCGACCGAAACCCTCCCGGGGGCAAGTCGAGCGGCCGGAACGCCCGAGGAGTACGTCGAGATGTGGCAACGGCTGTACGAGGCGTTCGACGAGACGGCCCTCGACGAGACGGACATGCAGTGGGTCTGGGCGGTCAACGCCGACCAGGTCCCCACCGACAACCGAACCGAGCGGTACTACCCCGGCGACGAGTACGTCGACTGGACGGCGATCGACGGGTTCAATTTCGGGGCGACGCAGTCCTATTCGAGCTGGCGGACCCCCGACGAACTGTACGATCCGATGCTGGGACGGCTGCGCGAACTCACGGACAAGCCGGTTGCGCTGACCGAGTTCGCGTCGACGTCGTTCATCGAGACGGCAAGCGAGGGGAGCGACGGTGAGAGCGCGAACGACGGCGAGTACCGGCCGGAGCGGAAGACTGAGTGGATCGAAGCGGTCTACGAGTACATTGACGAAAACGACATCAAGATGGCGTGCTGGTTCGACGTCGACAAGGACGGCTCCGACGAGGCCGACTGGTCGGTGTTCGACGGCGGACACGGCACTGCCACGGTCCAACTGTCGGGTGAGGAGTATCGCGCCTACGAGGCGTACAAACGAACGGTCACCGGCGAGCGGTTCCTCGCCGCCCGCACCGACTACCCGTCGCTGCTGACCGACGCCGAGTTCGCCGGCGAGTTCTGAGTCCCGACGACTCCCTCGCTCACGGTGGTGAGTCCGCCGGCTCCGAGCCGTCTTCGGCGGCGAGAGCGTGGTGTGGCCGAGCGCGTTACCGATGATTTGCAAGCGCACGCTCCGACGGCGTGAGCGATACACGACGGCCGTCGGGACCGTGTCGTCGCCAGGCGGCCACCCGATCCGTCGGAGTCGTCGTGCGTGTGGCGGACGCCCGTCTGACACACCGTCGGGCTTTTACCCACCCTTCCCGTTCCGGCGGTGATGACGGTGGCGAGGGCGACCGCTCGCGCGGCGCTCGTCCCGCTGGAGGGGTCCGGATGACCTCGATCCGCCGGCACAGCGCCCTCCTGTTCGCCGTGCTCGCAGCGACGGCGCTCGCGGTCACGACTGCGGCTGCCGGGGGCGTGCCCGTGGGCTCGCCGGGCGGCGCGGCGTTCCAGGCCGACGCCCCGAACGCGAGCACGAACGCCTCGATCACCCTTGCGAACCAGACACGGGACGGCCGGTCGGTGTCCGTCGCCTCGGCCACCCTGCCCGACGGCGGGTTCGTGGTGCTCGAAGAAGCGGGACCGAACGGCTCGGTCGTCGGGGTGAGCCTCCCGCTCGGCCCCGGCACCCACGAGGGCCGGGTGACGCTGCGTGGCGTTCCCGGAGCCACCCCGAACGTGACACGCCTCGCCGCGAACACGACGCTCGTCGCCACGCTCCACCGCGACTCCGACGGCGACGGCCGGTTCGACGGTCTCGTCGCGCCGGATACTGATGGAGCCTACGCGGCGAACGGGACGCCGGTCGCCGACCGCGCCCGCGTGACGGTGCCGCCCGCCGAGCGGCCGACGACCCCGGCGATCGCCTTCCCGAACCAAACCACGAACGGCACCGCCGTCACCGTGGACTCGGTGACGCTCCCTGACGGTGGCTACGTCGGGGTTCACCGTGGCCCGTACAACGCCTCGAACGCGACCAGCAGCGCGATCGGGGCCACCGGCTACCTCGAAGCCGGCAGCTACGAAAACGTCACCGTCGCGGTCGGCACGGTCCCCGGCGTGAACGCCACGGAGCTGAACCGGAGGGTGCGCCTCAGCGCGGTCGCCTATACCGATTCGGACGGCGATCAGCGCTTCCGATACGTGCCCTCGAACGGGAGCGAGGACGAACCCTACATCGAGGAGAGTCCGGTGAACAATACGGCACTCGTCACCGTCGAAACGCCACCCAACACGACGGCACCGACGGGGAACACGACCACCACACCGGCGGGCACGAACACGACGCCCGCTGCGAACGCCACGACGACTCCCGAGGCCGCGACGACCGCGAATCAAAGCACGACCGCCACGGCGACGGCGGTCCCCGCGACAACTACTCCGGCGGGTGCCACCACTACCCCTGCGAACACCACGACCGTTCAACGAACGTCCTCCGCCACCCCGACCACGACGCCAACCCCTGTGACCGATACGCCCACCGAAACCGCCACGCCGGTCGCCGACCGCACGAGCGAGGCGGACCGCGAGGCAACTCCGTACGGTGCCGGAAGCGACGGCCGTGAGGGGTTTCTCGACAACCCGCTGCTCCCGGTGCTCGCGCTCACGTTCGCCGTGTTCGTGGTCCTCGTCGCGGTCACCGGCCAGTGAATCGCGGGGGAGCGCCAGGCCACGATCGACCGATTCATGCCCGTGGCACACTGATTCGCCGGTGATGGACGGGCCGTTGTGGACCGACACGTACGCGCCGGCGCTCGCCGACCTCCCCCAGTCCGAACTCCGGGAGTCGCTGACGCGTGCGGTCGACGAACCGCTGAACCTGATCCTTCACGGCCCATCGGGGGCGGGCAAGACCGCTGCGGTGCGCGCGCTCGCCGAGGAGACCCACGCCGATCCCGACAACGATCTCGTCGAGTTGAACGTCGCCGACGTCTTCGGCCGCACGAAAAAAGAGGTGAGCAACGACCCCCGGTTCGCGTCGTTCATCACGCCGAAACGCCGGCGCAACTCCTCGAAGGCCGACCTCATCAAACACGTCCTCTCGGAGTCGGCGAGCTACGCGCCGGTGTCGGGCGGGTACAAGACCGTGCTGCTCGACAACGCCGAGGGCATTCGTGAGGACTTCCAGCAGGCGCTCCGGCGGGTGATGGAGCGTCATCACCGAACGACGCAGTTCGTCGCGACGACGCGCCAGCCCTCGAAGCTCATTCCGCCGATCAGGTCGCGGTGTTTCTCGATCCCGGTGCGAGCGCCGACCACCGCGGAGGTGGTCGCGATCCTCGAAGAGATCGTCGCAAGCGAGGACGTTCCCCACGACGACGACGGTCTGGAGTTCGTCGCGGCCTCCGCCGACGGCGACCTCCGGAGCGCGATTCTGAGCGCCCAGGCCACCGCCGAGGACGCGGGCGAGATCACGATGGACGACGCCTACGATACCCTGGGGGCGGTGGGCCACGACGACCGGATCGAGGCGATGATCACCGAGGCCGCCACGGGCGAGTTCACCGATGCCAGAAAAACTCTCGACGACCTGCTCGTCGACGAGGGGATGGACGGCGGCGAGGTCCTCGCCGAACTCCTCCGTGTCGCGCGGTCGCGGTCGGTCGGCCCCGACGCCGCCACGCTTCACCGACTCGCGGGCGAGATCGACATGGATCTCGCGGAGGGGACCGACGATCGGCTTCACCTCTCGCACCTGCTGGCCGAACTCGATCGCTGAACCTCCTCATCGGGACGGAGCAGTTCATTCGAGTACCGCGATGTGGCGCACCAAGGAGCGATGCACTCGGCGCTCGAAGGTGGTTTCGACGCTCCATCCTGCGACCCGCCGTGTCTCGCCGAGCGCGCCGGCCACCACGCTATCGAGGTCGCCCTCGATCTTCGATTGGCGGCCGTAGGGGGCGTCGAACATCGCTGCGTCGGCGGCGTCGTCGCGAAGCGGCAGGCGGGTCGCGTCGGCTCGTGCGGTGGCGAACACGGCGTCTCCGTCGAGACAGTGTGCGAGATTCCGGGCCGCACCGTGTGCCATCGTCGCCTGGGCGTCGAGGCCGACGACGCACGCCCCGACGAGCCCCGCCTCGACGAGCACGCCGCCAGTGCCGCACATCGGATCGACAAGCAGGCTTCCCGGCTTCGCACCGGCGATGTTGACGAGGGCGCGCGCGAGCAGCGGGTCCATCGATCCCGGTTTGAAGAACGGCTTTTTCGTGGGTTTGCGCGGGCCGAAGTCCCGGACGCTCTCCGTGGCGAGCCACCCAAGCACACAGATCCCGTCCGCGAAGAGCGCCCGGAGTTCGTGATCGGGAGCGTCGAGATCGACCGCGAACCCGCGGTCGGTGAGCACGCCGCCGAGGCGACGTTCGGCGCACTGGGTGTCGGTCCCCGTCGTGCGACGTATATCGCGCGCCCGGACCGCGACCGTTCCTTCGATATCGAGCGTTGCGGCGTCGAGACACGCGACGGCGTCCGCGACCGTGGCATCGGTCCGGCCGACGACACGACTCGCGCGATGGGTGTACGCGAGCGTCCGGGCTCGGTCGCGATCGATCCTGCGGGCGAGCGCGAGGCCCGGCGCGACGTGCTCGACGCCTGCCGCCGCGCTCGCGGCCTCTCGGACGGCGAACGCGTCGTCCTCGCCGCCGAGTTCGAGCACGTACACGCGCGGACCTGCGTCGTTCCGGGTCATGACGCTGTTGATCGTCGGCGAGCGGTCGCCGTACCGACCTATCAGACTGCGACACCAATCTTTATAAGCCTTAAATACGAGCTTTAAGACGAGTCATGTCTGCCCAGGACCCGAAGGAGACGATCAACATCGAGAACGTGGTGGCGTCGACGGGCATCGGCCAGGAGCTCGACCTCCAGAGCGTGGCGATGGACCTCGAAGGGGCCGACTACGACCCCGAGCAGTTCCCCGGTCTCGTCTACCGGACCCAGAACCCCAAATCCGCCGCGCTGATCTTTCGATCCGGAAAGATCGTCTGCACCGGGGCGAAAAGCACCGCCGACGTCCACGAGAGCCTGGAGATCGTCTTCGACAAGCTCCGCGACCTCGAGATCCGCGTCGAGGACGACCCCGAGATCGTGGTCCAGAACATCGTCACCAGCGCCGATCTCCAGAAGACGCTGAATCTGAACGCGATCGCGATCGGTCTCGGTCTCGAAAACATCGAATACGAGCCCGAGCAGTTCCCCGGTCTCGTCTACCGGCTCGACGACCCCGAAGTGGTCGCGCTCCTCTTTGGCTCGGGCAAACTCGTTATCACGGGCGGCAAGGAACCGGCGGACGCCGAACACGCGGTCGACAAGATCACCGACCGGCTCGACGACCTCGGTCTGCTCGACGGCTGACGCTGCACCGTCGCCCTTCTGCCGTCTCTCACTCCCTGAACGACGGGTCGATGAGCCCCTCGATCGGGGCGATGCTGGCGCCGCGACACCCCGGATAGACCCTGCTGTGGGTTTCGATTGGGAGTCCGCAGTCCTCGCACGCGTAGCGGTCCCGGTCTTCGGGATTTCGCTCCCGCCTGAGATCGTCGGCCCTGGTCATGTCGTACGTTATGCCGTGTGCCAGCATGTACCTATCGTTTGCAAGTGCCTGCCGTGGTTCGTCCACACTAGGCCGAGCCGACTCGCTATGACGGGGAGCAGTAGGACGTTCGACCCCTCAGATTTCCCCTAAAGGACTATCACAACGACGAATATCAGCGCGAGCGCTCCGATCAGCGCACCGCCAAGCCCGAGCCACAACGTTGGGGTCGGTTCACGCCCTCGGCGAACCGAATCCGGACGACGGCGGTAGAACACCGCACCCCCGAGCCAGAAGAGCCCGATGGCGAGGTAGAAGGTGTTCGACGACAATAGTGCGTTCGGGGCTCCGTCCCCGAGTGCGCTTACCAGCCAGAAGACGCCCAACGAAGCCCAAAGCACGGCGAAGAAATCCGCGCGCCGGAGCGATACCGGCGCAGCGTCGTTGTCGGGGGTGCTCATGCCAGTCTAATAGCACTACTCACACATAAGAACCCATCCCTGTTCGCCGAGTGTCGCTGCGTTCGGTGTGGAATGGTCAGACACAAGCCGCCGCGGGCCGTACCGTCGTCCGTGATCGGGACCGTCGCGCTCCAGACCGCGCCCGTCGCCGGCGGTCCGCTCGCCTACCTTGGCAGCTTCGTCGTCTTCGCGGCCGTCTACTCCGCGACCGCCCACATCGCCGCGCGGAACGTGCTCGGGGAGGTGCCGCTCCGTCGGGCGCTGGTCGTCGGTGCGACGATCGCGGTGGTCGTGCTCTTGCTCCAGCAGTACGGCGCGATCGCGTTCGTCGTGGCGCTCGCGCTCGATTTCGTCGTCATCCGGTACGTCTACCGGCTGCGACTCCGGACGACCGGCCTCGTCACGTTCGTCCACCTCGTCGTCAGCGTCCTCCTGACGATCGCGACGCTCAGCCTCGTTCGCCTGCTCGGGACCGCTCCGATCTGATCGAAAACGGATCGCTCGGCGATCGGTTCCCGACGCTCGTCACTCGACGACGCCCGACGCCCCGCTATTCGACCAGGCGTTCGATCTCGGTCACCAGCACGTCGCTCGCCCCCATCCGCTTGACGTCGTTGATCGTCTCGAAGACGTCCGCCTCGTCGACCACCGCATGGACCGCCAGCGAATCGTCGCCCGCGATGTCCATCACGGTGGGGCCGCCGAGGCCCGGAATGACCTCGCGAACGTCCTCAAGCCGGTCGCCGGGGACGTTCATCATCAGATAGCGCTTGCCGTCGGCCGAGATCACCGACGCGAGCGCGGTCGCGACCTCCTCGACCTTCGGATCGTCGGCGACGTCGGGCCGGGCGACCAGCCGGACCGAGCTTTCGAGCACGTCCTCGATGACCGCGAGGTTGTTGACCGCGAGCGTGGTCCCCGTCGAGGTGATGTCGATGATCGCGTCGGCGACGTCGACGTGGGGTGTGAGCTCCGTCGCGCCCGAGACCTCCACGATCGACGGCTCGATCCCCCGATCGGCGAAGAAGTCCCGGGCGACGTTCGGGAACTCGGTCGCCACGGTGCCGCCGGCGAGGTCCTCGACCGTCTCGACCTGCCCCCCCTCGGGCGCGGCGAGCACGAGTCGGCAGGTGCCGTAGCCGAGATCGAGCAGGTCGTGGAGGTCGACCCCGGCCTCGCGGACCTGGTCCAACCCCGTGATCCCGACGTCGGCCGCGCCGTCGGCGACGTACTCCGGGATGTCGGCGGCGCGAACGAACAATACTGTGACCTCGGGATCGACCGTCTCGGCGTAGAGTTTGCGGTCCGCGCCGTTCTCGACGTGGAGTCCGGCACGTTCGAGCACGTCGATCGTCGGCTCGTACAGGCGGCCCTTGTTGGGCACGGCGATGCGCATGGGCGAGTGACAGCGCCGCCCGATCAACTGTTTTTCGAAGCGACTGCGCGCCGAACACCACCGAAAAATCACTGTCGGCAGCCACTGGCTCTCGGTTCCGGTCGACCAGCACCGCCACTCATGCACCGATACCGGCCACATGGACACCGAGTCGGTGACCGCGTTCGTGTCGGGCGTCTCGACCCTCCTCGTGGGGAACCGCTCCCCGTGGGTTCGTACTGTCGGACAGGGTCGGAAGAATCGAGACTGAACATACATCCGCTGTCCGGCGATTTGTCGAGATCTGATATCCGATTCCCTTTGTCCGACAGTATCACTCCACGTGTGGGTAATCACTCAGCTCGACGATATCGGTGTTCCCACAGGCAGCGCACTCGTCGGGGACACTGAAGTTGTGATTTTTCTCGCCCGCGCCTTCGGAGACGTCCCCGGCAAGCACGGCCTGGCAGTTCAGACAGACGTACAGCTCGGTTCGTTCAGGTACGTGTGCCATGATCTCAGAGTCCGAGGTAGCCCGACGAGGGGATGACGTTGAGGAGGTAGAGCACGCCGATGATGAGCATGAACAGCGTGATCGCCATCGCCGGCGGGTCGACGTGCGTTCCCGAGTGCGAGTAGAAGATCCGCTGGGTCGCCTCGCCGAAGAGGCCGCTGATCGCCCCGAAGACGCCAGCGGCGAGCAGTGCCACGACCGGGCCAGCGCCCATCGCCCCGGCGATCACGGCACCGACCGACCCCAACAGCGTGATGTGGTGGGTGACCGGGATCTTCTCGACTCCGAGATTGAGGAACAGCAGGCTCATCGCCGAGAACGCGTAGCCGAGGAAGATGCTGCCGGTCTCGACGTAGATGAACCCACCGAGGATACCGGCGACGACACCGACCGCGGCGACGCCGGACCACTTGTACTGGTGGGGGAGCCACGGTTCGGTCGCCAGCCGGACCTTCCCGGTCCCGCCGTCCGTCGCCGCGCGTTCCTCCTCCCGCTCGAACGGCGACATGTCGAGGATGGAGGAACCGGCCGCGGAGCCGACCAGCGGGTAGTCGAAGGCGACGCGGGCGAGCATCGCCGTCAGGAACACCGACAGCGCGATCCCGTCGGTCGGGAACCCGATGCCACCCGCGATCTGGGTGATCAGCATTCCGACGACCCCGAAGACGCCACCGACTGCGAGGATGTCGGGTTTCGTCCCGAACGCGTACAGGATGTCCTTCCCGAAGTGGTAGTCCCAACCGGCGGGCTCCATCTCGGGATACTTCTTGCCGGCGTACGCCGTCGCCGCAACCCCGCCGGCGAAGGCGATGTGTGGGCCAAACACCATCCCGAACCCGATCGTCCCCGTGATGCCTGTCCCGAGCGTTCCCGTGTCGATTGCTCCGACGTTCGAGGTGATCTCGCCCTGGAGGATGTTGACTCCCTCGCCGAGGAACACCGCGAAGCCGGTGAAGATGAACGCCGGCAGCGCGCCGAGCGCCGCCCCGAACGCCCCGCCGGCGAGTGCGGCGATCAGGAGGAGCGCGAACCGATGCCTCCCGTGCCCAGTCGCGCGACCGTTCGACCGCCTCGCCCCACCGCTCGTAGTCGGCCTCGATGTCGGCATCCTCGTCGGCGGCGAACTCCTGGTCGACCCGCCAGTTGTTCCGGAGCTCGTCGGGGTCGTCCCAGTAGCCAACGGCGAGGCCGGCGGCGTACGCCGAGCCGAGCGCCGTGGTCTCGTCGACCTCGGGACGCACGATATCCGTGCCGACGATGTCGGCCTGTTGCTGGCAGAGGAAGTCGTTTTTCACCGCGCCGCCGTCGACCTTTAGACTATTGATGTCGAGGCCGGCGTCGGCCACCATCGCCTCGGCGACGTCCTTGGTCTGGAACGCAATGGATTCGAGCACCGCCCGGACGATGTGTTCCTTCCTCGTCCCGCGGGTCATCCCGACGATCGTCCCTCTGGCACGCCCGTCCCAGTGGGGTGCGCCGAGCCCGGTGAACGCTGGCACGAAGTAGACGTCGTCCGTCGACTCCACCGAACGGGCGAAGTCGGCGGTCTGGGCCGCGTTGTTGATGAGGTCGACGTCCTCGAGCCACTCGATCGCCGCGCCCGTCACGAAGATCGCGCCTTCGAGCGCGTACTGGACCGGTTCGCCCGAACGCTGGAACCCCACCGTCGTCAGGAGGCCGTGATCGCTCTCGACGGCCCCCTCGCCGGTGTTGAGCAGGAAAAAGGAGCCGGTGCCGTAGGTGTTCTTCGCGTCGCCGGGATCGAAGCAGGTCTGGCCGAACAGCGCGGCCTGCTGGTCGCCGAGCGCGCCCGCGACCGGGACCTCCGCCCCGAGGAATCCCTCGGAATCGGTCGTTCCGTAGTACTCGTCGTCCGAGGAGGGCCGCACCTCGGGAAGCATCTCGCCGGGAACCCGGAACTCCTCCAGGAGTTCGTCGTCCCACGCCATGTCGTGGATGTCGAACAGCATGGTCCGCGAGGCGTTGGTGACGTCGGTGATGTGGTTGCCCGTGAGCTGCCAGATCAACCACGTGTCGATCGTGCCGAAGCGGAGCTCGCCGCCCGCGGCGCGATCCCTGAGATCCGCGGGCTGGGCCCGCTGCGTCTTGAGGGGATCGGCGTTGTCGAGCAGCCACTCGGTCTTCGTCGCCGAGAAGTACGCGTCGGCTTCGAGGCCGGTCTTCGCCCGGATGTCCTCGACCTTGCCCGCCTCCTCCAGCTCCTCGACCCGATCGGTCGTCCGCCGGTCCTGCCAGACGATCGCGTTGTACACCGGGGAGCCCGAGTCGGCGTCCCACACCATCGTGGTCTCGCGCTGGTTGGTGATCCCGAGCGCCTCGAGCTGGGTGGCGTCGAGCCCGGCGGTGTCGAGCGCATCGCTCACGACCTCCTTGGTCTTCTCCCAGATCTCCACCGGGTCGTGCTCGACCCAGCCCGGCTCGGGATAGATCTGCTCGTGTTTCTCGTAGGCCTCCGCGACCACCTGACCGCCGTGGTCGAAGATCATGAACCGTGTGCCGGTCGTCCCCTGGTCGATCGCACCGACGTACGTTTCGCCGTTCATTGTCGTTTCTCCCTGATCGTGCCCGCCGAACCACTCTTTACTACTGCCATGGCTTCGAGCGTAAACACTATGTTCTACCCTCATAAACCTTCCGCCGGACCGAAACGACCCGTCGCTGCGGGAAGGAATCGCTGCACGGGGCCGGGTCGAGCGGACCCGCCGTTCGACCCGGATCGTTACTCAGCAGGAAAACCGCTCCGAGCGTCGGGCGGTGTTCCGGACCACGGTCGCCGGTTCGTGACGTCCGGGATCAGGCGTGCGCGAGGTCGTAGAGCCGACGGAACACGCGCGTCGGGAACCGGGGTTCGAGGCGGCTCGGCGAACGACCGGAGCCCTCAAGGAGCCGATCGGTAGTCACGCGCTCGGCGACGCCGGCTTCCGCCAGTTCGTAGAGTAGCCGCTTCACCGTCCCCGCCGAGAGGTCGACGCTTGACGCCCCGGCGATGGTGGTGGCCGCGGCGTCGACCGACGCGCGCTCGTCGTCGTCGACGGCGATGAGGTGGCGCAACACCAGCTGACGGTTGTCCGAAAGCGCGAGTATGCGCCCGAGCGGGACGCACGGCCGCGGGATCGCGTCCATCGCCGTGTGGAGATCGCGCTCGCGGAGCCGCGACGCGCCCTCGGTTGCCGCCTCGTCGGCCGCGGCGAACAGGACACAGAGCGCGTCGTGGGCGTTGCCGTCGCTCCACGCCGCGATCCGCCGGAGCTGTTCGTGTTCGACCGCCTGGCGAGCCAGCCCCGCCGACGCACGGGTCGTGAGGATGTCGACCAGCACGGGCTCGCGGTAGGCGGGCACCTCGATATGCTCGGGCGGCCGGGGGGCCTCGGCGAGCGCCGACGGCGACTGCCGGCCGACGGCGATCCACGAGAGCGACCCGCCGAACGCCTCGAAGGAGTCCGCGATCGCCGCGAGCGACTGCGTTCCTCGCTCGTCGACGTGATCGACCGCGACGAGAACGGAGTGGTTGTGCGGGGCGAGGTACTCGTCCAACCGCGTGCGGAGCGTGTCCGTCCCGACGCCGTGCTCCGGCACCGACTCCTCGAGCACGCCATCCAGAACCGATCGGTGGAGCCTGAACTCGGTGCTCGCGTCGCGCGCGTCGACGTAGACGAGCTTCGGCGTCGTGCTGGTTCCCCCCCGAGTGGAGGTGTGGATCAGCGAATCGGAGAGCGAGCGCGACCGACTCATCCGGGTGAACAACGCGGTGATCACGGCCGACTTCCCGCTTCCGGGCGGGCCCCAGACGTAGGAGTTCGGCGGGATCCGGCTGCCGAACACCGGATCGACGTAATCGAGCAGGCGTTCGAGCACCGATCCCCGGCCGGTCGGCTCGTCGACGTGGGCGACGGGGCTGATCGCGTGGTAATCGAGCACTACCTGCGTCTCGTCGCCCGACTGCTGGCGGCGTCGGATGCGGGAGCTGAGATCCATCGGCCGTCGTCACCGACCGTCCCGATCCGTTCGCCGGCTCACGCTCGACGCCAGGCGGGAACGAATGGACCCCGAAGCCGTCGACGATCGACCGTCGCCCGTCCCGCTGGGGGGCCGACGATGCCGACACCGTCCCCCGCGAGCGGACCGTCCGTTCGTGACCGTAGCGTACCGTCTCAGCGTCGTTCCCCAATTCATTCCCAGCACGTGTTCAGGCGTAAATCGCGGTGTGACGCTATAAGTCTTTATCTGAGAGTGGTTTCACGCGCTCGGAGCGACGCTTCGAGCCGATCGACGGATCCATCAGGAGCTCCCGAGAGCGCCGCTCAACGACGCTGGAAGCGTCACAGCCGAAATCACTCCCGGTACGGGCCCCACCGATAAAATAAAGTGCACGGGGCACGACGCTTGGATGATCCGATGGTAACCAAGACCGGCGCGCTCGTCATCGGGGGCGGTTCGACCGGCTGTGGCATCGCTCGCGACCTCGCGATGCGCGGCGTCGACGTCACGCTCGTCGAGCGGGGCAACCTCACCCACGGGACCACGGGGCGGATGCACGGCCTGCTCCACAGCGGCGGCCGCTACGCGGTCGCCGACCAGGAGAGCGCCGCCGAGTGCATCGACGAGAACCGGGTTCTCCGCGAGATCGCGGACCACTGCGTGGAGATGACCGGCGGGCTGTTCGCCCAGCTCCCCGGTGATTCCGACGAGTACTTCGAGGAGAAACTCGCGGGCTGTCAGGAGTGTGGCATTCCTGCCGAGGTGCTCTCCGGCGAGGAGGCCCGCGAGATCGAACCGTATCTCACCGAAGAGGTCGAACGCGCGATCCGCGTTCCCGACGGCGCGGTCGACCCCTTCAGGCTCTGTGTGGCGAACGCCGCCGACACCGAGCGCCACGGCGGGCGGGTCGAAACCCACGCCGAGGTGATCGACGTGCTCGTCGAGGACGATCGAGTGGTGGGCGTCGAGGTGCGCCACGAGAGCGGGCCCGGCAAGCGCACCCACCGCGAGCCCGGCACCACCGAACGGATCGAGGCCGACCACGTCGTGAACGCCACGGGCGCGTGGGCCGGCCAGCTTGGCGAAATGGCTGGCGTCGAGGTCGAGGTCCGGCCCTCGAAGGGCGTGATGACGGTGATGAACTCCCGCCAGGTCGATACCGTGGTCAATCGATGCCGACCGAAAGGCGACGCCGACATCGTCGTCCCCCACGAGACCGCCTGCATCCTCGGCACGACCGACGAGGAGGTCGAGGACCCCGACGACTACCCCGAAGAGCAGTGGGAGGTCGACCTGATGATCGAGAAGCTCTCGGAGCTGGTGCCGATGCTCGCCGAGGCGCGCACGATCCGTTCCTTTTGGGGCGTGCGGCCGCTGTACGAGCCGCCCGACACCGGAACCACCGACCCGACCGACATCACCCGCCAGTTCTTCCTGCTCGATCACGCCGACCGCGACGGGCTCGCGGGGATGACGAGCATCGTCGGGGGGAAGCTCACCACCTACCGGCTGATGGCCGAGCAGATATCGAACCACGTCTGCGGGAAACTCGGCGTCGAGGCGCGGTGTCGCCTCGCCGGTCGGTCGCCGGAGCACCGAGCGGCTGGGGAGCAAGGCCGACGACGTGCTGCAAACCGACGATCCCAACCCCGTGATCTGCACCTGCGAGGCGGTCACGCGCGCCGAACTGGAGGACGCAATCGAGGACGCCGGCACCGATCTGAACGCCCCCCGCATTCGGACCCGGGCCTCGATGGGCAACTGTCAGGGCGGGTTCTGTGCCCACCGGATGGCCGCGCTGCTCCACCCCGACCACGACGAAGCCACCACGAGAACGGCGCTCGACGAATTATACCAGGAACGCTGGAAGGGCCAGCGCCACGCGCTCTGGGGCGAACAGCTCTCCCAGGCGATGCTCAATCACGCGCTCCACGCGACGACGATGAACCGCGACCACGACCCGGCGGCGCGCGAGGAGCCGATCGCGTACGAGCGCTTCGACGCCGGCCGATCCGCCGTCGATCGCCCGCGCACCGACACCGGGGAGACGGGCTCCGATACGGCCGCGACCGACGGCGGCCGACACGGCTCGGCCGACACCGACCGGGAGGACGGCCGTGGCGATTGAGGACGACGTGCTCGTCGTCGGCGGCGGTCTCGCCGGGATGACGAGCGCGCTCCGGGCGGCCCGCGAGGGGGCACGAGTACGACTGGTGTCGCACAAGAAGAGCACGCTCCGGCACGCGAGCGGGCTCGTCGACGTGCTCGGGTACACCCCGGACGGCGAGGTTGTCGCGGAGCCGTTCGCGGCGCTCTCGGCCCTTCCCGATGGGCATCCCTACCGGCGGGTCGGAACCGACGCGGTGCGCGCGGGACTCGCCCTGTTCGACGAGGTGGCCGGCGAGGCCTACGAGGGCGCACACACCGACGCGAACGCGCTCGTGCCGACCCACGGCGGCACCGTGAAACCGACCGCACGCTACCCACGGAGCGTGGCTGCGGGGCTCGCGAGTCGCTCGGACACAACGCTGCTCGTGGGGTTCGAGACGCTGACCGCGTTCGACGCGCCGCTCGCCGCCGACCACCTCGGCGCGGCGGGCGTCCCCGCGACGACGCGGGGCGTCACGATCGAGTTCCCCGGCGAGTTCCGGGCGGACTCGCGGGTCACGCGCTTCGCCCGCGCGCTCGACGAGGACGAACCCGTTTCGACGGCGAACGGAACGACGACCGCACGCCGGGCGCTCGCCGCGGCGGTCGAACCCCACCTCGACGGCGCGGGCCGGGTGGGGTTTCCGGCCGTTCTCGGCGAGGACGAGCCGAACCGGGTCCGGGCGGCGCTCGAAGCCCGCCTCGGCGTCGACGTCTTCGAGGTGCCGATGGGGCCGCCGAGCCTCCCCGGACTCCGGCTCGAAGAGCTGTTCGACGCGGCGCTCGATGAGTGGGGCGTCCGCCGGACGACCGGCAACCCCGTCGTGGACTTCGAGGCCGACGACGGCCGGATCCAGGCGGTCTACACCGATCGCAACGGCCAGCGGGTGCCCTTCCACGCCGACCAGTTCGTGCTCGCCACGGGTGGCCTGGTCGGCAAGGGGATCGACTCCGACCGCGAGGGGGTCGTCGAGCCAGTCTTCGACTGTCACGTTCCTCGACCCGACGATCGCTACGAGTGGTTCGCCGACGGGGCGTTCGACGACCATCCCTTCGCGCGATTCGGTGTCACGGTCGACGACGACCTGCGGCCGCTCAACGCCAGCGGGGGCGTCGAGTACGGGAACCTCCGGGCCGCCGGGGCGGTCCTCGGCGGAGCGGACTTCGCGGCGGAGAAATCGGGCAGCGGGATCTCGCTGGCGACCGGGTACGCCGCAGGTCGCGCGGTAGGCGAGGCGATGTGATCGACGGTGTTTCGACAATGAGTGATGCAGATTCCACCGATGAGTTCGAGCCAGTACAGGTGTTCGAGACGACCGACATGGACCTCCGTCCCGGGTCCGACGACTGCTACAAGTGCTCGACGTGCGACACGTCCTGCCCGGTCGCCGAGGTCGACGACGACTTCCCCGGGCCGAAGTTCCAGGGGCCCGAGCAGTGGCGGCTCAAACGCAAGGAGGGCCACACTGTCGACGACTCGATCACGGGCTGCTCGAACTGCATGCGGTGTGACAACGCCTGTCCCTCGTCGGTGCCGCTGAGTCAGATGCACAACACCGCCCGCGGGGAGTACGTCGAGGAGCAGCGCTTCGGCCGGGCGGCGCTCGCCGCCCTCCGGCGGGGCGACCCCCGCGCGGCGCTCGAAATCGTCGACGAGGGCCGTTCGGGGCTCGTCGAACGTGCCAGGAACCGCATTCTCGCCAACTACCGCACGTCGGCGTGGTTCGCCTCGAAGGTCCCACGCCTCGCGAACCGGGCGATGAACTTCGGGCCGGCACGCTGGCTCATGGAGGAAACGCTCGGCGTCACGAAGGAACGCGAGTTCCCCGCGTTCGCCGAACAGACCTTCCGGGAGTGGTGGGCCGAGCGCGGCGGGGCACGGGTCAAAAACGCCGAGAAACGGGTCGCGTACTTCCACGGCTGTTACTCGAACTTCAACACGACCGAGGTCGGCAAGGCGATGGTCCGAGTGTACGAGGAGTTCGGCTACGAGGTGCTCGTGCCGCCCCAGCAGTGCTCGGGAACGCCGATGTTCGCCAACGGGATGCTCGGCGACGCGCGCCGCCACGCCGAGACCAACGTCGCAAACCTCGCGGCGGCGATCGACGGCGGGGCCGACGTGATCGCCTCCTGTACCTCCTGCTCGATGGCGCTGCGCCAGGAGTACCCCGAACTGTTCGACCTCGATGGGATCGCGTCGGTCGCCGCCAACACCTACGAGGCCCTCGAATACCTCCGTCTCCACGAGGACCTCGAAGGAGCCCTCGCCGAGGCCGAGGTCGACGCCAGCGAGTTCGCCTACCACGCGCCGTGTCACGCCCGGAACCAGGGGCTCGACCGCCAGGCGATCGAACTGTTCGCCGACCTCGACGGCGCGACGGTCGAGGACGTCGGCGACTCGTGTTCGGGAATCTCGGGCACGTACGGCTGGAAGGAGGAGAAGTACGACTACTCGATGGCAATCGGCGAGGAGATGTTCGAACACATGGAAAGCGCCGAGGGCGAGACCGGGATGACCGAGTGTCCGACCTGTGCGATGCAGATGGAACACGGCACCGGCTACGAGATCCGCCACCCGCTCGAACTCCTCGAACAGGCACTGGTCGCGGGCACACCAACCCGGAGATGACGGGTTGTTCGTTTCCGGTCCCGGCGGGGGAAGCGATCGTTTCCGGGACTGAGGGAGTGAAGTGCAACGGCAGTGTATCGGGGCCATGTCCGTAGCGACGGACGTTCTCGTGATCGGCGGCGGGGTCACCGGGGTCGGCATCGCGCGCGACCTCGCGATGCGGGGGACCGATTGCGTGCTCGTCGAACGCGAGGGCCTCTCGGGCGGGACCACGGGTCGCTCGCACGGCCTGCTCCACAGCGGGGCGCGCTACGCCGAGGCCGACCCCGAGGGGGCCGGGGAGTGTATCGCCGAGAACCGCGTTCTCCGGGAGATCGCCGGCGCGTGTCTGCGGGACACCGGCGGGTTCTTCGTCCGGCTCGCGGGCGACGATCCCGACTACTTCGCGGCGAAGCGCGACGCGTGTCGCGACCTCGGGATCGAGGCCGACGTCCGGTCCGGGGCGGCGGCGCGCGAGGCCGTCCCCGAGCTCCCGCCCGAGACCGAGCGCGTCATGCGAGTGCCGGACGCCGTGGCGTACCCCTCGCGCCTCGTCGCGGCGACCGCCCGGAGCGCGCGCGACCACGGGGCCTCGATCCACACCGACGCGCCCGTGACCGACCTCCACCGGGACGGGGCCGACGGCGGGGCGGTCACCGCCGCGACGGTCGGCGGCACGCTCGACGACCGGATCGAGGCCGATCACGTCGTGAACGCCACGGGCGCGTGGGCCGGCGAGTGCGCTGCCCTCGCCGGCGTCGACGTCCGGATGAGCCCCACGAAGGGCGTCATGGTCGCGGTCGAGCACGAGGGCCTCGACACCGTGCTCAACCGGTGTCGCGAGCCCGCAGACGGCGACATCGTGATCCCACACGCGGGCCAGGTGGTACTCGGGACCACCAGCGTCGGCGTCGACGATCCCGACGAGTACGCTCGGCCGGAACGGGACGTCGAACGGATGTTCGAGGAGTGCGCCGCGATGATGCCGGCGCTCGACGGCCGCGAGCCCGCACGCACCTACTGGGGGGTCAGGCCGCTGTACGACCCGTCGGCGGCGGGCGAGGGCGCGCGCGCCATCTCGCGGGACTTCTTCCTGCTCGATCACGCCGAGCGCGACGACACCGACGGGTTCACCACCATCGTCGGCGGGAAGCTCACCACCCACCGGGCGATGGCCGAGGCCGTCGCGGATCACGTCTGCGCTCGACTCGGCGTCGAGGGGACGTGTCGGACCGCCGACGAACCGCTGCCGGGCCACGACGACCCGGCCGCACTCGATCGGTTCGTCGAGGAGTTCGACGCCGGTTCACCCGACGATGCGGACGTGATCGGCGCTCCCTCCTGACGAGGGGTCGTCCCGAAGCGGGCGGCGACCGTCGCGGGCCCCACGAACCAGGGGATTGACACCCCCGGCCGCGGAACGACCGGTATGACGACGCTCGAAATCGTCGGCGGGCGAGTGCTCCGACCGGACCTCACTGTGGAGCGCGCTGACGTGCTCGCCGATCGGGACGCCGGCACGATCCTCGCGGTCGGCGACGTTCCGGCGGGCGACGAATCGCTCGACGCTACCGATGGCCTCGTGATTCCGGGGCTCGTGAACGCCCACACCCACGTCGCAATGGCGCTCCTCCGTGGGTACGCCGACGACAAACCCCTCCACGACTGGCTCCGCGAGGACGTCTGGCCGGTGGAGGGCGTCCTCGAACCCACGGACGTCCGTGCGGGGGCCGAACTCGGCCTCGTGGAGATGATCCGATCGGGCACCACGGGATTCTGCGATATGTACTTCGACGTGGGGGAGATCGTCGCGGCCGTCGAGCGCGCTGGCCTACGCGCGCGCGTCGGTCACGGGGTCGTCACCGTCGGCAAGGACGACGAAGCGGCCCGCGAGGATCTCGAAGAGGGGCTCCGGGTTGCCGAGGAGTACGACGGCGCGGCCGACGGCCGGGTGTCGACCGCGTTCATGCCCCACAGCCTCACCCCCGTCGACGGCGAGGAGTTCGACGAGTTCGTCCCTCGGGCGCGCGAGGCGGAGGTGCCGATCCACATCCACGCGAACGAGACGACGGGGGAGGTCGAACCGATTCTCGACGAGCACGACGAACGGCCGCTCGCGTACGCCGCGGAGCACGGACTGCTCGAAGAAGGGGACTTCGTCGCCCACGGCACCCACTGCGACGGGAGCGAGATCGAACTGCTCGCCGAGCGCGGCGCGGGCGTGGTCCACTGTCCGGCCTCGAACATGAAGCTCGCCAGCGGGATCGCACCGATCCAGGCAATGCTCGATGCGGGCGTCGCTGTGGGCCTCGGCACCGACGGCGCGGCCTCGAACAACGATCTCTCGCTGTTCGACGAATGCCGCGACGCCGCGATGGTCGGCAAGCTCGCCGCCGGGGACGCGAGCGCGGTCGACGCGCCGACGGCGTTCGAACTGGCGACCGCGGGGAGCGCCGCGGTCGCGGGCTTCGATTCGGGCCGGATCGCCGAGGGGGCGAACGCCGATCTCGCCGTCCTCGACCTCGATCGCGCCCACCTCACGCCACACCACGACCTCGTGAGCCACCTCGTCTACGCCGCGAGCGGGGCCGACGTGCGCCACACGGTCTGTGACGGCGAGGTTCTCATGCGCGATCGGGAGGTGCTGACGCTCGACGCCGAGCGGGTGCGGGAGACGGCCGAACGGCGGGCCCGGGCGGCGATCGACCGCGCCGAATCCTGATCCGCGCTGCGGACCGTGGTTCGGAAACGATCCGCCGGACGGTTTTTGCCCGCGCGGCGAGTCAGTGTTTCATGACTGACACCGAGGCACGGGCCGATCTCGCTGCGCGGGCGGCGGACGCGGGCGCGCGCGTCGCGCTCGCATCGTTCCGGGGCGACCTCGCGGTCGAGACCAAGTCCGGGAAGACCGACGTGGTGACTCAGGCCGACCGCGACGCACAGCGCCGCGTGGTCGAGACGATCCACGAGCGCTACCCGGACGATCCCGTTGTGGGCGAGGAAGAAAATACGCCAACGAATCTCACGGACGAGGGCCCGGCGTGGGTGGTCGACCCGATCGACGGGACCAACAACTTCGTCCGCGGGCTCCCGCTCTGGGGGACGAGCGTCGCGGGCGTGATCGACGGCGAGGCGGTCGCCGCGGCCACGACCCTGCCGGCG
>PXSV01000192.1 GCA_003022685.1 Halobacteriales archaeon SW_9_67_24 | reverse complement strand
AGCCCTCGGCCGCGACGAGCTCCTCGCCGATGTCCCGTATTCCCGCTTCGACCACGGAGAGGTCGATGCTGTCGTCCTCGCGGGTGGGTGTCTGGAGCGCGACGAACGTGACGTCGGTCTCGTGGAGGGCGGCGTGGTCGGTGGTCGCGTGGAGTCGGGAGAGTGCCTGAGCGTCGCTGTCCTCAGTGCCGAACACGAGCTTGTCCGGTTCGAGGAAGTCCGTGACGGCCGACCCCTGGCTCTGGAACTCCGGATTGACCGCGACGCCGAAGGCCTCGCCCGCGCGCTTGCCCGAGGCGGTCGGTGTCTGGAGCGCGACGAACGTGATGTCGGTCTCGTGGAGGGCAGCGTGGTCGGTGGTCGCGTGGAGTCGATCCCCCGAGTGCGTCGCGACGCGCTCGTCGAGGCCTGGCTCGTGGATCGGCGTCTCGCCGGCGTTCAGGGCGTCGACGATCCCCTCGTCGATGTCGATCGCGGTCACGTCGTGCCCGAGATCGGCGAGGCAGGCCGCGACGCTCGTGCCGACGTAGCCGCTGCCGACGACTGCAATGTCCATGCCGGCTTCTTTTCCACCTCCGGTCTTGAGCGTTCGGATGGACACCACCGGGATCGAGCGCCCGAGCGGGCCGATGAACAGGCTTTTGCGACCCGGCGCTGGACGGACGTACATGAAAGCCGTCGTGATCGCCGCCGGCGAGGGGACTCGCCTCCGGCCGCTCACCGAGGACAAGCCGAAGGGAATGGTCGAAATCGATGGGAAGCCAATCCTCACGCATTGCTTCGAGTATCTCACCGATCTCGGTGCCGACGAACTCATCGTCGTCGTCGGCTACAAGAAGGAGGTCATCGTCAGCCACTACCACGACGAGTTCGAAGGGGTGCCGATCACCTACACCCACCAGCGCGAGCCGAAGGGGATCGCCCACGCGCTGCTCACCGCCGAGGAGCACATCGACGACGAGTTCATGCTCATCCTCGGCGACAACATCTTCGACGCCAACCTCACCGATGTCGTGGACCGCCAGCGCGAGGACCGCGCCGACGCCGCCTTCCTCGTCGAGGAGGTCCCCTGGGAGGAGGCCTCCCGCTACGGCGTCTGTGACACCAACGACTACGGCGAGGTCACCGACATCGTCGAAAAGCCCGACGACCCGCCGACGAACCTGGTTCTCACGGGATTTTACACGTTCACGCCAGCGATCTTCCACGCCTGCCATCTCGTCCAGCCTTCGGGGCGCGGCGAGTACGAGATCTCCGACGCGATCGACCTGCTGCTCCGTTCCGGCCGGACGATCGATGCGGTCCGGATGGACGGCTGGCGGATCGACGTGGGCTATCCCGAGGATCGGGACGAGGCCGAACGACGGCTTCAGGAACAACGTGGCGAGACCGGTACAGAAACGGAGGCGAACGCCGACTCCGGAACCGAAACGGCGGACGCAACTCCGAACGAGTAGTTACGCCGTACTGAGTCGCTCGCGGATCGTCTCCTCGACGGTACGTTCGGCGGACCAGCCGAGGTCGCGCTCGGTGCTACCGGTATCGACGGGGAACGAGTCCACGAGCGTCTCGCCCGACCGCGGGTTCTCGATTATCTCGACGTCAGCCTCGATGTCGCGTTTCTCGGCCGCGATCTCGGCGACCGACTGGGCGATCTCCTGCACGCTCGGGTCCTCGTCGCTGGCGAGTTCGTACTTCGCGACGCCGGTCTCGCCGCGATCGAGCGCGTCGACGATCGCCTCGGCGCTGTCGACGTAGGCCCGTGCGACGTCCTCGACGTGGACGTAGTTGCGTGACTGGGTGCCTGGCTCGTACACCGTGAGCGTCCCGCCCGAGAGCGCACGATCGAGGAAGAAGTTCGTCACCGTGCCCTTCGAGATCCGTTCGCCGTCGATCGTGTGATCGCCGTAGAGGTTCGCGATCATGAACTGGTGAGCCGGGAACGCTCCGTCGGCGTAGGTTTCGATCGCGCGCTCGTTCAGCAGCTTGGTCCGACCGTACCAGTTGAGTGGATTCCGTGGATGGTCGACCGTGATCGGGAACTCCTCGGGGTCGCCGATGACACCCATGCTGAACGGGAAGATCAGTCCAGCCCCGTGTTTCCGGCAGAACCACGCCACGTTTTCGGTTCCCTGAACGTTGACCTCGTAGGCGAGGTTCGGGTGGTCCGCACAGTCGTCGACGCCACTGAGCGCGGCGAGATGCATCACGACGTCCGCGCCGTCGAGCGCCCTTTCGAGCCGGTCGCGGTCGCGGACGTCGAGATGCTCGACTGGGACGTCGCCGATCTGGCGAACGTCGCCGAGATAGAAGTTGTCGAACGCTTCGATCTCCCACTCTGGGTGAGCCGCTTGGAGCTGTTTGACGACGCAGCTCCCGATGTACCCCGCCGCGCCGGTGATCGCGACGGTCGTCGGTTCGTCACCGCTGTCGCCGCCGGCTTCGGTGTCGGTCGCGCTCATCCCGCGAACCTCCGTGCGAGTTCGCGGACACCCTCGCGAAGCGTGTACTCGGGGGCGAAGCCGGTCTCGCCGAGCCGGTCGAAGTTCACGTGATAGGAGGGACCGGGATGTTCGTCTTCGAGGTATGTCACGTCTACCGTGTCGATTTCCTCGCTAATGAGTGTAGCGACGTCCGCTATCCGGTAGTTCTCGTCGTTCGCCCCCACGTTGTAGACGGGCTTCGACCACGCGTCCGGGCGGAGCACGGCGTCACGGTAGGCTCGTGCGGCGTCGTGGACGTGGACGAACGGCCGCCAGTTCGAGCCGTCGCCGTACACCGTCAGGGGGCGGCCGGTGAGCGCCCGGAAGACGAACCCGTTCACGACGAGGTTGAACCGGATGCCCGGTGCGTCGCCGTACACCGTGCTCAGCCGGATCGCCGTTCCATCCATGTCGTACTCCGCGGCGTACTCGCGGAGGAGGTTCTCGGACTCGTACTTGGTCTCGGCGTAGGGATTGATCGGATCGGGCTCGATTCCCTCGTCGATGTCGGTGCTCGTCGCCCGGCCGTAGATGTTACACGAGGAGGCCACGACGACCTGCTCGACGCCCATCTTCCCGGCGGCGGTGAGCACGTTCCGCGTTCCCTCCAGATTGGTCGCGTAGGTCTCCTCGCGGCGGTCGTGGGTGCTGTCCGCGCCGGTGATCGCCGCGAGATGGACGATTCCGTCGACGCCCCGCACCGCGCTCTCGACGTCGCCGTACTCCCGGACGTCGCCCCCCCGGAAGTCGATATCACCTACGCAGCCCATGAGGTTCCGCGGCGATCCCGTCGAGAGATCGTCGAGCACGACGACCCGGTCCACCCGGTCGTCCTCACAGAGCATGGGGACGAGCGCGCTCCCGATGTACCCATAGCCGCCGGTGACGAGGAGGTCCATCAGTCCTCCCGGTCTTCGAGCACGTCCGGCAGGAAGCGGTCCTCGTGGGCCGTGACGACCGCCGCCTGCTCGGTCATCGCCCCGAGCACCTCGTCCATCCCGGTCTCGAAGTCGACCGACCCGCCGTCGATCAGTCGGTCATAGCGGTCGTGCTCGATCTCCATTTTGTGGGTTTCGTCCTCCTCGCGCGGATTCTCGACGTGTTCAACCGAGACATCGAGATCGTACTCCGCGCCGACGTCGGCGATGGTCTCGGCGATCTCGACGATGCTGATCGCGCGCGTCGTCTGGTTGTAGACCGTGTGCGGTTCGGGCCGGTCGTCGGGATCACAGAGCGCGAGGCGCGCGAGCCCCTCGACCGCATCTTCGAGGCTCACGAACGGCTTTCGCTGCTCGCCTTTTCCATAGACCGTCAGCGGGTAGCCCGCGACCGCCTGAGCCGCGAAGCGGTGGGCGACGACCCCGAAGTAGTAATCGAAGTCGAGCCGCGTGGCGAGTCGTTCGTCGGCCCGAGTCTCGTCGGTGCCGGCCCCGTAGATGATTGCGGTCCGGACGTCACTGATCGGGAGGTCGAACTGGGTGTGTGCGAGCCGGAGGTTCGCCGCGTCGTGGCTCTTTGTGAGGTGATACCACGAGCCCGCCATCGCGGGGAAGGGGACCTCGTCGCGCTCGCCGTCGTTCTCCATCGTCGCTCCACCCTCCGGGATGGGGAACTCGGGCGCGCCGTATACGCCCGTCGTGGTGGTCTCGACGAAGTGGGTGTCGTTCAGGTCGTGTTCGTGCAGGCCGAAGACGAGATTGCGGGTCGCCTGCAGGTTGTTGTGCTGGGTCTCGTTTGCGTGCTCGCCGTTGATCTGTGAAAAGGGTGCGGAGGGCTGGGCGGCGGTGTGGATCACCGCCTCGGGTTCGTGGACCGCGAGCAGCCGGTCGACGAACGCTCGCTCCGTGAGGTCGCCCTCGATAACGGAGAGGTTCGAAAGCCCCTGTTCCTCGGCGGCCGCGAGTCGGTCCTCGACCGGGGCGACCGACGTGGCGCTTCTCGCCCCGACCGACGCGACCCACTCGCGCCTGGCGAAATTGTCCACGCCGAGCACGCGCTGGTCGGTCCGCTTCGCGATCCTGAGGACGGTCGGCCACCCGACGTATCCGTCCGCTCCGGTGACGATGATCGACATTGGTTACTCGGTTTCCGAGTAACTCTCCCATCGACAAAACGTTTTCCCTCCGACTCGTGGTGCTGTCGCCGGACGAACGTTCGGAGGAAAGTGAGCTAAAACCGGCTCGTGGGTCGTCTACTCGACAGTGACGCTTTTGGCGAGATTGCGGGGTTTGTCGATCGAGCGACCGAGCTGGGCAGCGGTGTGGTAGGCGAACAGCTGGAGCTGGACGTTGGCGAGCACCGCGGCGGTCCGGGGGTGAGTCCCGGGGATCGGGAGGACGTGATCAGCGTAGCGCTCGATGTCCGACTGACCGTCGGTCACCGCGATCACGGGGGCGTTCCGGGCCTCGACCTCCTTCACGTTGCCCACCGTCTTCCGGGCGAGCTCGTCGTCGCCGGTCGCGATCGCGATCACGGGCGTGTTCCGGGTGACGAGCGCGAGCGGGCCGTGTTTGAGCTCGCCCGCCGCAAAGCCCTCGGCGTGGCGGTAGGTGATCTCCTTCAGCTTGAGCGCGCCTTCGAGCGCCACGGGGTAGTTGAGCCCCCGGCCGATGAAGAAGTACCCCTCCGCGTCGAGGTAGTGTTCGGCGACCTCGGCGGCGGTCGAATCGTCGATCACGGCTTGCACCTCGCTCGGGAGGTCCCGGAGCGCGCCCAATGCCTCCCGATCGCCGCCGTTCGCGGTGGCGAGCGCGAACAGGTTGAGCGCCGCGAGCTGGCTCGCAAAGGTCTTCGAGGCCGCGACGCCGATCTCCGGGCCCGCCCGGATGTAGATGACGCGATCGCACTCCCGGGAGACCGTCGAGCCGACCACGTTGGTCAGCGCGAGCGTGCGCGCACCCCGACCCTTCGCCTCCCGGAGCGCACTCAGGGTGTCGGCGGTCTCCCCGCTCTGGGTGACGCCGACCACGAGTGCGTCGCCCGCCGGCGGCGGCGAGGTGACGTACTCGCTGGCGAGGAACGCCTGGGCGGGGATCCCGGCGTCCTGGAACAGCTGCGCACCGTAGAGCGCAGCGTGATAGGAGGTGCCACACGCCACGAACTGGACCGCGGTCGGCCGGGGCGGCGCGTCGAGTTCGTCGAGTTCGACGGTGCCGCCGAGCTCGTCGACCCGGCCCCGGAGACACTGCCGGAGCGCCCGGGGCTGTTCGTGGATCTCCTTCAGCATGTAGTGGTCATAGCCGCTCTTTCCCGTCTCTTCTGCGTCCCACTCGACGGTGTGGACGGCTTTCTCGACCGGCTCGCTGGCGAGCGTCGTTACCGCCCAGCCGTCATCGTCGATCCGGGCGACCTCGCCGTCGTCGAGGTAGATCACGCGATCGGTGAACTCCCGGAAGGCGGGGACGTCGCTCGCGAGGTAGGTCGCGCCATCGTCGACGCCGAGCACGAGCGGCGAGTCCTCGCGCGCACAGTAGACCGCGTCGCCGCCCGCGAACACCGCGGCGATCGCGTAGCTCCCCTCGATCCGTTCCATCGCCGCGCGGAACGCGCTTTCTGGATCGGCCCCGTCGGCGAGCGCCGACTCGATCAGGTGGGGGACGACCTCGGTGTCGGTGTCGCTGTGGAACGTGTGGCCGGCGGTCACGAGTTCGTCCCGGAGGGACTGGTAGTTCTCGATGATGCCGTTGTGGACGACGGCGACCTCGCCGGTGCAGTCGGCGTGCGGGTGGGCGTTCTCGTCGGTCGGCGGGCCGTGCGTACTCCAGCGCGTGTGACCGACGCCGGCCCGGCCGCTCGGCCGGTTCGTCTCGAGCGCGGCGCGCAGATCGTCGATCTCTCCCGCAGTCTTGCGGATCTCGATGCGTTCACCGTCGCCCGTCAGTGCGACGCCGGCGGAGTCGTAGCCGCGGTACTCGAGTTTCGAGAGCCCGTGGACGAGCGTATCAAGGGTGTCCTCACCGCGGCCGATCGCTCCGATGATCCCACACATCAGGCCGTCCCCTCCCCCGGCGGGGCGGTCACGTCGTGCGCTCTCTGTCGGCCGACCGGCGCGGTCACCGCACCACCTCCGCGCCCTCTTCGACGGTCCCACTGGTCTGGACGCCAGTCCCGACGCGGGCCCGTGGACCGACGAGCGTCCCCGGGGCGAAACTCGCGTCGCCGGCGACGTGGACC
>PXSV01000191.1 GCA_003022685.1 Halobacteriales archaeon SW_9_67_24 | reverse complement strand
AACTCGGCGTACGCCGCGGCGGTGAGCGCGGCGATCAGTGCGGCGATGACGAACGAGACGATCGCCACCGTGCCGACGTTCGAGACGGCGAGCCCCGAGAGCACGAAGATGCCCGCCGCGATCATCGTCCGGATGCCGATTGCGAGCGCCCCGAAGAGTCCGATGTTGCGATCGAGTTCGGTCGAAACGTCGCCCTCGTCGGCGGTCGCGTCACTCATTCGGAAAAACCCTACCCTCCCACCGTTTTTCCTTGCGGCCTGCTATCGCAAACCTGCGATCGCTGTCACTAAAACCCTTGTTTTCCTTCCCCGCTCGACCGACGGTCGTTCGGGCCGATCACAGCGCCCGGTCGACGTGATCGGTCGCCTTCAGCGCGAGCGCGGCGATAGTGAGCGTGGGGTTCATCGCGCCGCCGGTGACGAAGGCGCTACTGGAGGCGATGTGGAGGTTCTCGACGTCGTGGGCTCGGAGTTCGGGGTTCACGACGCTCGATTCGGGATCGGTCCCCATCCGCGTGGTCCCCATGTGATGGAACGCTGGACCGGTGTTGCCGGGGCCGATGGTCCACTCGATCGCGGCCCCGAGTTCCTCCAGGATCGCCCGCTGGATCTCGTTCGCCCGCCGGATGCTCTCCCTGGTTCGCTCGTCGATCGACCACCGAACCTCAGGCACCGGGTTGCCGTGATCGTCGGTGGTCGATCGATCGAGCATCACGCGGTTTTCCCTCCGTGGGAGCTGCTCGACCAGGCCACCGACCGCGACGTGCGTCCCGTAAGAATCCCGAAGCGAATCGAGGAGCGCGTCGCCCCACTCGTCGCCGGCAAGCGCCTGCTCGACGGGCGACGGGCCGGCGTAGTTGAGGAGTTCGAGCTTGATCGGGTTCGTTCCTTCGGCGTCGTAGAACTGGTGGCTCTCGGTGGTGTTGAACCCGACGTGCTTCTGACGGGTCGCGCGATCGAGCCGGCCGCCGACGCCCGCGAAGCAGTGTTCTGTGAAGTACCGGCCAACGAGCCCGCTGGAGTTGGCGAGTCCGTTGGGATGCTCCGGCGAGTCCGAGAGCAAGAGTAGTCGGGGGGTTTCGACACCGCCGCACGCGAGCACGAACCGGCGGGCCTCTTGACTATGTTCGCCGCCCGGCGTCGCGTACACCGCGCGCGCGACTCGTCCCTTGCCGTCGGTTTCGAGACGCTGGACCGGTGCGCGGTCGATCACGCGCGCCCCCGCCGCCTCGGCTTTTTCGATGTGGACGGTCGCATCGTACTTCGCCCCCGAGGCACAGACGGGCTTGCAGGTGCCGTAGCCGACGCAGGCCGATCGCCCGTCGTAGGGTTCGGAGTTGCGCGCGTTCGGCACCGAGTGGGTGGTGATTTCGAGTTGCTCGCACGCCTCGGCGAAGATCGAGTCGCTGTAGGAGGGCGGAAAGGCCCGAAGGGGATAGGGCTCCTCGCGCGGCGGCGCGAACGGGTTGTCGGCGGCCCCCGCGACGCCGAACGCGCGCTCGGCGACGGCGTAGTATGGTCGAAGATCGTCGTATTCGATTGGCCAGTCCGCGGCGACGCCGTCCCGGCTCCGGCGCTCGAAGTCGGCCTCGTGGAGGCGCATCACCATTCCCTGCCAGTGGAGACTCGTGCCGCCGACGCCCTTCACTCGCGAGCGGTTCAGCGGGTACGATCGTGGGCCCGTGGAGGTGTAGGCGTCTCGCTCGCCGCCCATGTCCCAGACGCTCCGGTCGTCGCCAGACCGGATCGAGCGCTCCATCCGTTCGGGACGATCCTCGAACGAGAACCGCGGACCCGCCTCCAGAATCACGACGTCGTGGCCACGCTCGGCGAGGCGATGAGCGCAGAGCGCGCCCGCGGGCCCCGCCCCGATCACGCAGACGTCGGCCGAATCGGCGGGCGTCCGGTCCGCGCCGCTCATCGTGGCCCGCGCTGGTAGCTCTCGTGTCCCCCGGGATGGCCCTGAGGGTTCTCGATTCCCACTAGCTCGCCGCCCGTGGGCGAGGTGTAGAGTGCGTACAGCAGTTCGTTCACCACGTAGTACCGCACTCGCTCGGCGGTCGAGCCCTCGGAATCGGGTTCGGCGGTGTCGGCCCCGATTTCGCGCAACACTGAGTCCTGAACGTCGGCGTCGAGATCGGCGTACTCTCGATCGTGCCACGATCCCGCGCGCTCGTTCAGGTCGGCGACAGCACGTTCGACACCCTGTCGGTACTCCTCTCGGTCCTCGATGCGACCGAGCGCGTAGGTTTCCACGAACGTCTCGATCCCCGTGACCTCGCTGGGATAGAGGACGCGTGCGGCCGCGACGAGCGGGTCACGGACCGCCGCGAACGCCGTGTCCGTCGCGCTCGACGAACCGCTCTCTGCCCCCGTCGGCCTTCCGTTCGTCTCTCGCTCGTTTTGTCCGGCCGCTGCCGCCCCACCGCCGCCGACGACCGCACCGCCGGCGAGCGCCGCGAGCGCGTCCCGGCGCGTGAGTTCCATGTGCTCGGCGCATTAGGTCAACCTAAACTTAGACCTTGCCATCGGAACCGACGATCCCGGGGTTGATCCGAAGACGTCAGCCGGTTCGGGGATCGCGGAGCGCACGGGGCGGACGGGGACTCGTGGCTGGCCCGACGAACGTGCGTCGGCGCTCTTGTTCGTCTCCGCACGGTCGCCTACAGAACTAAGTGCGCGACGCGAGTACGAAGGGCTGCAATGGAACTCACCTGGCACGGCCACTCGACGTGGTACGTCACCGTCGGCGACACCAGCCTGCTGATCGACCCGTTCTTCGACAACCCACACACCTCGATGGGGCCTGCGGACATCGAAACCCCCGACTACGTGCTCCTGACACACGCCCACTCGGATCACATCGCCCACGCGGGCGAGTTCACCGACGCGACGATCGTCGCGCCGGTCGAGGTCGCGGCGTACGTCGAGAGCGAGATGGGCGCGGACGACACCGTTGGCATGAACATCGGCGGCACAGTCGAGTGTGGTGATGCCCACGTCACGATGCACCGCGCGGATCACACGAGCGGCGTCGATCTCGACTACGAGTACGAACTCGGCAACCCCTCGGGGTTCGTGGTGAGCGACGAGCAGCCAGGCCCCGACGGCACCGGCACCGCCTTTTACCATGCCGGCGATACCGGGCTGATGAGCGAGATGAAGGACGTGATCGCCCCGTACCTCCAGCCCGACGCGGTCGCGCTCCCGATCGGCGATCACTTCACGATGGGCACGTGGCAGGCCTCGATCGCGGCGGAGTGGCTCGACGCCCCTCATGTGTTTCCGATGCACTACGACACCATGCCGCCGCTCGAAACCGATCCCCAGGCGTTCGTCGACGCGGTCGACGACCGCGGGATCGGTAGTGAGGTACACGTCCTCGACGACGACGGCACCTTCGAGCTCTCCGAGGCCGACACCGATTCCGACGACGGCCTGCTGTAGGTCCCGATCACGATCGGCCGTCGGCGCGTCGAACCACCGTGAGCGACGGCGGGCGGCCGCTTTTCGTCCCTGTAGTCCGTCTCGCGCTGACGGTTCACACACGAGTGGACAATGTTTAGGGGTGTGGCGGCCGTCGAGTCGACCGCAATGGCAGACATCGAAGTCAACAGCACGTCCGAGGAGGGATTCGTCACGCGAAGCCGCATCGGCGGCTTCGAACTCACCGTCGACGCGACCGACGAGGAGGGGCCGAACCCGAACGCCACGCTCGTCGCCGACTACGCCTCCTGTTACATTCCGGCCTTCCGGGTCGGGGCCCAACAGCGCGACTACGACGACCTCGGGAAGATCGAGATCGACGCCGAGGCCGACCTCGACGACGATGACGACCTCGAAGCCATCCGCTTCGATATCCGCGTCGAGGCCGACATCGAGGGCGACGAGGACGAACTCGTCGAGCGTGGCGAGGACATCTGCCACGTCCATTCGGCGCTTCGCGAGGAACTCCACGCCGACATCTCGATCGACGGCAACGCGTTCTAACCGCCCACCCACTTTTTACAAGGGGTCCTCGTGCTCGCGGTGCTCGCGCTCGAATCCCTTCCAAAACCTGTCTTCGTGAGCCAGAGGCGAACGAAGGCTCGGAAGACGAGCGAAGCGAGTCTTCCGGTGGATCAAAAACACCCGTTCACTCGCGCTTGCGGTGCTCGTTCACGGTAGGGCTGCTGGCGCTCTCCGCAACCGCACGCACCGCCGAAGCCCTCAGCCACTCGCTACGCTCCTGGCTTCGCCCTCGATCCGCCAGGCACCGCCACCGTACCGCCCAGCAACCGCCGCCACCGCAAAATCAGTCGAGCTGCTCGCCGATCGCGGTGATCGTAGCGTCGAGCACGGCGTCGCGCTCGCCGACCAGGAACTCGATCCGGTCGTCACGGGCTGCCCGCGCGACGACGCCCGCCTCGGGCGCGCGCTCGGCGACTGCCTCGGCCAGGCTATCGAGATCGAGGTCGCCGGTGTGTCGGACCAGAAGTTCGTCCTCGCCGAGGCCGAGGAGCACGGGTGAATCCTCGTGGGTCCGGCGGTGGAGCTCGTCACACAGCAGGTCGGTCGGCGGGAAGTCGTACCGGTGGGTGAACGCGTCGGTGTCGAGCACCGCCACTGTGACGCCCTCGGCCTCTCGCCGATCGAGGTGGGCCTCGGCCGTTTCGATCGCGGCGTCGAGCTTCTCGCGGAACTGGCCCGCGAGCCGTGCCGCGAGCGACTCGCTGCCGTCGAACAGCAGGTCGGCGATCAGCTCGCGCTTGTCCTCGTAGGCCTGGTAGTTCGCCACCAGCGCGATCGACCCCCGGACGTCACGCGTCCGGTCGGCGTCGGCACCCGCCTCGCTCGCCAACTCGGCGTACGCCTCGGGCGTGTCCTCCCAGTAGCTCACCGCCGGGAGATCGCCGAGCTCGTCGCGGACATCGGGATTGACCCCTGCTGCGACGGTCGCCCCGATCGCCGTTGCGGTCGTGGTATCCTGATCTGTGGGCGTGACGTGTGCCGCGAGGTCGTCCGCATCGAGCGCTCGGTCGCCGAGCACGGCCCGCTCGACTCCGTAGACCGAGAGCAGCGAGAGACCGTCGAGCGACCGTGCGCTCCCGATGCCGCAGAACACGAACAGCGGGAACTGCTCGTCGTGGCGCTCGTTGGCGTCGAGCATCGTGGTGACGTCCCGGGTCGCGGCGTCCATGTCGTAGATGCCGTCCTCGACTGGCCGGCGGCCGAAGTAGTGGTACTCGGCGTCGTCACGTGCGTGCTCGTCGCGCACCAGGGGCAGCGTGGCGCGCTCGATCGCTGCACCTGCGACGTAGCCGTCAACGCTCGCGTCGTGGCGCACCACCACGGGGCGGGATTCGAGCACCGCGCGCCGGATCAGCCCCGCGAGGTCGCGGACTTCCTCACTGAGATCGTCGATCACGGGATCGTCGGCGAGCGGTTCGATCTCGTCGGGTCGGGCGCGCTCGGCGAGCGCGTCTTCGAGGCGTTCCTCGACCGTCTCGCGCTCCTCGCCGTCGAGCACTGCGAGGCCCACGGTTTCGACCTGGAGATCGTCGCGGTGGCGCTCGACCTCGCCCTCGATGGCGACGACCGCGTCGGTCTCGATGTCGGGGTACGCGCGGACGCCGGCCTCCTCGAACGCCGCGCAGTCGACAGTACCAGTTTCGTCGCGGAGTTCGAACACCGTCGGCCCGCCGGTCTGGCGCACGCTTACGACTGTGCCCTCGACGCGGACGTGATCGCCGACCCGCGATTCGAGGTCCGCGATCGGGACGCGCTCGCGCTCGGCTTCGACGAGGCCGGCGCTCCTCTCGTCCGTGGAGGGGCTGGCCGCCCCCTCACTCCCGCGTGCGTCCGTGGAACTCGCGTTGGTTTCCGTCTCTCCCTCCGGCTCTGCATTCCCGTTCGTTCGCGTCCTGGCGCGGTCGCTGTCGTTCTCCTCGGCCGCTACGGTGGGGCTGTCGATCCCGGGTTCGGCCGCCACGTTGGCGGCCGCGCGCTCATTTGGGTCGGTCGCCCCCGCCGCCCCGGTGCCGGAGTCGGCGTCGGCCTCGGCTTCCGCGAGTCGGTCGCCCTCGGGGTCGTCGACGAGTTCGCCACGGAACTCGGCGGGTGCTTGGCGGATCGACCACGCGAGGTCGACGTTGCCGTTGTCGTGGACGTCGGTGACCTGGACGTACACCGTCTCGCCCGCGTCCCAGTCGAGGCTTTCGAGTCTGGTGTCGAGTTCGCTCCGATGAAGCAGGCCGGTGACGCTGTCGCCGATGTCGACGAACACGCCGAAGTCGGCGAAGCCGTCGACCGATCCCTCGTAAAAGCGGCCGGGCGTGAGCTGGTTCGCGCGCGATCCCTCGAACTCGAAGACGACGTCCTCCTCGTGACTGCCACAGATGTGGCCGTCGACGGAGGTGCCGCAGATGACACAACTACCCATTACCGGACGGTACGGCCGGGGACTAAAACGGTTGTCGAAACGCGGCCGATCACTCGAACACCGGACTCTCGTCTTCGAGCGCCTC
>PXSV01000190.1 GCA_003022685.1 Halobacteriales archaeon SW_9_67_24 | reverse complement strand
ATGGAATCTGACCACTGGCAAGTGATCGAGACCGCTGCGATGCCGACGCATATGAGAACCGCAGGCCAACGCCTCCCCAGCCGATTCCTTCGCTTGGGCCGATGGCCCCTCGCTCAGTCGTCCCTCGCACGCCGATCGCGCGCCGATGAACGGCGCGCAGCGCGCGCCACCCGAAGCCACTGCCACCACACAGCCACTGCCACTGCACCGCTCACGGCTACCCGAAACTCACAGCACCCGCTCGCGCCACGCGAGCAAGTCCTCGCGGTCACGGGTGTCCGCGGGGAGGTCGGCGAACCACTCCGCGGCCGAGATCTCGTCGTCGGGGTCCGATATCGTGGTGGCGGTGGTCTCGGCCGTGGCGGCGAAAACGGGGAGCACGCCCCACGTCGCGTGGTCGTCACACCGGAGCTCGACCCGGGTGGCGATGGCGAGACCGTCGTAGCGCGCGTCGATCCCGGCTTCCTCGTCGAGTTCGCGCTCGGCGGCTTCCCTGAACCCTTCGTCGCCGTCGGCCTCGCCACCCGGGAGCACCCACAGCCCGACGCCCTCGTGACGACACAGCAGGAGATCGCCCGACGGGCGGTAGACGATGGTGTGTGCGCCATAGGGTGCGCCGTTCTCGCGGATCCGCTCGGCGAGAACCCGAAAGCGCCGTCGCGACACCCGGCGGTGATGAGTCGTCTCCAGCACCGGATCGCGGCCGTCGAGGAGGTCGTGGTAGGCTTGTTCGGCTCGTTGGCCGGCCTCGTCGGCGAGAAACCAGAGGTCGTCGAAGGTCATCCGCGTTCGTCCGATGAGGCGTCCGTCGTGTGAGTGGATGTCATTGCGCACTGTACGCAGCACCCGGAAATAATTCTTCGCCCGTCACGGCCTGTCGCCAGGTCGGCGACCACCCACGAAAGCGATCCGTGGCCACTCGTGTGAACGATTCCGGATTGATCGTTTCGACCGAGCGAATCCACGCCGCTTTTATCCGACCGAGCGGTAGCAGGGCCATGAGCTTCGAGGAAGACGACCACGTTCTCCTTCACGACGAGCACAGCGAGTACGACGGCGAGACCGGCACCATCACGCAGATCATGGAGACGATGTTCGGCGACGCGACCTACACCGTGAACTTCGAGGACGGCCAGGAATCGGGCGTCCCCGAGGACTCGCTCGAACCCGCCGAGGACTGAACAACCGAGCGGTATTCGTTTCACCCAGCACCATCGTACTGCTTCCATGGCCGAAACCCCCTTCCACTACGTCGACCTCCGTGCCTTTTGTTACGCCACCGAGGACGAGGCCCGCGTCGAGCGCGCGGTCCGGACCCTCCTGCCCGAGGAGTTCCCGATCGACCGGGCCGCGAGCGAGGGGTACCACGGCGATCGGATCGTGGTGCTCTCCGCACGAGTCGAGAACGCCGACGACGTCCGCCACGTGCTCGATCGGCTCGCGGATCTCGACCTCGATCGGGTTCGCGAGGAACTCGACGACCGGGTGAACGACAACTGCGCGCTGTTCGTGCGCCTCGACAAGCAGGCGGCCTACGGCGGACGGATCGAGCGGGGCGAGGGCCTCGAACTCCGGGGGAAGATCGAGGCGTACCCAGCAAAGAAGGCGGCGGCGGTCGAAAACGCCGCCGAGGCGCTCGAATCCCGGTCGTAGATGGTCGATTACTACGAGGCCGTCCGGGCGTATCCGGACGGCGAAAGCACCGTCGCCAGGCTCGCCCGCACCGCGGCGGAGTACGGGCTCGACGGAATCGTGGTGCGGAACGCACCGGAGACCGGCATCACCGACGAGAACGCCGAAGACGAGTCCGATGGGAGACCAGGAGGAGGGCGGATCGCCAGCGAGTACGGCGTCGATGTCGTGGACGCGATTGAGATCGACACGGACGACGCCTCGGCAGCGAACGCGCGCGTCACGGACCGCCGCGAGGAGCGGACCCTGGTACTGGTCGTCGGATCGAGCGCGCTGAATCGCTTTGCGTGCGAGGAGCCCCGCGTCGACGTGCTCGCACGCCCGATGGCCGACGGCGATGTGAACCACGTGCTCGCGCGCGCGGCCGCACGAAACGGCGTGCGCTTCGAGTTCGATTTCGGGCGCGTGCTCCGGTTGAGCGGCGGCCAACGGGTCCAGGTGCTTTCGGATCTGCGGAAGCTCCGCGAGATCGTCTTCCAGTACGACGCGCCGTACGTGGTGAGCGCCGCTCCCGAGAGCCATCTCCATCTCCGCGCACCGCGCGAACTCCGCGCGGTCGGCGAAACGATCGGGTTTGACCGCGAGGACGTCGAGCGGGGGCTCGCGGAGTGGGGCCGACTCGCCGCTCGCAACCGCGAGCGCCTCAGCGAATCGTTCATTGAGCCAGGCGTCGAACGTGGCCGGTATGAAGAAGACGACTGAGGAGCACGCGGCGCGGTTCGACGAGAAGGCCGCGGCATACGACGAGCGCCAGGACAGCGAGGAGTACCGGGCGGCGGCCTCCCTCGTCGTGAAACACGCCGATCCGACTCCCGAGGACATCGTGCTCGACCTCGGAACCGGGACGGGGGCCATCGCGCTCGCGCTCGCTCCCGACGCGGAGCGAGTTCTCGGTCGGGACGTTTCGGCGGGAATGATGGAGGAAGCGCGAACGAAAGCCGACGAGGTCGGGATCGACAACCTCGCGCTCGCGGAGGGCACGTTCCGGGAGCCAGCGGTCGACGATCCGATCGACGTCGTGGTCTCGAACTTCGCGATGCACCACTTGGCCGACGACGAGAAGCGCGAAGCGATCGAGACGATCGCCGGATTGGAACCGCAAAAACTCGCGCTCGGCGACGTGATGTTCTTCGACGAGCCGGACCCCGACGAGCCGTTCTACAGCCCCGCAGTCGACGATCCAGCGACCGTCGGAACGCTCGCAGACGCGCTGACCGACGCCGGGTTCTCGCTCACCGCGGTCGAGCGCGTCCACGACCAGGTCGGCGTCCTCGTCGCCGAGCGCGCCACAGCGACCGACGGTCCCGAGACGACGACGAACGCGGACGGCGCATCGGGGGCGTTCGGGCTCGAAGGGACGGATAGAGAGGAATGAAACACCTCCCGAAACATCTCCGACCACGGTGGCGCTATCTCGCGATCGGGATCGAGTCGTGGCCCGACGCCGATTTCGGAAGCCACGCGTTCCAGCGGGCGTGCTGGTACGCCGCCCAGAACCTCCTCGGCGATCCGGGAGCCGCGGACGTCGATCTCCGAGTTTTCGACTTCTCGTTCGCTGACGGGGACGGGACTGCGATCGTGCGCGTGCGGCGCGGGGAGGTCGAGCGAGCGCGCGCCGCGATCGCGTGCGTCGAGGCGGTATCGGGGTCGCCGGTCGGCCTGTGGGTGCTCGGGATGAGCGGGACGATGCGTGCCTGTGAAGAAAGGTATATAGGTCGCGCGTCCGGAGAAACGGCCGAGAGAAACGTCGCGTTCGCGGACTCACAGCGGCCCGCACTCATGCGGGACGGGCGGTTCGACGTTCACGGGAAACCCGGGTTCGTGGGGGCGACGTCGCTCGATATCTGAACTATGCAGGGACAATCCCAACAGCAGGCCTACGATCGCGGGGTCTCGATCTGGTCGCCGGACGGACGGCTCTACCAGGTGGAGTACGCCCGCGAGGCGGTCAAGCGCGGTACTGCAAGCCTCGGCATCCGGACCGACGGTGGCGTCGTCTTCGCCGTCGACAAGCGCTACCAGTCGCCGCTGATGGAGCGCTCCAGCGTCGAGAAGATCCACAAGGCCGACGACCACGTCGGGATCGCCAGCGCGGGCCACGTCGCCGACGCCCGCCAGCTCATCGACTTCGCCCGCCGACAGGCCCAGGTCAACCAGCTCCGGTACGGCGAACCGATCGGCGTCGAGACGCTCACCAAGGACGTCACCGACCACATCCAGCAGTACACGCAAGTGGGTGGTGCACGGCCGTTCGGCGTCGCGCTCATCATCGGCGGCGTCGAGGACGGCGAACCGCGCCTCTACGAGACCGATCCCTCCGGGACGGCCAGCGAGTGGCAGGCGCTCGCGGTCGGGTCGGGTCGCGCGGAGATGCTCGATCACCTCGAAGAGCAGTACCGCGCGGAGATGGACCTCGGCGGCGGGATCGGGCTCGCACTCGAAACCCTCGCGACTGCCACCGACGACCCGCTCGACGCCGCCGAACTCGGCGTCGCCACCATCGACGTCGAGACCGAGGAGTTCGTCCAGCTCGACGACGACGAGATCGAGTCGTACCTCGACGAGCACGACCTGCCCGAGGACGCCGACGACACCGACGAGGAGTAGCGTCGACCCGTCTCGCGGTCCCCTTCTGCCGAACTCCGTCGAGACTGTTCAGTCCGCGAACGTCTCGTCGCTATCAATCATACGTCGAACGGTGTGACCGTCGGACCTGATGTCGGCTTCGTTTTTGATCGCGACGACCGTTCGGTTTCGCTGTTGCAGCCGTCGGTTTGATAGGGCCGGTTGGAAGCGTTTACCGGTGCGACCGCACGCCGTCGTGCGGTGGATCCCGGAAGGACTTCCACCCGACCCTATGACTCGCCGCCTGGTTTCGTCAGCGCAGCCAGTGGTGGTACCGATCGGCAGTGTCGGGCGTCGTCACCGGACGAGATACGGATCGTCGCCGGGGATGAACCGGCCGAGATCGGTTTCGCGGCGGTAGTCGGTGGCGAGGAGGGTTTCGAGCGCGCGGGTCAGTCGGTCGGCGTCGCCGTCGGTCCAGTCCGCTGGTTCGGCGCTCGGGAGGACGAGCCAGCCGCCCCCGCGGAGTTCGGTGGCGTGGAGGCCGTCCATGTCGAGGTCGTCGGTCGCCGGCCTCGCGGTGTAGTTCGCGAGGACGTACCTGGTCGCGCGCTCGCCGACCGGGAGGAGGACGTGGGCGCTGATTGCGCGGAGTTCGGCGTCGAGAAAGCGCTCGCAGTCGGCGTACGACGCCGGCGTGGGCTCGCCGTCAGGGACGCAGGTGTGGAGGTAGGAGAAGAAGACGGCCTCGGTTTCGGGGGCGTCGGATGCGGGTTCGTCGAGCAGGCCGACCGCGTGGAGCACCCCTTGGAGACGGCGGCCGACCGCGTTCGTGAACGGCACGCCGGTTTCGCGGCCCCCGTGGACGCCGGGATGGTCGCCGATAGCGTGGAAGTCGGCGTTGGCGTCGCCGTAGCCGGGGACGAACTCCTCGCACGGCGGGCGCATCCCGAAGGGGTTGCTCGTCCGGTCGGTGACGTTCTTCACGGTCGGTGTCCGCGACCGTCGTCAATAGGTGGTGCGGTTCGCGGCGAGTGGCCGATCGTCTCGGTCACCGGTGCGAACAGCACGGCGAGCGGGTGTCACAACGTATAGCTGTCGATCGTCCGTACGGCGTACCGGGAGGCGATCCAGCCGGCGACGCCCAACAATAGCCCAGTGAGAAGCGATCCCGCAGCCGTCACCACTGCGCGCGAAACGTCGAACGCCGTTGCGAGCCCCGACGCGACGGCCGGCACGCCCGCGACGAGACCAGGCAGCGCGAGGACGAACAGTCCGATCGAGAACACCACGAAGGCCGTGAGGCTCGGGACGACCGCCTCGCGGTTCCCGGTGACGTTCACGCTCCCGAACCGGGGGAACACGGCCCCCACGCCGGCCGCGAGCGCCGCGCCGCCGACGCCACACGCGACCGCGGCGACGACGAGCCCGGCGATCGAAACGGGACCGAGCGGGCTGAGGACCCCGGTGATGGCCGTCGCGATCGCCGTAGCGGGGACGCCGATCGCAACGCCGGGAAGGATCTTGCCTCGGACCAGGCGCGCGCCGGACGCCGACGCGGTGAGCGTCACGGGAAGCGTCGCGGCCTCGTCGCCGATCGGGTTGAGCGTGAACGCCGCACCGGTCATCCATGCGCCGTAGATCGCAACGAGCGCGGGCAGCGTCGGCGGAATCACCCCTGTCCGGACGGCGTTCTGGAGCGGAACGACGAACGCGAACGCGGGATAGAGGACGTAGCTGAGCGTGATCGGGGCACGCCGCGCGCGCAGCCACGTCTTCCTCGCGACCGCGAGCGTGGGCCGCGAGACGAACCCCTCGAAGACGGTCACCAGGGTGCCGTCGATCGCGCTCGTCTCCACGGCGTCGCTTTCGTCCTCGGGGTGGACGGCGTCGGCGTGCCAGTACCGGTCCGCAAGGCGGATCGAGAGGCCGGTGAACGCCGGCACGCCGACGAGCACCACGCCCGTCGCGAGCGTTGCCCTGAGGGGATTCGCGCTCACGCCAGGCGCGCCGAGCAGCGCGAGATCCGCGAGCCAGCCCGTCGGCACCGCGCCGAGCACGGCGTAGAGGTCGACCGTCCGGCCCGTGATGCCCGCAAACTGCGGGAAGAGGATGACGACCATGTACACGAGAAAGGCGACCGCGCCGATGGCGGTCTTGTGGCTCGCGAGGCCCCGGGAAGCACCACCGCGCTGAGCGGCGAGCGCGCGCCGAGCGCGAACCCGACCACGACGCCGACGACGGGCATGACACCGATCACGAGCAGTCGGCCACACTCCGCGAGGAGCACCCCGGCAGCGGCGTCGCGGGCGGGGATCGTGGTCAGGAGTCCCTCGCGTTCGTCGAGGTCGCCGCTCTGCTGGAGAACGCGGTAGCAGTTGCCGACGACGCCGAGCAGGACGAAGAACGTCGCGAACCCGCGGATCGGCCGGAGCGGGATCGAGAGCCCATCCCCGCGGAGTGTGCGCCCGAGGAAGTACGCCCCGAACGGCGCGGCGACGACGATCAGTGCGGGAAACACCATCGCAAGCGCGAGCAGCGCGAGCCGGCCGGGGTTTGCGCGGAGCTTGCGCCACGACCGCCGCATCTCGACGCGCGCGACGAGGATCGCGTTCCGAGCCGAGGGAAGCGTCGTCACGACCGTGCCTCCGCCGATCGGCGATGACTCCCGGGTACTCGTCGCGTGGCGGGAAACGAGCCGGTCATGAACCCAGTCGTGTAAGCTCCGGCAAAATAGTTTCCAACCGGAACGACCGTCGCTCGATGCCGACTGCCGTCACTGACGACGATTCCTCTGCTGGCTGTGGTGCCTGGCTGCTGGAGAACGAGGGAGACGGCAACGAAGCGACGTCAGTAGACGACGTAGAGCATCGCGTACACCACTACGCCGAGGGCAAAGGAGACCAGCCAGAGGCTCGCGGCGACGCGCCCGACGCGGCGGTGGTTCGTTCGCGGGAGTTCCTCGATCGGGCGCGTGAGCGCGAGCAGGAGGACGTAGTACAGCAGCGGCACACAGACGATCGCGAGCGTGATGTGGATCCCGAGAATCGGGAGGTAGACGAACTGGTAGATCGTCTCGGGACCGGGGAACGGTGCAGGTCCTTCGAGTGCCACCTTGTAGAGGTAGAGCGCGAGAAAGGCGACGAACAGGACGAGCGACGTCAGCATGAGCGCGCGGTGGCGCTCGACGTTCCCGCGACGGATCGCGCGCCACGCAGTCGCGATGGTCCCGATGGCAACGAGGCTGACGGCGGCGTTTATCTGCGGGATCGCGTTGACGACCCCGGCGGGTGCGCGCGGAAGCGTTCCCGCCGGGAGGGCCCCGAGAACGGCTCCGAACACGAGTGCGAGCGAGATCGCGGAGAGCAGGCCGGTCAGCGCGGGGACGTGGTCGCGAGCACGGAACTCCATAGCCGGGATTGGCTCGTGAAACCCTTGTACCTACCCGTCCGCGTCGAACTCCCCGAGTGTTCGTTGTCCCTGGCTCGACCCAGGGCCGGAGCCTTCCTCGCTGGCGTTCGGTTCCTCGTTCGTCCACTCCGTCAGCTCGGTCGCACCAACCGACCCGCTCCCGCCGGTCGGATCGGTGCCGCCGTCCGCACGGCTGTCGGCCCGTTCGCCGGCGGGTGCGGACCCCTCCCAGTTGTCGAGGTCCGACTGCTCGCCCGCGGCGAACGCGAGGTTCGACACCCGAACGCCGAGCTTCCTGACGTCGGCCTCGTGGAACTCTTCGAGAAGGGAGAGCGCGACATCGTTGACGAGATCGGCGTCGGCCACGGGACCGGGCAGCGAGCGCGCACGGGTGTTGACGTCGAACGGCGGCGTCACGACCTTGATCCCGATCGTCCGATAGAGCGCGTCCTCGCGCTCGGCGCGGTCGGCGACCGCCGCGGCGAGCGTCGCCACCCGCTCGCGTTTCGCCTCGGTGTCGGCGGTCGCCTCGGTGAACGCCGACTCCCGCGAGAGGCTCTTCGGTCGGCCGACGGGCGTCACTGACCTGTCGTCGTCGCCCCGCGCGAACGCCCGGATCTCCCGGCCGCGCTCGCCGAATGGGGAGAGCGTGTCCGAGTCGGCCGCCGCGAGGTCGCCCGCGGTCTCGATCCCGGCCGCGCGGAGTTCGCGCGCGGTGACCGGCCCCACGCCGTGAACTGCCTCGACGTCGAGCGGCGCGAAGAAGTCCCGTCCTTGACGTGGCGGGCGTACCCCTCGGCGAGCGTCCGGCCGTCGACGCGCTCCCACCCTGTTCTTTCGGTCACGTCGAGGTACGCCTCGTCGATGCTCACTGCTCGAACGGTGTCGGCGCAGTCGTGGAGCACGGCTCGTACGTCCTCGCTGACCGTCTCGTAGAGCTCCATGTCGACGGGGCAGTACTTGCCGACCGCCGCGACCTCCTCCGGGTTCTCGATGTCTTCGGCGCGCGGGAGGCGTTCGAGCGCCGTTTCGATTCCCTGAGCGCTCTCGATTCCATGACTACGTGCCTCGTAGCTCGCGGTGGCGACCGCGCCGTGGGGCTCGCCCGGCTCGTAGCCCATCCCGACGACCACCGGTTCGCCCCGCAGCTCGGGCTCGCGGAGACGCTCGCACGCGGCGTAAAAGCAGTCCATGTCGACGTGGCAGATCACACGCTCGGGGTCGCTGGCGACGCCCGGCAGGCACGGATCGCCACGCTCGGCCATACTCCGAGAAGGGCCGCACTCGTCATGAGGGTTCGGGATCGCCGGATCGACACCCCGACGATGAAAGCCGAGCACGGCCCACGTCGGCGTGTGCGACGGAACGGCGGGGTGTGTCGTCGGGTCGGCTCACTTTCCCCGAACCACGACAAAGCTTATTACAATCAGTGGGAAAAAGTGACGTGCGTCAGACGTCATGACCATCACATCGGACTCCCTCCGGCGGCTCAGGCGTGCGCTGGGACTCGGCTACACGGCCGAGGAAAGCAACACGGCGTGGGTGGAACGGCGCGGTGACGGCTAGGTCCCGATCGGGTCACGTCGCGGTCGACGAAACCGTGATCCGACTTGACGCCGAGTGCTGCTGGCCGTTCGCCGTCGTGGGAACGCCGAGCGTTCCGATCGGCCCGAAAACCGCTCCGCGAGTTTCGAACGCCGTCGGTACAGGCCCGAGTGGAGCACTGCAGACGAAACCCGAACTGACCAGGAACACCCCTGCGAGGGATGGAGCCGTTTGGAAACGCTTAAGGGTATATCCAGGTAAGAACTGTTGTCGCTCGCCCGGGTGGTGTAGTGGCCC
>PXSV01000189.1:6714-10308 GCA_003022685.1 Halobacteriales archaeon SW_9_67_24 | reverse complement strand
CCTCTCGGAGGCCCAGAGTTCCGACGCCGACGCGCTGTTCCTCGTCGAGTACGGGCTCGACGGCGCGAACTCGCTCAAGCAGGCCGTCAACCAGGGCATCAAGGAGGACATGGAGATCGTGGTGCCGCTGTACAACCAGCTGGTGGCCGGCAACGCGAAACAGGCGATCCCGGGCGTGTTCGGCACGACCGCGTGGGATCCGGGGATCGAGAACGAGCCCTCGAAGACGTTCGCCGAGGCGTTCGAACAGGAGTACGGCAGCCAGCCACCCGGCGTCGCGCAAATCGCGTACGCACAGACGCTCCAGTACGCGGCGGCCGTCGAACGCGCCGGCACCTTCTACCCGCCGGAGGTCATCCGCCAGCTCGAAGGCTACGAGTACGACAACATCGGCCTCGGCCAAGAAGTGATGCGGAAATGCGACCACCAGGCCCAGCGGGCGGTCCCGGTCGTCCAGGGCAAACAGGAGGGCGATCAGAGCGAGAACGACCTGCTGGAACTCGTCAATCTCGTCCCCAGCGACCAGGTCGGCTACGACTGTGACAGCGGCCCGGCGGCCGAGTGCGAACTCGGTAGCTACGAGTAGTTCTCCGGGGACACCGCGTTTCGACGAAACGTGTGGCAACGACCACCGATCCAACGCCCGAGAGAAGACGACAGAATGAACGACCAACCAGCGACCGACTCGAACAGTGCTGCTCATACTGTCGGACAGAGTGACGTGAATATCGACCAGCCGAAGACGCCGGACAGCAACTGGGTGTTCCACCGTTGTTTCCGAGACGGTTCTGTCCGACAGTATCAGTACCGTCGATCCCCCTGTCACCGCCGCTGTCGCCGACGGCTCGGCGTCGACCGCGGGAAACGACCGAGCGAGAGCGGGGGCGTTCGATGAGCCTCCTCGCCGAAGCGGCCCGCATCCTGCTCAACGGCCTCCAGACGGGCGCGATCTACGTCCTGTTGGCGATCGGGCTGTCGATCATCCTCGGCACGCTCAAGTTCGTCAACTTCGCCCACGGCGCGCTGTACGTCGTGGGGCTGTACGTCGGGCTCCTCGTCTCCCAGGAGACCACCTTCTCGCAGGGACAGCTCGCCGAGTTCGGGTTCGGCACGCTCGGGCTCGATCTCGGCTTCCTCGCCGCGCTGATCATCGTGCCGATCGTGGTGTTCGTGCTCGGCATCGCGATGGAGCGCTTCGTCGCGCGGCCGTTCTACGACCGACCCGACACCGACCAGATCCTCCTCACCTTCGGGCTCGCGATCGTCGCCCAGCAGGCGTTCAGGGTACTGTTCGGCGGCAACAGTCAGAGCTTCTCCCAGCCCGAGTGGGCGTCGGGGGCGGTGGAGCTACCGCTGGTCGGGGGGTTCCCGCAGTGGCGGCTCTGGGTGATCGCGATCACGGGGCTGCTGGTCGTGCTCGTGTACGCGCTGATCGAGTTCACCGACTTCGGGCTCACCGTGCGCGCGGGCACCCAGGACGCGGAGATGGTCCAGCTGCTCGGGATCAGGATCACGCGGCCGTACATCGTGGTGTTCGGCATCGGTGCCGCGCTGGCGGGCGTCGCCGGCGTGGTCGGCGGCCCGCTGACCGTCGTCAACCCGACCGTCGGGACCGACGTCCTCGTGCCGGCCTTTCTCACGGTCGTGATCGGCGGGCTCGGCAGCATCAGGGGCGCGGTGCTCGGCGGGTTGATCCTCGGCATCACGCAGTCGTTTCTGATCCAGTGGAGCCTCGTGATCCCCGCGCTCGGGATCGACTACGGGTTCGCGCCGTGGTCACAGGTCGGCATCTACGCGATCGCCGCGGTCATCCTCCTCGTGCGCCCCCAGGGACTGCTCGGGAGCGAGGTGGAGATCTCATGAGGGCAGCCACGACGCCGCTCCGCGACGGGCCGACCGATCAACTCCCGCGGCGCTTATTAGCGCATGTTCCGTGTAAGGGACGTATGGGATCGACGGCCACGGTATCCGCCCGCCGGACTCGTCCCCGTGGCTCCGACGACGCCACACTCGGTAGGTTCGCAACCATCGCCACGGGTGATGCACGTGAGTGATGAGGGCGCGAACCCGACCGAAACCGAGCCCGATAGGGGCGAGACCGTCGGCGGGAGCACCGGGACGACACCCCTCAGCGACGTCCGAGCGCGGTGGAAGCGGGTTCGCGAGCGGGAGTCGACGATCATCGGACTGACGATCGTCGGCGTCGCGCTGTTCCCGTACCTCCTCGTCAGAGCGCCGGTGATCAGCGAACTCCTCCGGGGCTACCAGGAGCTCGCGTCGCTGATCCTCGTCTGGGGGATCTTCGCGATCGGGTTCGACCTGCTGCTCGGCCGTACTGGACTGCTCTCGTTCGGCCACGCCGCACTCTGGGGAACCGGCGCGTACGCGGCCGGCTGGCTCAGTGCGAACGTCGTCCAGTCCCCGCTCGTGATCGTCGGGGTCGCGGTGCTGTTCACCGTGGTTCTCTCGGTGGTGCTCGGGGTGCTGTCGCTCCGCCGGGGCGGGATCTACTTCGCGATCCTCACCCTCGCGTTCGCCCAGATGATCTACTTCATGGCCTCGGCCCCGCTCTCGTTCATCACCGGCGGTGACAACGGACTGACCGGCGTGGACATCGGGCCGCTGCTCGGGTCGGTCGAGCTCGGGAGCGAGCTGCCCTCGATCGCCGGGACGCTGCTCGGGACGTGGCGGTACGCGTTCATCGCGGTGGCGCTGGTGGCGAGCGTCGCGGTCATCCTGCGGATCCTCAACTCGCCGTACGGGGTCGTGTTCCGCGCCATCCACGGGAACGAACGCCGTGCGGAGTTCGTCGGGTTCGACGTCCGACGGTACAAGCTCGCGGCGTTCGTGCTCTCGGGGACCTTCGCGGGACTCGCGGGAGCGCTGTTCACGGTCCAGGGCGAGTACGTCCCGCTGGCCTCGCTGTACTGGACCACGAGCGGCGAGGTGGTCATCATGACCGTCCTCGGGGGCGTCGGGACGTTGATCGGCCCGGTGATCGGTGCCGGGATCTACCTCTGGGTCGAGAACGTCGTCAGTGGCGGGTACCCCTTCGACTGGATCGGTCCCTACTGGCATCTCGTGCTCGGCCTGGTGTTCGTGATCGTCGTCGTCCTGTTCCCGCAGGGTATCTGGGGCATCGTGGAGGACGGCCGATCGTGGATCACGGAACGACTGGAGGAGCGCTGATGGCGCTGCTCGAAACCCACGGGCTCGTAAAGCGGTTCAACGGGCTCACCGCGACCGACGACGTCGACATCGCGATCGAGGAGGGCGAGCGCGTGAGCGTGATCGGGCCGAACGGTGCGGGGAAGACCACGCTCGTCAACCTCATCACGCGGATGCTCGACCCGACCGAGGGCGACATCGTGTTCCAGGGCGAGTCGATCACCGATCGCGCCCCCTACGAGGTCGTCCAGCAGGGGATCAGCAAGTCGTTCCAGACCGCCTCGATCTTCCCGGAGCTCACCGTCGAGGAGAACGCCGAGATCGCCGCGCTGGGAGCCGAACACGGATCCTTCCGGCTCAACTTCCTCCGCCACCGCAACCGGTACTCCGCGGTGGACGACGCGACCAGGCGAACCCTCGAAGCCG
>PXSV01000189.1:0-6592 GCA_003022685.1 Halobacteriales archaeon SW_9_67_24 | reverse complement strand
AAGGAGGAGCTCGGACTCACGCTGGTGTTGATCGAACACGACATGGAGATCGTCTTCGAGGTCTCCGATCGCATCATCGTCCTCAATCGGGGCCGGGTCATCGCGGAGGGCACCCCCGAGGAGATACAGGGCGATCCGGCCGTCCAGGAAGCCTATCTCGGTGGTGTCGAGCTGTGAGCCTGCTCACCCTTGAGGAAGTCGACGCGTACTACGGCGAGAGCCACCTCCTGCGCGACCTCTCGATGACGGTCGAGGACGGCGAGATCTGTGCGCTGCTCGGGCGCAACGGCGCGGGGAAGACGACGACGCTGCGCTCGATCGCGAGTTCGAAACCACCCGAAGTCCGCGACGGCACGATCACCTACGACGGCGAGGACATCACCGGGCGAGCGGTCGAGGACGTCTCGATGGCCGGGATCTCGTTGGTGCCCGAGGAACGCCGGATCTTCGCGGATCTAACAGTGGGGGAGAACCTCCACCTCGCGGACGTCGCGAAGAACCGCTCGAACACGTTCGGGCGGTCGGTCCAGGTCCAGCGGAGCGGGATGTCGACCGAGGAGGTCTTCGAGTTCTTCCCCCGGCTCGAAGAGCGCGAGTCACAACAGGCCGGCACGCTCTCGGGGGGCGAACAGCAGATGCTCGCGATCGGGCGCGCGCTGAAACAGAACACCGAGCTGTTGATGCTCGACGAACCCTACGAGGGGCTCGCGCCCCAGATAATCGAGGCGGTCGAGAGCGCGATCGAGCGGATCCGCGACGCGGGCACGACCCTCCTGCTGGTCGAGCAGAACGCCGCGGCGGCGATCCAGATCGCGGATCGGTGTTACGTGATCGACCAGGGGACGATCGTGTTCGACGGCACCGCCGGGGAGCTCCGGGCCGACGACGAAACCCGCGAACGGTACCTCGGCGTATGACCGACGACACCGACACCCGACACGACCCTCTCGGACCGGGCGTAGACGCCGGCGACACCGAGCCCGACGCCGAAGCGCTCCTCGATTCGCTCGTCGACGGCGGCGTGGTTTCGATCGATCCGGAGACAGCGACGGTCACCACGACCGCCGCGTTCGAGGACACCCGCGCGGTGTACCACGACACCTACGCCGATTCGTCGGCCGAGCGGTTCCACGAGTCGGTCGCCGAGGTGTTCGGGTTCGATTCGGCCGACGTCGCCGCCGAGCGGATCGACGACCTCGGCGTCACCCGCGAGGAGTTCGTCGCGTTCCTCGCGATCGACGCCCACCTCGATCGATCGCCGTCGACGGCGACCCTCGCACGGATGGCGCGCGTCGTCCACGAACTCGGACCGGGAACGCCGGTTCCCGATGCGGTGGTCGAACTCGACGACGGGAGTTACGAGGCGTTCGTCGCGGACCACGACCGCGCGATCGTCACGGTCTGGAAACATCATTGTGATCCCTGCGAGGCGATGAAAGAGGACCTCGACGCCATCCTCGCGGCGGTCCCCGACGGGGTGGCCGTCGGCGGCCTCGACGGCGAGAGCAGTCCGGAGTTCCGGCGAATGACTGGCATCGACGCCGCCCCGGCGCTGGCGCTGTTCGAGGACGGGGAGCTACAGGAGGGGTACACCGGCCGGGCGACGCCCGACCGCGTCGCCACGGCGTGCACCGATGTCTACGGACCCGCCGACGGTGCGTAGCGTCGCCCGAACGGTTCGGGTGGCGGGTCGTTCGGGCGGGCAAAGCGCCGCCGGACCGCTTTCGGTCCGGAACTCAGTCGCTCAGTCCGGCCACGAACACCGGGCGCTCGGCGTTGAGGATCACCGACTGGGACACGCTGCCGAACAGCGCCTTCCCCGAGGGGTTGCGCTTTCGCCCGCCGATGGAGATCGCGTCGACGTCGCGCTCGGTAGCCACACGGAGGATGGCGTCGGTCGGATCGCCGCTCTCCCCGACGATCGCGGTCTCGATGCCGGCGTCGTCGAGCCGGTCGGCCGCGCGCCGGACCGAGCCGACCTGGGTCGCGGAGGCCCCCGAGGGGTTCTCGCCGAAGACGTGACAGATCGTGACGTGAACCGCGTCGGCCGCGCTCGGCAGGTCGGTGACGGCGTCGAGCTGGCGATCGAGGTTCGTCCCGTCGGCGTCGACACACAGCAGGATCTCGTACATGCCCGAACACTGCGACGAGCGGCGACTTAGCTGTTGGGACGCGTCCGAACGCTCGGACACCGCACGGCCATCCGCCGGAACGACGCGTTCGCGCACGCGCCGACTTCTCCCGCTCCTGCTCGTCGTCTGCGTCGTGCTTGCGGGCTGTAACGGCGTTTTCGGGGGCGACGCAGGGGGCCCCGAGCGAACGCTCACGCCGGTGGCCGTTCCGACCGACGAGCCGACCCCGACGCCCGTGCCGCAGCTCGCGCCCGGCCTCACCGGCGAGGGCGTCGTGAACGCCAGCGTGCTCGCGGCGGCGCACGACGCGACGCTCGACGGTGCGTCGTACACCGAACGGCGGACGGTGACGTATCGGGCTCGAAACGGGACGCCGATCCGCCGGATCGAGAGCGTGACTCGCGTCGCCGACGACGGCCGGTTCCGGATCACGAAACGCTGGAACGGGTCGACGTCGCTGCGGCGCGCGGCGTACTACGACGACGGCGAGCGGCTGCTCGTGGCGACGACCAACGCGGGCAACGCGACGACCTACCGCCGGGCGTCATCGGGGACGGTCGCCGCCCAGCGGTCGTCGGTCGCCGCGGCGGGAAGCCGACGGATCGAGACGATGTTCGTCGCGAGCGAGACGGTCGTCGCCGGGCGAACGGAGCGCAACGGGACGACGGTCTACCGCCTCGTGCCGGCGGCGTCCCGCCGCACGCCCGACACGACGATCGGTCTCGATCGGTCAGTCAGCGTCCGAGCCGACATCACCGAACAGGGCCTCGTTCGTAGCTACACGCTCACCCAGCGGCTCAGCGGTGAGGGGGCCGATGGAGCGGCGACGATCGTCGTCTCGACGCGCTACACCCGGGTCGGTGCGACCGACGTCGAGCGTCCTCCGTGGTACGGCATCGCGCTCGCGGCGATCGACGCGGCGGCATCGAACCGGAGCGTGACCGAGACCGAGACTGGCACGACAATGACGGCCGCCACCCGAACGACCCGGGATCGCGATGGCTTGGAACCGCGAGCGTGAGCGCCAGGCGTCGGCGATTGCCGTCGGTCAGGGGTCGTAGCGCCGCGAGGCGTAGCTCACAAGCACGAGGAGGATTCCGAGGCCGACGCCCATCGTCCCCATCCCGTAGACCGCGAGGCCGAGCGGCGTTGGCTGGAGTTCGATCAAGAAGAAGAGCTCGACCGGCCGGAGCTCGTCGGGGCCGAACGTCCCGAGCAGGACCCCCGTGATTCCCGCGATGGCGACGACGACGACGTAGACGACGAGGACTACCGACCGGCCGCGCCGCCCCGTCGCGTGCGTCGTCGCCGTCGGGTTTTCCGACATACCTGCGAGTTGCCTCTGCCGGACAATCAGCTTTTTGTCCTCGCACGCCCGAACCACCATCATGGCTGAAAAAGAGCTCCTCCTCCTGATCCTCGTCGCCATCTCGGTGTCGATGGCGGCGATGACCGTCGTTCTGGTCGTCAGCTAACGCGACCGCCGGCCCGACCGAACTCGGGACTGTCGGATTCATCCGATACGCCATCTTGACACGGCGACATCACACCGACGGTTCGTAGCGACGAGGCCGGTACCTGACGCGGTGTTTGGGTGTGCCTGGTCGTGTGAAACACGACCAATGGGGACCGAGATGATTCAGCACACTTCCGTTCGGGGGAGTTCGCGTTGCTCGTCCGCCAGCGTTCGAGAACCCTTGGAGATCAAAGAGTCCCAACAGTCGGGCGGTTACTGATCGTCCTCGATGCCGCTCTCCTCGTCGCTGCTGGACTCGCTTTGCTCGCCGCCGTCCGATCGCTCCGCGCTCGGACGAGGATCGCGCTCACGTTGCTCGCGCTCACCACCGTCGGTCATCGCCGTCTCCCCGTCGGCATCCTCGCCACCGTCGGTGATCGCGGTCTCGGTCCGGCGCTCGTGCCACTGCCACTCGTGGGTGAACTGGCCGGTCTCCTTCAGGTTCCACGGGTCCGCGTCCTCCATGCTGGGGGCCTCGTACCACGACTCGACGAGGTTCCAGATCCAGATGACCTGGCCGACGAAGATGATCACTGCGCCGAGCGTGGCGAGCTGGTGGAAGACGGTCACGATGTTCACCGGTCCGATCGGGAAGTCGTAGGTCGCGTACCGCCGGGGCATCCCGAGGTAGCCGAGGAACAGCATGGCGAAGAACGTGAGGTTGGTCCCGATCGCCGTCAGCCAGAAGTGGGCCTTGGCGAGGCGTTTCTGGTACATCTTCCCGGTAAAGAGCGGGAACCAGTAGTAGACCCCGGCGAAGAAGGCGAACCCGAGCAGCCCCATCACGATGTAGTGGAAGTGTCCTACCACGTAGTAGGTGTCGTGGAGCACGAGGTCCACAGGAATGGAGGCGAGGAACACGCCGGTGACGCCGCCGATGATGAAGTTCGACACCGCCCCGATGCAGAACAACATGGGGGCCGTCAGCCGAACGTTCCCGCCCCACATCGTGGTGATCCAGTTGAACGTCTTGACTGCGCTCGGGATGGCGATCGCCAGCGAGACCGCCATGAAGCTCGCGCGGATCCGGGGATCGATCCCCGTCGAGAACATGTGGTGTGCCCACACGCCGAAGGAGAGCACCCCGATCGCCAGCGTGGAGTAGACGACGAACTTGAACCCGAACAGTTTCCGCCCGCTGAACTTCGGGATCACGAGGCTCAGGATCCCCATCGGCGGCAGCGCGAGGATGTACACCTCGGGATGGCCGAAGAACCAAAAGAGGTGCTGCCAGAGGATCGGTCCACCACCCTCCCCGGCCGCGAAGAACGTCGTCGCGAAGTTGCGATCGAGCAGCAGCATGATGAGCGCGCTCCCGAGCAGGGGGAACGCGAACAGGATCAGGCCGGACTGGGTCAGGATCGTCCAGCTAAAGATATCGAGGTTCGCCCAGTTCACGTCCGGGCCGCGCTCGGTGAAGATGGTGGCGATGAAGTTGATCGCCCCCATCGTCGCCGAGACACCGGTGAGATGCAGTCCGAGCAGCATGAGGTCGACGCCGACGTTCGCCTGGGTGCCGCTCCCGACGCCCGCCGACAGCGGCGTGTACATCGTCCACGCGGTCTGGGCCGGAACGATGTCGAGGCTCGCAACCGGGGCGGTGAAAAAGCCCGCCCAGATGAGGATCGCCCCTGGTGGAAGGAGCCAGAACGCGATGGCATTGATCCGCGGGAACGCCATGTCGTCCGCGCCGATCAGGAGAGGGATGAAGTAGTTCCCGAACGCCGCGATCGCGGGCGTCCCGAACAGAAACAGCATCGTGATACCGTGGCTCGTGAGCAGCGAGTTGTAGAACTCCGCGCCGATGACGTCGGTGGCGGGTGCGAGAAGCTCCGCCCGCATCAGCATGACCATGATGCCGCCGACGGTAAAGGCGATCACGGCGTACGTGCCGTAGAGAACCCCGATGTCCTTGTGATCGACCGTCGTCAACCACCGGATGATCCCGCCGGGTTTCTCCTCGTTGGCGTAGCCGGTCTCCCCGCCGACGGCACCGCCACCGCCGCCCGCAAGCGGCGTGTACGAGCGCCAGTCCTCGATGCGGGCGAGCCACGCAGCGACGCCAGCGAGGAGCAGTCCCATCAGGACCGTCATCACGAGCTGGGCTTCTACCATGCCGTGAACTCGAAGCCACAGCGTAAAGAGTCCTTAGATTTCGGCCAGTGGTTCGGGAACTCGAATCGCCGGAGGGAGACCGCACTCGGGGCGTGACGACCGATCGCGGTGGCGGGCCGTTGCGCCAACCGCTCCGGCGGATCGACGATGGTAGCCGACGACCGCTCGTGGCGGTCGAACGCGCCGAAGCCAGGCTCCCGGCGTTCTCTCCGAGTCAGTTGGTGTCGGTTTCGGTGATGGCGGGTTCGAGATCGTCCGTTTCGTCGTCGTCATCTGCACTCTCGTCGGCGGTTTCGCCGGTGACACCCTCGGATAGGTCGCTGGTCGCTCCCTTCGAGCCTGATTCGAGGAGTCCCGAGTCGCCGTCAACCGCGCTGGCGTCGGTCTGCTCGGCACTCGCAATGACCCGACCGGAGAGATACGTGAGGAGCGCGAGCGCAACGAACGGCACCACCAGCAGCCCCATGCTGACCGCGGTCACGAAGAGGTTCCGCTCCCACGGCCTGATGACGAGAAAGAGCGCGACGAAAAACAGGATGATCCCGAGCGGGATGACGTTGACCGTGAGGTCGAGGAGCGTCTCGCGATCGAAGGTACGCTCTGACATTGACCGGAGTTCGACCAGCCGGATCAATAGGTTGTCGGTTCTACTGTCTCCGACCCCCGTTGACGGTCGGTTTCGTGTCGGCCCTTCATCTACTGATCACGGTACTACGGGTGTCGAAATCGGGGATGTTCGGATAAGCGACGCTGACCGAGAAAACCACACCGGGTGGGACTGAGCGGAGTGGTTCGAGACACCTACGGTGTCTCGTCATCACGAGAGAGC
>PXSV01000188.1 GCA_003022685.1 Halobacteriales archaeon SW_9_67_24 | reverse complement strand
GCCCGCGAGCAGACGAAGCGAAACGACGGCGCGCTCGCTCGCCTCTTTCATGTCCTCCAGGCCGCCTCCGCAATGCAGTGCGCGCGCCGGGCGCGTAGCCCGGTACGCGCTCGCAGCCCCGTTCCTCCTCCGTACACTCGGCAGGAGCCGAGCGCGGGGCGTCCCACCGCACAGCACCGCGACTCGTACCGCAACCACTACGTTCCACTTGTGCGAGAATCCAGCAAATGCGCCGTGTCGATTCTCGACTATGGCTCGCCGCCGGCACGCTCGTCGCGGTCGTCGCCACCGCTTGGAGCCTCTATCTCAGCCTCGGTCTTGGCCTGGTCCCCTGCGAACTCTGCTGGTATCAGCGCATCCTGATGTATCCCCTGACGGTGATCCTCGGCGTGGCCGCGCTCGAAAACCGTGCCCGCGTCTGCCGCACCGCGCTCCCGCTGTCGGTCCTCGGGATCGGTATCGCCGCGTATCACTCGTGGCTCCAGATCAGCGGCGGGTCCGGAACGTGCTCGATCGGTGGTGGCTGTTCGGCCGTACAGTACCAGTTTCTCGGTCTTTCCGTACCGAACCTCTCGCTGATCGCGTTCGTCCTTGTCTCGCTCACGCTGGTCGCCGCCGTCCGCAGGCGGTGATGAATCGTCCGACGCTCCGTAGCCCCTCATAGTTGGAGTGGTCCGCAGTCGTCTCTGTCTGACCGCCCCGTTTTTGCTCCAGCACCGGATGATGCACACATGGAAATCACGCTCCTCGGCTCCGGCGAGGCGGTCGGCGTGCCCGCGCCGCTGTGTGGCTGTACGTACTGCCAGGAAAGCGGCCGACGGCGGCGACCTGGTCTCCTGATCGAAAACGAAGACACGACAGTCGTCATCGACATCGGGCCGGAAATCAAAGAACAACTGCACCGAATCGATACGACCGAGATGGACGCGTTCTTTCTCACGCACCACCACTTCGACCACGTGGGCGGCCTCCATGAACTCGCCCACGCCGCGATGGGGCTCGACCGACACGTCGGCAACGGCGAGGACTTCGATCGAGCCGAGAAGCCACACGACCCCGAGTTCGCCGTCTATCTCTCGGAAGGGTGTCTCGAGCACCTCCACGAGTCCACACCGCACCTCGAATCGACACTCGATCTGCGAACGCTCGCGCACGGCGACGCCGTTTCGGTCGGCGACCTGACCGTGACGCCGTTCCCGATTGAACACGCTCGGCCGGAGTTTGACACGCTCGGGTTTGCGATCGAGTGCGACGGGCGAGCGGTCGTCTATGCACCCGATATGTGGGAGTTCATGTCCGAACGCGAGCCTGATCGCGTCTACGCGGACGCCGACCTGCTGTTCGCCGAGGGTGCGGCGCTGTTCCGGACGTTCGGCCACGGCGACGAGAACGACCTTCGAGCCGCGCTGGCGGACGCGAATGCCGACCGTACGGTACTACTCAACCTGAACGAGCACCTCCAGCGGATGACGACCGCCGAGTTGCGCGATGCCGCGCAAGCGGATGGGTACGAACTCGGCGTTGACTTCGCTACCTATGAACTCTGATCACTCACCCGGCGCGTCGGCGGGATCGACCACCTCGCCCGTGTCGGGATAGACGCCGACCTGCTCGCAGAGATCCGCCATCGGACAGGCGTCGGGGTCCTCTAAGCAGGCCGGCTTGCGCGCCGAGCAGTACTCCCGCCCGAACTGGATCGAGGCGGTGTGGCCGAACCCGCATTTCTCCGCCGGCACCTGGTCTTCGACGACTGCTCTCACCTCCTCGTGATCGGCGTCGGGCGGCGCGACCCCGAGCCGGCGGTAGATGCGGTGGACGTGCGTATCGACCGGGAAGACGCCTCCGCGCCCGCCCGAAAACAGGAGCACGCAGTCGGCGGTTTTGGGACCCACGCCCGAGAAGTCGAGCAGTGCGTCGCGCACGGTTTCGGGATCCTCCTCGGTAACGAACTCGTTGAACTCCTCCGCCCCACCGTACTCATCGACGATGCGCTTGGCGATGGCGATCATCGTCGCCGATTTCTGGTTGTAGAGACCCGCCGACTGGATGGTTTCGGCGAGCGTGGGTTGGTCGGCGTCGGCGAGCGCCGCCGCGAGGTCGCCGCCTTTCTCGCCGTAGCGATCCATCAGTGCGTCGTGGGCGGGTTGGCTCGCCTTGTCCGAGGTGTTCTGGCTCAGGATCGTGCGCACGAGACATTCGAAGGCGTCCTGGCCGCCGTAGGTTTTCTGCCAGTAGAGTTCGCCGAGACGGTCCACCACGGCCTCGGCGCGCGTGTCGGCCTCGCGCTCGTCGAACGCCGTTTCGAGTCCGCCGCCGTCGGGACCGCCGCTGATGTTCCGGGTCGGCTCGGTGTCGTCGGTCATAGCCACGGAAGGACCGCCGGCCACAAAACGCTATTCGACTCGGAAGGTAGCCTGGAGGTCCGCACCCTCGGCGAGCGCCGCCACGAAGTCCCGATCGAGATCGGCGGCTGCCGCGTCCGCTGCCACCATCACCGTCCGATCGTCCACGTACTCGCTCGTGCGGCAGACCAGGCTCCGGTCGTTCGTGAATTCGAGATCCGGATGACCGCGACCGCGGACCGTTTCGGTGTGATCGCCCGCCTCGAACGTCGCGGTGATCGTCGCGTCGGCGTCGCGACAGGCCGCGACGAAATCGGGGTCGAAGTCGGCGGGCGTGCGGTCGGCCTCGATCCCGAGAATGCAGTCGCCGGCGGGCGTGAGGAAGTCGTCGCTCGTGAGTTCGAGCGTGCTCGCATGCTGGGCGGTGACGTGCTCGTGACCGTGTGCGTCGACGACCGCTTCCATACTGCCCCCTCGACGGTGTGGCGTTTATGGCTGTGTCTTTGCGACCGTCACCGTGACTTCCCCGCACGCACACTCGTACGCCCGACGCTCGCCGGCCGGATCGCGAAAGACGAGCGCGGGTTCGTCCGGGAGGTCGCGGTCGCACTCGGCCGCCTCGCACGTCGCGGCGAGCTGAGGGTCCACCGGTCGCCGACGAGTGGGTGGCGGTCGATTCGCCGCGCCCGTCGCGCTTCGCCGGCGAGCACGCCGTCGCCTACCGAACGACGTTCGCCGACCCGCGCGAGGCCGCAGGTCGAGCGATCCTCGAACTCCACGGGCTCTCCCCTCGTGGGCGCGTCTGGCTGAACGGCGCGTTTCTCGGCACGCACGACACTCCCTTCACGCCGTTTCGAACCGTGTTCGACCCCGTCTCCGGGAACGAACTCCTCGTCGAGTGCCGGGCTCCCGAAAACCGGCTCGACGACGCCAGGCAAGCGTCCGGGGCGAACGAGCCAACGACCCCTGGCGTCCGGCGAGTGGGCGTCGAACCCACACCCGAGAACGTGGTTACCGACCTCACGATCCGCCACTACGAAACCGACGACGGGACGGGCGTCAACGCGATCGTCACCATCGATGCGGGCACCGACCTCCGCGATCGGATCGCGCTCTCGCTCCGGCCGGCGGGGGCCGAGGGGATGAGCGCGCTGAGCCAGGTCGGCGTCACCGCCGATGCAGGCGAGCGCGTGACCATTCGCGGCCAACTCACCGTCCGCGATCCGGACCGCTGGCACCCGCACGGGTTCGGTGCGCAGGATCGCTACGTCGTTCACGCAGCGCTCGGGGAGAGCGAGCGAACCGCGAGAACCGGCTTCCGAACGGTCGAGAGCAGCTCTCAGGGTGTATCGGTCAACGGCACTCGCGTCCCGATCCGGGGATGGTGTTCGCGGTCGCCGACCCCCGAAACCGTCGAGCGCGCGCTCGCGGCGAACGCCACCCTCGTCCGTCCCGTGGGTGGGGTCCCGTCGCCCGCGTTTTACGACGCCGCCGACGAGGCGGGGCTGCTCGTTCTCCAGGACGTTCCCCTCGATCCCGGTGGATTCGACGTTGAACGACCACGCCGAGTCGCCCGCACTCTCGGGGGCGCGTACGGCCACCACCCGAGCCTCGCCGGGTTCGGGGTCCGCGACGACGCCGCGAGCTTCGAGTCGGTGACCGACGAGGGGGATCGCTACGCGCTGCGGGCGACCGGGGGCAGCGATTCCGCGGCGACCGCGAGTGCCGCCGCGGCGGCGTTGCCGGATGACGTCCCTGCCTTCGTCCTCTCAGGCTTCGAGACCGGTCCCGACGAAGTGGCGACCACGGATGCGTGGGTGCTCGACGGCTACGCCGGTGCCGACGACCCGGTCGATGCCGGCTCACACACTCGCTATGTGATCCCCGGGATCGATAGGGACGCTGCTGCACGGGCCAGGCGCGCGCTCGAATCGCTTCGGCAGTCGGGGCGGCCGATCGTCACCGCGCTCCCGCCGGCAGCGAGCGAGCACGTCGTGGATGCCGTCGAGACGGCGTTCGCACCGGCAAAAGCGTTTCTCGACGAGTCGACGCCGGGCGAGACCCACCTCGTCGTGGTGAACGACACGCCCGAACCTGCGGCGGGCGACCTCGTGTGGACGGCCGGCGACGCCGACGGAACGCTATCGGTCGATGTCGCTCCGCTTTCACGAGACACGGTCGGCGAGATCGACGTGCCGATCGAAGCACGGCGCGTCGAGCTATCCCTGTCGATCGACGGCCACGAGACAACCACCACCGTCGAACGGTAGGGATGGTGTCGGTGGCGGGATAGACGGATAGACGGATGGATGGTGGGTGAGGCGGCCGGCGGCGCACGGTCCGTGATACTTGTTTACGGACTGTCGTGACCGCAACGTTTAAACCCATCCTGATAGTATGTGGAGGTACCAGAACGCCGCTGGCGTCTCTGTGGGATCGCACGCACACCGAAATGATACGGGCTCCTCCTCGACAGCCGACAGCGACCGACCGGGAGCGGCGACCACGGACGCCGGCGCGACTGGAATCGTAACGAACCATGCCAAGCACAATCGATCAATCAGCGAACGTCGAACTCACCGACGACGACCTCGACAGCGACTCGAAAGGCAAGCTCATCAAACTCGCCGGCAAGCTCCGCGACCGGCGCAACGACCTCAACCAGATGGCCTCCGAGCGCGCCAGCAAGCGCGACGAGTTGAACGCCAAGACACGCGAGCAGGTCGACGCCGCCCAAGAGCACCGCGAGAAGCGCGACGAGCTGAACGACCAGGTACAGGAACACAAACAGAAACGCAACGACCTCAACGCCGAGGCCAACGAGCTGTTCGACGAGGTCGACGACATGAAGTCCGACCTCGAACTCGACGAGGGGAAGGACCTCGAGGAGCTCGAATCCGAGATCGAGGACCTCGAGTTCAAACAGCAGACCGAGGTCCTGTCGAGCGAGGACGAGCGCGAGCTCATCGAGAAAATCGAGGACAAGCGCGAGGAGTACCGACAGCGAAAGGAGGCGCTCGGCGAGACCGACGGGCTCGAAGAGGTCAAAGCCGAGGCCGAGGAGGTCCGTGCCGAAGCCTCGAAACACCACGAGAAGGTGACCGAACTCGCCGACGAGGCCCAGGAACACCACAACCGGATGATCGAGGCCTACCGCGAGGCCGACGACGTCCGCGACGAGGCCGACGAGTGGCACGAGAAGTTCGTGGAGGCCCAGGAGACCGCCGACCGCCACCACGAGGACTTCGTCGAGGTTCAAAAGCGCCTGCGCGAGATGGACAAAGAGGAGGAAGAAGAGCGCAAATCCGAGCGCAACAAGAAGCGCGAGGAGGCCGAAGCCGAGGCCGAGGAAATCTACGAGCAGTTCAAGAAGGGCGAGACCCTCGACACCGAGGACCTGATGAAGCTGCAAAAGGCCGGCAAGCTGTAGGGCAGTCACGTCGTTTTCGCTGTTCGGTAGCGCTTAGCGACTGCATAACAGGATCCCGTCTGCTGAATTTCTTCCGACGAGTGCGGCCACCGAAAGCCGGTTCGCCAACGGGGTAGCGCGGACCGCTGAACGCTCGGCGTCGTTCGTCGCTGCTTCGAGGACGGACGGAATGGTCACCGCTCGGGGCTGTGTCGGTTCTATCAGACTTCGGTTGTTTCGTTCGCGTCCGTCTCGTCGCCGGAGTTCAGGGGGAGTTCGACGGCAATCTCGTCGTACCAGACGCCCGGTTGCTTCGAGCGTCCGTCCGCTTCGAACTCGACGAGACTGAGCTCCTCCAACTCCTCCAGATTGCGATGGACCTGCCGCACGTCCCGGTCGACGAGTCGGGCGGTTTCACGAATGCTCTCGGGACGCTCACGTGCCAGCGTTCGGAGCAGTTCGAGGTTCTTCGGGCGCGTTACGCGATGTAGGTCGTCCTCGTCGCGGTAGACGCGCTCGAAGTATGCATCGGGCGTCTCGCCGCGGTCGAGCGCCCTCATGGTCTCCTCGATGCGCTCTTCGTTGCCGTGCCCGAAGCGGATATGCATCGTGCGTGGCGGTGCGTCCTCGCCGTCGTCAGGGCCAGTGTTCGCCATGATTGCGTACCTCCTGTTTGAACCGCTGGTAGAGGGGGAACAGTCCGGGGAACTCGATGGCCTCGACCGATCCATCCTCGGTGTGTTTGTGGTGGCGTTCCGTTCCGGGATGATCCGGAAAGTTATCGTATCGAATGACGGTCCTCCCGTCGACGTACCCGTACTGCATGGAGTATCGTACTCCCTCCGGATACCGATCCGCCTGTGGCACACGCCACGCAGTGACGTCGGCGAGCGTCCCGTTCGTCGGGAAGCGCTCTTTCCACGTCGAGGAGCTTCGTCGCTCCGCCGTTCCCTCCCATCATCTGTTGTTATTCGCTACAACGAAATAAGGTTGTTGTTCCGGACTCCAACGTGAGTTGCCTCTGGATGTCGCCTCTCCGATCCAACCGACGAACACGACAGCGACGTCGCGGGCGAACCCTTAATCCCTCCCGCCCTCCGAGCGAAGGTATGACGGATCTCCGATTCGGACGGCGAGCGCTCGGCGGCGTCGTTGCGGGTGCGACCGCGAGCGCCGGCGTGTGGGGGACGATCAAGCGGCTCCGATCGCGGATGGCCGACGGCTACGATGTCGCTGAAGTCGCGGTCGAGGGGCCGATCACGCGCGAGGGGAGCCGCCTCCCGGGCAGCCGGCAGCGCTCGATCCCCGCCGACAAGGTGGTCACGGAGATCGAACGCGCCGACGAGGATCCGAGCGTTCGGGCGCTGATCGTGAAGCTGAACACGCCAGGCGGCGAGGTGCTCCCGAGCGAGGATATCCGGCTCGCGGTCGAGCGGTTCTCCGGCCCAACGATCGCGTACGCGACCGACACCTGCGCGAGCGGCGGGTACTGGATCGCCAGCGGCTGTGACGAACTCTGGGCCCGCGAGGCCAGCATCGTCGGCTCGATCGGCGTCCGTGGCTCGAACGTGAACGCCAAGGGCCTCGCCGACAAGCTCGGGCTCGAATACCAGCCGCTCAACGCCGGCGAGTACAAAGATGCGGGGTTCCCGCTGAAAGAACCCGAGAAGGACGATCAGGAGTACCTCCAGGGGATCGTCGACGACTACTACGAGACGTTCGTCGAGCGGGTCGCCGAGGGCCGCGGGATCGACGAGGAGACAGTCAGGGAGACCGAAGCGCGGGTCTATCTCGGCACCGACGCGGACGAGAACGGGCTCGTCGACGAGCTCGGGACCCGCGAGGACATCGAGGAGTACCTCGCCGACGAGCTCGGCACCCGCGAGGTCACCGTCGAGGAGTTCGAACCACAGCAGAACTTCCTCGAACGGCTCCGTGCGGAGTCCCAGGGCGTAGCGTACGCCTTCGGCGCGGGCGTCGCGGGCGCGGTCGGTGCGGACGAGGAGTTCCGACTCCGGCTGTAGGCCGACAGCCCGGTTCGATCGCCGGGCTGCGTCCATGACGCACGTTTTTATTCGGCGACGCCGTCACACCGGGCGTGAGTAGTCTCGTCGTCTGCATCGATCGCGGCGCGGTCGTCGCCGGCACCGCGGGCGAGACGCCGGTGGTCGGCGAGCGAGCGGTGCGCTCGCTGGTCACCGCGGTCGGGCTCGACGATCCAGAGAACAGCCGGGTGAACTGCCTGCTCGAAGGGCTCCGACTCACCCGCGAGCGCCGCGACGAGGGCGAGGAGCCGGTCCTCGCGGTGGTGTCGGCCCCCGACGAGTCAGTCGATAGCGACCGGGCGATCGCCCGTCAGATCGACGACCTCCTCGCCGATCACCCTGTGGAGTCGGCGGTGGTCGTGACCGACAACGCGGCCGACGAGCGGCTGGTCCACGTTATCGAGAGCCGAGTTCGCGTGGACGGGGTCTCGCGGGTGGTGGTGCGCCAGGCGCGCGACCTCGAATCCACCTACTACCTCCTGAAGCAGTTCCTCGCCGACGAACAGCTCCGGGCCACTGTGCTGGTCCCGGTCGGCCTGTTCCTCCTCGCGCTCCCGATCCTGGTGGCGGTGCAGAACGTGACAGTCGCGCTTGCGACGATCGCCAGTGTCGCCGGTCTGTTCTTGCTCTATAAGGGACTGGGCGTCGACGCCGCGCTCGCGGTTCTCGCGGGCGGGGTGCGTGACGGGCTCTACACGGGACGGGTCTCGATCGTGACAACGGTGGTCGCGGCGGGGCTCGCCCTCGTCGGGATCGTGGCGGGCGTCATCAGTGCCACGCCGCTCGCGGCCGAGACGAGCGCCCTGACGACGGCGATGGCCTTTCTGTTCGATAGCGTGCCGTGGCTCGCGATCGCCGCGCTGACCGCGAGCGTCGGCCGCGCGCTCGACGAGTGGCTCCGTAACGCCCGGGTAGGAAACGCCGCGCTCAACCTCCCGTTCGTGGTCGTCGCGGTCGCGTTCGTGGTCCGGGGGTTCGCGGCGTACTTCCTCGAACGCGCCGACGTGATCGAACCGTTGACTGTACCGCCGATGGCGCTCGGCATCGTTTCGGTTCAGGAGTTCGCGATCACTAGCGATATTCGCTTGGTAGCGTTCGTCGTCGCTGGCGTCTGTATCAGCCTGCTCGGTGTCGGTGTGGCCGCACGGCTCGGCGACCGGCTCGCGGTCGAAAGCTCCGCCGAGTCATCGTAGCGCGTCAAGCAGGCCGGCGAGCGTGGCGAGGTCGTACTGACCCGGCGCAGTCGCTTCGTCCGGATCGACGGGCGCGTAGGCGATCCGCGAGCCATAGAGCGGCGCGATCGCGCGGGAGTGTCGCCCCGCTGCGCCCATCGCCATCGTCGCCACTCGCCGTCCGTCGGTATCGAGATCGCGCGTGGCCGAGAGGAGTGCGAGCACGTCGTCGACCGACGTGGCGGTGGTGGCGAGCTTTCCGACGTCGCCGTGTTCGCAGGCCAGCGAGAGCGTCTCCTGGAGTTCCGACCGGGATGGTGTCCCGGAAAAGTCGTGGGTCGAGACCACGACGCTCGCATCGTGCTCGCGGGCGTGTTCGACGACGCCAGCGCCGTCGTTCTCCCTGACTGCTGCGAGTTCGATGTCGATTGCTTCGACGGAGCGGTGTTCGGCGGCGCGGCGGAGCACGTCGAATCGTTCGGACTCCTCGGCGGCCGCACCGCCCTCGGTTTCCGTCCGGTTGGTCGCCAGGATCGGCAGCTCGCCGTCGTAGGCGTCGAGCGCCGCCTCCGCGGCGAGGTCGGCCGTGGCCGCCGCGAGAACGAGCGACTCGAAGTTCATGTCCCCGAGTCCGGCCGGACGAACAAAAGTCCCGCTATGGCTCGAACGGCGCGTTTCGACGGGGCGACAGTTCCCGTGCCGATCGGAGTAACAGCGTCGTGGTTCGTCGACATAGTGTCATTGCTGTTTGCCGGCGGGTGATGTGGCAGTGCGGAGCGGGCCTGGCGGATGAAGGGCGAGGCCTGCTTCGCGGGCCGAGGGCTTCGGCGGTGTGGCTGCGGTCCCTCGGTGGATCAAGGGCGAGGGAGCGAAGCGACTGAGGGCTTCGGCGGTGCCGTGCGGAGCCGACTACGATCGTCCGTGCGAGCGAAGCGAGCACGGTTCACCGCGAACGAGCGAAGCGAGTGAGCGGGTGTTTTTAGTCCAGGTTTTTACGAGGAGTGGTGCCCGCAGCGCGCCGGAGGCGCACGAGGACACCCGACGAAGTTAAAAAAGTGGTTCGAAAGCCACTAATCCGCTGGCGGCCGGAAGGGCGGTATGGCTGACGACGACAACGGTGAGGACGAAGACGAGGGGCCAGTCGTCGAACTCGGCGAGAGCGAGTCGATCGACGGCATCCCGCTCGCGCGGGCGACCTCACGACTGACGTGGGGGATGGAGAAATCGCGGCTCGAACGGCGGATCGGCGACACCGAGATCCGAACCCCCGAGGGGCCACGCCGGATCGGCGACGTGCTCGACGAGATCGACGAGACGTACTTCGAGCGCCGCCAGGCGTTCGAGTCCCACGTCCGCGAAGTCGTCGGCACGGGGCCGGTGCCGACGACAGACGAGTAGGTCGTGGCAGTTCGCACGTTCGACCGACTTCGACTCTCGTGGGTCCGGGTGTCGTTGCTGTGGGGCGGCGTCCTCGCGGTCGTATGGATGGCGTGGAGCGACGCCGCGGGGAGCGCCGGACTGTGGGCCCGCGCGGCCCGCGACGCGATCCTGTATCTCGCTGGCCCGGGTGTGCTCGCGTGGCTGTACGGCGAACGGCTCGGGTGGCGCGTCGATCGACGGGCACTCCGGAACACCCTGCTGCTCGCGGCGTTCGTCCTCCCCTTCTATCTCGTCGGCTCGTCGCTGCCGACCGTGCGGGCGTACTACCCGATGTGGGGAACGAGTCCGGCGCTTGGAGCCTTCCTCCCGCACGCGGTCGGCCAGTTCGTGATCGTGCTCGCGGCCGAGACCTATTTTCGAGGACTGCTCTGTGTGGGCGTTCGCGAACTCGGCCCGAAGAGCGTGCTCATCAGTCCCGTGCTCTACGCGCTCCAGCACGCCGCGAAACCGCCGATCGAACTGCTCCTTTCGGGACCGACCGACGTGCTCTTCGGCGCGGTCGACTACCGGAGCGGCTCGATCCTGCCCTCGGTCGTGGCCCACGGGCTCGGACTGATCCTCCTCGACTGGCTCG
>PXSV01000187.1 GCA_003022685.1 Halobacteriales archaeon SW_9_67_24 | reverse complement strand
ACAGCTCTATTGGGCGCGGTGGGAAATTGAGCTGCTGTTCAAGGAACTCAGATCGCGCTTCGGTCTGGACGAGATCAATACAACGGATCCCTACATTATCGAAGCACTGATCATCGTCGTCGCGATCTCGCTACTGATGAACCGCGTTATCATGGATGAACTCCGCAAATCAGACGCAAAGCGGCAAAGGAGCGACGACGGCGCGTACGTATTGTCGGCGTGTTTGCCATATCGTTGATGTTCTCACACGCTCGAACGTCATGTTGGTACAGCTGTACCTGTGCTAAATCTAGGGTATGAACTTCCAGGTCTCGACGAATTGCTGTTATGAGCGCTGTGGGATCCGAATCCACATCGACCAAGGTTGCGTGAGCAGGTGAGTCAGGCGAGTTCTGGTAGGAACTCGTCTGACGAACCAGTCAGCTTATTCGGTGGAAGTAGCGGCGGCTTCGGATCGGTGATACACTCACTCCGTGAGTACGCCGTCTTCAGTGACTTATACAGAGCTCAGTATCCGAGACAGAGGAAGACTCATTCAGTTTTCCGACCAAGCTATATTAGCGACCTTGCTCAGTACTGTCCTGCTCAACTATCCGCACCGCCTCAATGCGCCATTAAACTACAACGGATGATCCGGAACCACATCGAAAAGTAGTTCCATACGGTGGCAATGCGGATCGACCGCTTTCACTCGTTTTGGTGAGGCAGTCAACCATGCGCGAGACGGTTGTTACGCCGGTTCAAATGCTATCACAACCGCCATCGACTGAACTATGCTTTATATGGCGCGACTCCTGCCGAGGAGGTGCTCAACTAAACAGTACCCGTCAGAGAGTAGCATACTATAGACCACGTCAAATCGGTAGAGGTGATGAGAAGCCGTTCCCAGTAGCTGTGCCCGCTCAGGCGTCGCCGGGTCCAATCTCTGATGTGATCGTGCTGAAGTTCATCTTTTTGACGGGGGCCGGTGTCATCTCTTCCCACTGTTCACCGTCCCATCGTTGGATTCGATCGGTGTGCTGGTCGGGACCATCTCCGGCTACTTCATCGATTGTCCCGAGATAGTGCCAGAGGTACCCGCCGGCCGAACGAGTGCCGCCGTGATGCCAGTGACCGGGGAGTTCGTCCTCGTAACGCCAGGTATTCGACTCGTAGTCGTAAACGGTATGCTGTTTTTTCACTTCGCCCCGGAAGTAGTCTCGATTCTCGTTGTAGAACGCCTCATTCGTGTTCCAGCCACCGATGAAGTGGAGTTCGTCTTCGAATTTGATCCCGGAGCCGTCTGTCACAGGATGAGGCGTCGGCGTGACGACCTGCCAGTTGTCGGTTTCAGGATCGTATCGCTGGTTGAGTGCTCCCGGGTAGTTGTTCTGCCCGCCTTTCTGCTGGGTGTTGCCCGTGGAGTAGTAGAGCCAGCCGTCGTGAAACGTCGGTAGCGGGAACGACTGCGTGAACGGCGCATCAGAGACACTGCGATCCCAGGTGTCTTTCTCTAGATCGTACCGCCAGTTCCACGCAACCCGGTTGAATCGCCCCTTCTCGTTGTCACCGCCGAATAGGTAGACGTAGCGGTCGTCGACAACCGGATAAGTCGCCGACGACGACGGCGGCATCCCCCGCTTCGACACCTGCACCGATAGGGTCGGTTGGAAGCGTTTACCGGTGCGACCGCATGCCGTCGTGCGGTCGATCCCGGACGGACTTCCAACGACCCTATGAGTGATGGGGACGACGGCGTCCGTCGGCGCTTCGATTTCGGGGTCGGGTATGCTTTCGATACGAACGTCGCCGAGGCCGCGAAAGACGGCTGCCTCCATGCTCGGCGAGTCAGGGCGGCGACGACAAAGAATCCCAGTTACCGGCAACCGTCAGCACTCGGTCGCCGGCAGCGTCACTTCCTCACCGTCAGCATGGACGGTCGGCTCGCGGAGGATCCCGTCGAGGTGGAGCGGCGCTTCAGTGTCGCCGCCGATGCCGTGGTCGTCACCGACCGCGATGTGCACAGTTCCAGCAGCCTTCTCGTCGAGCAGGACCGAACCCACGAGTTCCGTGACGGCGATGTTGGTGCCGATGCCGAGTTCGGCGAGGTTGTAGGCGGCGTCGCCAACGTCGTCGGCCGCGCTCTCGATCTGCTCGCGGATCGCGTCGTCCGATATTTCGGTCACGGAGCCGTCTTCGACCGTGAACTCCAGCTCGCGGTCGAGCAGGCCGTGGGGCATCATGGTGCCGTCGACGACGTAAGTGCCCGTCGCGGATTCGGGGCTGACGAATACCTCGCCTGCGGGCAGGTTCGACATCGCACCGGGCTCGTGGACGATCCCCGTATCCGTGAGCCACGGTCGATCGCCTGGCTCGAACGTGATGTCGGTGCCCGCCGGCGAGGTCACGCGGATCTCGGTCGCGTCGGCGACTGCCTCGTGGATCTCCTCGCAACACCGCTCGATCTCGCGGTAGTCGGTGTCGAGCCCTGTCCGAAAGATCTCCTCGGTGATCCCGGGGAGCGTGGCGACCCGCGCACCGACCTCGTTCGCGCGCGATCGCGCCCGCGTGTGACTCAGGCTCTTCGTTGTGGGACAGCACACGACGTCGGCCCCCCGCATCGCGGCGGCGACGGGGGCTGGCGGTTCGGTGCCGTGCTGTTCGCCTGGCGGGTAGCACGCGAGCACGCAGTCCTCGGTCAGGTCGCTCGCGGCGTCGTACAGCGCCGTCCCGATCGCGCGGCGCTCGTCGTCGGTGACTACCACACAGGACTCGTTCGGCCTGAGCGCGAGACACTGGTTGACGGCGGTCTCGGCCGCCGTTTCGAGCGACGCCTCACTTTCCCCCGATTCCGGTCCCCGGCTCATGCCCGACACACGGGACCGCACCGCGTTAGGCTTTCGGCCCACCTCGAAACGATTATTCGCCTCGCCCGAGCAGGGCCAGTATGCTCACCGTCGGGGTCAACGGCTACGGCACCATCGGCAAGCGCGTCGCGGACGCGGTCCGCACCCAGCCGGACATGACCCTCGAAGGGGTGGCGAAGACCCGCCCGAACTTCGAGGCCGAGCGCGCGGTCGCGAAGGGCTACCCGCTCTACGCCGCAGTCGAGGAGCGCGCCGATCGCTTCGCGGAGGCGGGGATCGACCTCGCCGGGATGGTCGGTGAACTCGTCGAGCGAGCGGACGTGATGGTCGACGCCACGCCCTCGGGCATCGGCGCGGAGAACAAGCCCCTCTACGAAGAGTACGAGACCCCCGCGCTCTACCAGGGCGGCGAGGATGCCGATCTCGTGGACGCGAGCTTCAACGCCCGCGCGAACTACGCCGGCGCCGTCGGGGCCGACCACGTCCGCGTTGTTTCGTGTAACACCACCGGACTGTCGCGCCTCGTCGCGCCGCTCGAAGCGGAGTACGGCATCGAGAAGGTGCGCGCGACGCTCGTCCGCCGCGGTGGCGACCCCGCCCAGAGCGGGCGCGGCCCGATCAACGACATCCTGCCGGATCCCCGGACGCTTCCCTCCCACCACGGTCCCGACGTCAAGACGATCTTCCCCGACCTCGCGATCGACACGCTCGGACTGAAAGTGCCGGCGACGCTGATGCACACCCACTCGATCAACGTCACGCTCGAATCCGACGCGACCGCCGAGGCGGTTCGGGACCTCCTCCGCGACGAGTCCCGGCTGTTCGTGATCCCCAAGCGCCTCGACATCGACGGCGCGGGCGCGCTGAAGGAGTTCGCGCTCGACGCCGGCCGGCCGCGCGGCGATCTCTGGGAGAACTGTATCTGGGGTGAGTCGATCACCGTTGAAGACAGCGGTGCGTCGAAGACGCACCGAGACGGAGGCGGTGAAGCCGCCGGAAACGACCTCTACCTCTTCCAGGCGATCCATCAGGAATCCGATGTCGTGCCCGAGAACATTGATGCGATCCGGGCGGTGGCGGGCACCGCCGACGCCACGGAAAGTATCGCCACCACCGATGACGCGCTCGGCGTCGGATTCCCGGCCGAGCGCTCCTAAAACCGCCGTTCCGGGACAATGTTGATGCCCTGCTCTTCGAGGGCGAGCAGTCGCTTGCTGTGGTTTTCGTACTCGGTGTCCGTCATGAGGATGATGTGCTCGCCCGTGCTCTCGCCGTGCATCGCGCGTCCATAGCGCTGGGCCTCTTGACGCCGTGAACCACCGTGGAAATCAATCTCGATGACGACATCAAGTTCGGTCAGAGAGAGTCCCTCATCGGCGACCCGACTACCAATCATGACCTGGTTTTGCTCGAAGGTATCCATTCGGTTAGTCGTTGCCCCATACACGAACGGAGCATTGATTTCGGCGGCGAGGTCTTTCCCGCGATCGAGGCTATCACACAAGATCAGGATCTTCCCTGCGCGTTCTGCAACGATATCAGCGACATCTGCTCGCTTCTGACGCTCGGTTTCGTAGAGGTAGAGCTTCGCGTCAGGAGTCTCGACTGCGCCTATTGCGACCAGCTCCTGCCACCGCAGCCCGACCGGGAAGCAGCCATCAACATCGGGAACAAGTACCGAAAGCTTGACCCGAAACTACAGGTCTTGATCTACTTCATCGGTCAGCGGTTCGCTTACGAGGGGAACCTCGTTGAGGGTGATATACTCACTTCCAGCTTTTTTTACGATCGCATCGATAAGAGCAACCGCACGGTTCGGAACTACCTCCAAGACCTCCGTGAAGCAGGCTTCATCACGAAGGAAGGTCAGAATGAACACCGGCTCCTTGCTGAGAACCTCCCGCGAGCTCTCGACCGTGTTGAGGAGGCCGTTGAGGAAGAGCAAATCCTCCTTTCTCGTTCAGCCACCGGAATCGGAAATCATGCTCGCAGCCGTTCGGGCGGGTTCGATGTCGAACCCCGCCGAGTGCACCCTCGTGACCCAAGAACGTTTATTATCGTACATCACGATAGATACGAACGAGACGATCATGGCTGTCCCCGAAAGCATCGATGCAGACCCCGACGACCTCGCCCACGCGGTCGGACTCTATGCCCTTGGGGAGGTAAACGAGGGGAGGGCAGCCGAGATCGCTGGCGTCACGCGCTGGCAGATGCGAGATATCCTCACCGCGGCGGGCCTCGAGCTTCGTCTCGGGCCGCGCAGCGAGGAGGACCTCCGGCAGGAGGTAGCCAGTGCACTCGGGCGCGATTCCGACGATCTCGTGCTCGAAGTCGACCGCGAGCCCACCAAGAATGACGGAGAGTGAGCAGCTACGCTCGCCGACGGTAGTAGACACAACGGTACTCTCGAATTTCGCGTACACCGGCGATCTCGACGTACTCGATGGGGTCCCGGCTCGGCTCGTCACGGTCGCCGCCGTCCACGACGAGTTGCGCGCTGGCGTCGAAAACGGCTACGACTTCCTCGACCCCGCGATCGAGGCGGTCGAGCGCGTCGCCTTTGACAGCGATCCCGATACGGCTCTCCGTAACGCACTCGACCGCGGTGAAGCGCACGCGCTCTCCGCAGCTGACGAGCACGACGGGACGCTCGCCACCGACGACCGTGCTGCGCGCGAACTCGCCGCCGAACGTGAGATTTCGGTGACTGGCTCGATCGGACTGCTGGTGCAGCTGATCGTCGACGGACAGCTCGGGATCGATGACGCGGATAAGGTGCTCCGCCGCTGGATCGACGAAGCGGGCTATCGTGCGCCGATCGAACGGATCAGCGATGCGCTCCCCGAGGACTACCGTGAACCGGGAGGTCGGCGATAGCAGCGCTGCTGGAGGGGACTACCGTCGGAGCTGTCGCCGAAGGCGGTTTCAGCATCAGTGTAGACTCTGACCGACAGCCACTCCAACGGCGACAGTCGTGGCGTGTCTCCGAGCGGGGAGCAACCCCTGTCGCTGTGGGGAGCGTTCAGACCACCGACGACGCGCTCGGCATGGGCTTCTGACGCGAACCCTTTTTGTCCCATCCAGTCCTATCGTCGTCCATGCGTCCGGACGACCGCGACGACCGCGATGATCGCGATCCCTTCGGGGACATCTTCGACGAGATCGAGCGGATGATGAACGACATGGTCGGCGGCGACGTCAACATCCAGACCGACACCGTCGGTGGCGATCCCCACGTCAGCGTCTACGAGGCCGAGGATCGCGTGCGCGTCGTCGCGGACCTCCCCGGGGTCGACAAGGAGTCGATCGATCTCACCTGCGATGGCCAGCGGCTCACGATCGACGCCACCGGCGACCGCCGCGAGACCACCGAGCGCGTCCAGCTTCCCGTCCGTGTCGACGAACGCTCCGCGAACGCGACCTACAACAACGGGATCCTCGAAGTCGTCTTCGACCGGACCGACGCCTCCGCGGACATCGATCTCTGAACACCCACCTCTTCGCGCCGCCTCGCGTCCCTCGCTACTCGCAAGAATCTACGCTAAAAACACCCGCTCACTCGCTTCGCTCGTTCGCGGTACGATTACTGATGCTCTCCGCAACCGCCCCGCAACCGCACAGCACCGCCGAAGCCCTCGGCCACTCGCTCCGCTCGTGACCTCGCCCTTCATCCGCCAGGCCCGCGCCGCCCCGCAACCGCACCGCCAGTCACAGCTGGTCTTCGATGAGCGCCGCGAGATCGTCGTAAAAGTCGGGTTCGTACTTCGTCTCGTCGTCGATCGTCGGCCGGGCGTTGGTTTCGGAAACCACGGCGCGATCGTCGGTCACGAGCAGATCGACCCCGAGCCACGGAATCCCCAGTTCGTCGGCGGTGCGCTCGGCGAGGTCGCGGAGTTCGTCGGCGAGATCGACGCCTTCGGCCTCGGCCCCACGATGGACATTGTGTTTCCACCGCCCCACACTCCGGGCCGGATCGGGCAGTCGCCGCTCGACCGCGCCGACGTACTCACCGTCGATGCACATCGCACGGTAGTCCCGCGCGTCGGGGACGTACTCCTGGACGAGGAAGGACCGATCGCCGGTCGCCTGGTAGTCGTGCACCAGTGCGAGGTAGTCCGTGACCCCGAGGAAGGAATCGAGATCGCCGACCTTCACGACCCCCGTCCCGCGCGTCGTGGAGTTCGGCTTCACCACCACAGGCGGGTTGAACCGCTCGAAAACGCCCTCCAGTTCGGCGTCGTCGACCGGGTTCGAGACCAACACCGTGTCGGGCACCGGGACGTCAGCACGAGCGAGGCGCGCGATGACGTCGACCTTGTTCCGAGAAGTGAGGATCGCCTCGCGGTCGTTGACCCACGGCACGTCGAGCAGCGCGTCGGCGACCCCACCCTCCATGATCCGCGAGGGATGGACGAACCCCACGTCGAACCCGTCGAACTCGGTTGGCGGATCGGTGAGGTGCGTCGTCCGTTCCTCGCACTGGACGTGTCGGGCGTCGATCCCGCGATCGGCCAGCGGATCGCCCATCCGCTCGAAGGTCTCCTCTCGCGTGGCGACCGCGAGGTTGAGCATGACGGATCGACGGCGGCCGGAAGGAAAAGCGTTCGAGAAGCGAGACGACTGGAGGGTGCCGTCAGGCGACGAGGAGTTCCTCGCCGCGCTCGACGGTGACGTCACACGGCGAGCCGATCTTGTTGTACGCCCGCCGGAGTGCCTCCTTCGCCGCCTCGGCCTGGTCGACGTCACACCAGATCGTGAAAATGCGCTCGCCCGAATCGACCCGTGCGGCGGTGCCGACGGGCTTGCCGAACGCCTGGCGCATTCCATCGGACACGCGGTCCGCGCCCGCGCCGGTCGCTTGCTTGTTCTCCCGAAGAACGTGGTGGGGAAACTTCCGGAGGATCATCTTGTAGTTGCCCTCGCCGAGGTTCTTGAGGAGATGGCGGTTGGCCGACAGCCGCGAGGACTCGAGCGCGCCGTGGCGGAGCTGGAGCTCCTCCTCGACCGAGAGGCTGATCTGGACCGGGAAGTCCTCGGGATCGGCCTGGACGTCGCCCATCTTGTGCTGTGCGATCTTCGAGCCGGGGATCCCGGTGATGTACTCCTTGCGGGTGTAGGGCGGCTTCGAGATCTCGCGATACATCGAGGCAGGTTTTTCGGACATGATCTTACCGACGGGAGGCCGACGGCGCGAATAAAGCCTTCGAAGCCAGCGTGTGCCGCCCACACACGTCGGCGACGGGGCTTTGGGTCCCGAGCCCCTTCTTCCATCGTGAACCAACTCATCGACGGCGAGTGGGTGACCGACGCCTACGAATCCACGGATGACGACGGCGAGTTCGACCGACAGGAGACGAGCTTCCGGGACTGGATCGAGGCGGACCCCGACGCCGAGTTCCCGGCCGAGGCGGGCCGCTATCCCCTCTACGTCTCGCTGGCCTGCCCGTGGGCCCACCGGACGCTCGTCACGCGGGCGCTCCGCGGGCTCGAAGACGCCATCTCGGTCGACGTGGTCGATCCCTACCGCGACGAGGACGGCTGGCAGTTCACCCCCGAGCGCGAGGGGGCAACCCCCGACACCGTGAACGGGTTCGACTACCTCCGGGAGGCCTACATCGAAGCCGATCCCGACGTGACCGGTCGCGTGACGGTGCCTGTCCTCTGGGACAAAAAGCAGGACACCATCGTCAACAACGAGTCCGCGGAGATCGTGCGGATGCTCGACACCGCCTTCGAGGAGTTCGCGAACGACGCGACGCTCTACCCCGAGGGCAAGCGCGACGAGGTAGACGAGACGATCGACGCGATCTACGAGCCGATCAACAACGGCGTCTATCGCACGGGCTTCGCCGGCACCCAGGACGCCTACGAGAACGCCGTGTCCGAGCTGTTCGACGCGCTCGATCACTGGGAGGCGGTGCTCGACGACCAGCGCTACCTCTGCGGCGATTCGCTCAGCGAGGCCGACGTCTGCATGTTCACGACGCTGATCCGGTTCGACGATGTGTATCACACCCATTTCAAATGCAACGTCAGGAAAATCGCGGAGTACCCGAACCTCTGGAACTACCTGAAGGAGCTCTACCAGCTCCCCGGAGTGGCCGCAACGGTGAACATGGACCACATCACCGAGCACTACTACGAAACCCACGCGGACCTGAACCCCAAACGGATCGTCGCGGTCGGGCCGAACCACGACTTCGGCGCGGAACACGACCGCGAGCAGCTGGGGGGCGGGCCGCCGGCGGGACTGCCGGCGGAACCGGCAGCGGGTGACTGAGCCGGCCCGGTATCGAAGAGAGGAACCCTGCATCGTGGGAGCCGGGTGAACGCTTATGAGTCAGCCGTGTCGGTAACGATCATGGACGATATTTTCGCGGGCCAGCTCATGTCGACTGACCTGTACACCGTCTCGCCGGACACGCTCGTCGAGGAGGTAGCGGAGACGATGCTCGACGAGGAGATCGGCTCGGTCATCGTGGTCGACGAGGACAACCAGCTCCTCGGGATCGTCACCACCACCGACTACGTCGGGATCGTCGCCGAGAGCCACCCGAAAGTCGAGACGACGGTGGAGCAGTACATGAGCACGGACGTCGTGACGGCCACGCCCCAGGACTCGATCCGCGACATCGCGGACGCGATGGTCGAGCACGGCTTTCATCACATGCCCGTCGTGAGCGAGCCCGACGGCGTCATCGGGATCCTGACGACGACCGATCTCGCGGCCTACCTCTCACACGTCCAGACGCCGAGTCCCTCGTAGCTCCCCGCTAGTGGGCCAACAGCGCTGGAAGACCGGAGGGACGAAACCCCTCACGCCGGTAGATCGAGCCATGTCGGACCCACGTGACACCGACGACACGACCGAAGAAATCGACGACACGCCCACGATCGCGTGCAGTCGGTGCGACCGCGAGTGGGACCTCGACTACGAACTCGACGAACTCCACGCCGGCAACGGGGCGATAGAACAGTTCGCGCTCGATCACCGCCAGCATACGGGCCACTTCCCCGACGACGTCACCCCGTGGCTCGCGGAGTGTCGTCGCTGTCCTGGCCACGAGGCGTTTCTGACCGAGCGCCCCGCGCGGCGATGGGCCGAAGCCCACGCGCGTCACACCCGCCACGACATCGCGCTCCAGCACGCCTCGATCGACGGGACGACCACCGTCGAGCCGGCGTCCCGATAGCGCCGACAGCGATCGCCGCACGCCATCACATCATCGGGTTCTCCTCGGTACCGCTCCGCACTTCGGGCCGGTCGACAGCGATCCGTCCGCCAGCCGAGCGACCGGAGTGACGCTGTGACTCGTGGTAACACGAATCAGAAACATTCTCGTGTATGTAACGATAAATAGAACAAGCGATCAGCAGAAAGGAAGCCCTATATTCCCCCATCCGGTAGAGTCTACGTTCGTAGTGGTCCGCCTTTCAAATCCTATCAGAGTCGTCGTACTGTACATCGGACTCGCCCTCGTGCGTGCCGATCTCATCGAATCCGAGCGGGCACGCCGGACGACCGATCTCGCGTGGCCGCGCATTCTCACGGGGATCGCCAGGATGTCGAAGAACGCGGTCGACATCGCGATGGTCGGCATCGCGGTCGGCTCGGTCGGCATCGCCGGCGTGGGCTTCGCGAGTCCCTTCTGGGGGCTCGCGTTCGCCGCCGGCGGCGGGATCGCCGCTGGGACGATCGCCCTCGTCTCCCAGCGCTACGGGGCCAAGCGCCTCGGCGCGGTCGATCGGGCCGTGCGATCGAGCGCCGTCGTCGTGGTCGCGCTCACGCTGCCGCTCGTCGCGATCTTCTGGTTCTTCGCACCGGATCTCGTCGCCCTCCTGAGCAACGACGCCGAGGCGGTCGCGCTCGGCGCGACCTACCTCCAAGTCGTCGCGTTCGGCATCCCCTTTGCGGCGCTCAACCTCGTCGGGAGCCGGGTGTTCATCGGCGTCGACGACGCCCAGATACCCATGGTCCTCCGCTCCGGCGGCGCGGTCGCGAACGCCGTCATCAACGCAATCCTGATCTTCGGTCTCGATCTCGGGGTTGCCGGCGCGGCGCTCGGGACTGTGCTCTCGAACGCGATCGTGACCGGGATCTTCGCGGTCGGGCTCGTCGCGGGTCGCCTTCCCGGCCTTGGCGAACTCCCCTTGCAGATCGACCCGCGGGGAAGCTACCTCGTCGACGTCCGCGAACTCGTCGACATCGGTGCCCCCGTGATCGGCCGGAACCTCGTCTGGACGGTCGCGGAGTTCCCGATGCTCGCCATCGTCGCGCTGTTCGGGCCGGGGGTCGTCGCGGCGTACGTGATCGCACGTCGGATCTGGGGCTTGATGAACACGCCCGGCTGGGGCTTCGGTCTCGCTTCGTCCAGCCTCGTCGGCCAGGAACTCGGCAGCGGTCACGAGGAGACCGCGGAAGCCTACGGCCGCGAGATCGTTCGCTTCGCGGTCGCGGTCTACTTCGTCTCGGCGGTGATCGTCTTCGTGTTCGCCGAACCCCTCGTCGCGGCCTTCGCTGGCGGCGGCTCCGAGACCGTGATCTCGGTCGCGGTATCGCTGGTCTCTGCGGCCTGCGTCGCGATCGTTCTCAAGGGCGTCTCGGGGTCCGCCGCCGGCACGCTCGACGCGAGCGGCGACACCGGGTGGCCGTTTTACAGCCAGGCGCTCGGGATCTTCGGCGTCGCCATCCCGCTTGCCTACCTCGGCGCGACGACATCGCTCGGGCTCTACGGGCTGTACCTCGCCTTCCTCGCCGAGACGACGGTCCCGGCGGTGCTCAACTACTACCGCTTCGCCTCCGAGAAGTGGAAGCAGGTCAGCCGGCGACACCGCCCCGACGCCCCGGCCTGACGTCCCCCGGCGCGATCTCGACGGCGCGATGAAAAGCCCCGCGAGAGCAACCAAAGCACCGGCTTCTCACTCGCCAGACAGCAGATGAATGTCGGCTGCGTCGAACCCCAACTCGATCGTGTCGCCTGGCGGCTGTCTGGCGTCGGTTTTCACGAGCAACGAGCGGCCGTTCCATGTGCAGTGGAGCCGGTAGGCGTCGCCGAGGAACTCGCTGTTCTCGACGGTCGCGGTCAGCGTCGTCTCGCCTTCTCCAAGGCGGATCTTCTCGGGACGGACGCAAAGCGTTACTGACTCCCCGGTCGACACGTCGCTGGTTTCGGGAAGTCGAATCTCGTGATCGTCCACGCGAGCGCGCGGCGGTTGGGTCGCGGACACCTCGCCGTCGAAGAGGTTGTTGTCGCCGACGAACTCCGCGACGAACCGCGAG
>PXSV01000186.1:14069-19603 GCA_003022685.1 Halobacteriales archaeon SW_9_67_24 | reverse complement strand
GACCGCAGGGAGCGAGCGGGGGTTTTTCATGAACGTTTTTGCAAGCGGGGGGTCGCACGAGCGGAGCGAGCGCGATCCCCCCGCAGTAAAAAGGTTCAGCGGACGCGCACGACACCCGACTCGAACACCCGCTGGTTCGGGATGATGAACTCCTCGCCGTCGCTCTCGACGTGGGTGACGAACACGTCGACCTCCTGGACGATGCCGTGCATACCGTCGACGCGGACCTCGTCGCCGATGGCATAGGGCTGGGTCAGGAGGAGGTAGGTTCCCGCCGCGCCCGCCGCGAGGAGGTCCTTGCCGGCGAGACCACCGAGGAAGACGACGAGCGCCGCGACGTAGATCACGCTGTACTTCACGAGCGTCGGCACCATCCCCAGTGCGCCCGTCGAGGTGAACTTGTAGCCGCTCAGGCGTTCGGCGACCCGGAGCTCCGCCCGATCGGCGAGGACCAGGCCGACGATCACGACCAGCGTGGCGAGAAAGAGGTCGGGCAGAAAGTCGATGAAGTCGCTCAGGTAGCCCCGGATGTCGAACAGTGCGGCGACGCCGAGGGCGAACAGCGCGATGACGACGAACACGAACACCGCGAGCAGCCACGAGAGCACGGCCACGGTGGAGGTGCCGAGCCGTCTGGCGGCGCGCTCGGAGGGGGTTCCCTCGACCGCGTCCGCGACGCCAGCAGCGACGAGCAGCCGGCGGCTCGACCGCGCGACGAGGTAGGCCACGAGACCGCCGACCACGAGAATGGTCGCGAGGAGCACGAGATCGAGGTTGCTGGCGAGCAGGTCCCCGCCGACTGCCTGGGCCGGACCCATCTAATACTCCTCCGGATCGAGTTCGAGGATCAGCTCGCCGCCCTTGAACGCGCGCACCAGGCGATCGCTCTCGCTCAGGACGACCGCGGTCGCGTTGGTGTCCCGGGTGATCGATCCCGCCGCCATGTGGCGCGTCCCGAGCCCTTTCGGAATGTCGACGCCCTCCGCGTTCGGTTCGAGATAGCGGTACGCCGAGACGATCTTCCCACCGTCGCTGATGACGAACGCGCCGTCGAGTCTCGAAAATTCCTTCAGCATGACGTTCACGATCGGGTCGCCGACGTGGACGTGGGACTTCTCGAAGGGGTTATAGCTGAGCGGCCGGGACTTGTTCATCACCTTGCCGGCGTCGCCGATGACGAACAGCGCCCCGACGGGTTTGCCCTTCTGGCCCTTCTGGCCGAGCTCGACCGCCACGTCCAGGACGTTCCGGATCACTTCGGGATCGCCGCGGGAGTTGGTGAAGAGGTCGTAGACGCCCGACTGGTCGAGGTCGCCCGCCCGCGCCCGACTCACGCTGTCGATGGCGTCGTCGAACAGTTTGATCGCACACGCCACTTCGTCGCCCTCGTCGATGTGGCCCTCGTCGAGCGCGCCCTCGATCCCGAACCGGATGCGCTCGGAGAGATCGGCGAACTCGAGGGGCAGTTCGACGTAGTGCTCCGCGCCGACCCCGTTTTCGGGCGCAACGACGATCGTCGAGACGCCCTCGACCGCTCGACACCGTTCGTAGTACGACGAACTCGGCGAGAACAGGAGCACAGTTTCGACCTCGTCGACGATCCCGCCGAGGAGGTCGCGTACAGTCGGCATTACCCGATACGGGCCGCCGGGACCGCAAAAAGGTTTGTGACACGGCTCTCCCGGCAGCAGGGCCGAGCAGGACTTCGTCCGCGACAACCGACGAACCCGGGGACAGTCGTGGGTTCGTCGACCCCGGACGGCGGTGTCGGCGGAGCGCATCCGGCGAACAGCGACAATCTTCATGATGGTGAGCCACGTACTGGCCGCCAGTGAGCCAGCCCGCCTCCACGACGGCATCGGCCGGGGACACAGCCGTGGTGCGCCTCGCGGACGTCCGGAAGACCTACGATCTCGGCGGTACCGTCGAAGCGCTCGCCGGCGTCTCGCTGACGCTCGACGAGGGCTCGTACACGGCCGTCATGGGCCCGAGCGGATCAGGTAAGAGCACCCTGTTGAACCTCGTCGGCGCGCTCGATACGCCGGACGAGGGCCGCGTCGAGGTCGCGGGCCACGACGTCGACACCGACGCCGAGGACGACCGTGCGGCGATCCGCGGGACCGAAATCGGGTTCGTCTTTCAAACGTTCAACCTGATGCCGCGATCGAACGCCGTCGAGAACGTCACGCTCCCCCTCGTGTTCGACGACTGGTCGCGCGAGCGGCGGCGCAAGCGCGCACGGGAAGTCTTAGAGCGGGTCGGGCTCGGCGATCGACTCGACCACCGCCCCAACGAACTCTCGGGGGGTCAACGCCAACGGGTCGCGATCGCGCGGGCGCTCGCGTCCGATCCGACCGTCCTGCTCGCCGACGAACCAACGGGCAACATCGACACCGAGACCGGCGGCGACATCATGGCGCTGCTCGGCGAGGTGAACGCCCGTGGGAACACAATCTTGCTCGTGACCCACGAGCGCCGGATCGCCGAGCACGCCGACCGGATCGTCCACATCCGCGACGGCGTGATCGAATCGATCGAATCGCTCGACGGTGACGGACGCGATTCCACCGACGGGGACGGCGGCGACGGCCCCGGCGATCCTCGGGGCGACTCGGGCGAACGCGATGACGGGTCGACGGACGATCGGCCCGCCGAGCGCGAGTCGGCGGACGGCCCGGCGGGGCGGGGCGAGTGACGATGGATCTCCGGGAAACCCTGCGGATCGCGGGCCGATCCATCCGGTCGCACAAGCTCCGCTCCGTTTTGACGGTGATCGGCGTCGTGATCGGGATCGCGTCGGTCGTCACGTTCGCCACGTTCGGCGCGAGCGTCGAGGCCGACATCGTCGGCGAGATCGGGAGCACGACCGCGAGCAACGTCTACGTCCTGCCGACGCCGGGCGGCGAGGACGACGGCGACGGCGGTCCCGGGCCGGGGATCGACGGGCTCGCCCAGCCAGTGTTCACGACCGGCGACGTCGAGGGGTTGCGCGAGATCGAGGGCGTCCGCGAGGCGCTGCCGCGGGGCAACGTCCGGGTGAGCGCGCTCAGCCACGCGAACGACACCGTCTCACGCTCGCAGATCACCGCGACAACGCCCGCCTCCTTCCCGGCGGACGCGATCGTGGAGGGCCGGGCGTTCGACTCCGGCAAGCGGGAGGTGGTCGTGAGCGGGGCCGCCACCCGGGCCTTCGAGACGAACCTCTCGGTCGGCGAGAACCTCACGATCACCCGCGCGAACGGCGAGCCGACCAGCGTCGAGGTCGTCGGGATCGCCAACCGGACGACGGGCCAGTTCTCCTTCGCCTCCTTCGCCGGCCAGCCCCGATTCTACGTCCCGATCGACCCGTTCTACGAGACGACGATCGAGAGCCCCTCGGTCGGTGTGAACCAGCGTGCGTACCCGCAGGTGACGGTCGTCGCGGAGCCCGCACGGATCGAGACGGTGAAAGGTGACATCCAGGCGTTCCTCGGGGACTCGGACGCCGCGGAGCTGAAGCCCGATTCGGTCGATTTGGCGGCCCGGACCAGCGGCGACTTCGTCGAGGACATCCAGGACATCATCAACCAGGTCACGCGCTTCGTCACGGGGATCGCGGTGATCGCGCTCATCGTGGGGGCGATCGGGATCGCGAACATCATGCTGGTGAGCGTCACCGAACGCACCCGGGAGATCGGGATCATGAAGGCCGTCGGCGCGCGCAACCGCGACGTGATGGGCCTGTTCCTCGCTGAGGCCACAGTGCTTGGCGGGGCCGGAGCGATCGTCGGCCTTCCGTTGGGTCTCGCAGTGGCCTACGGCGCGACGGCGTACGCCGAGGTGGCGTTCACGCCGGCGTACGCCTGGTTCGCCATCGCGTCGATCCCATCGACGCGCTCCGGTACGAGTGACACTGTGCGAGAAGCGTCCCGTTGCCGCGGCGATCACGAAACTCCGTCCCGCGCCGCTCGGACTACCGACGCCGCCTCGCGTTCTCGTAGGGATTGTTGTGACTGTCTGTCGGTAGCCGCCGCCCCGTCTCGGCGGCATACCGAAACCACTCACGACGATCCCTATCAGTCGTGGCTCGCACTCGTCCAATCGCCCGGCACGAACAGCACTGTATCGGTGAGGTCATCGCTCGACTCGTCGATCCGCCGCACGGCAGCGACGATCGTCCCGGGTTTCGCTGCCGTGTCGCATGCGAGGATCCCGGGATGCGTGTCCGGATCGAACGTCGGATCCGCACCACGGAAGTCGGTGTCCTCACTCAGGATCGCTCGATCCTGCTCGATCGCATAATCGAGGATTTCTGGATCACTCGTCCCTAAGCCCACTGTTTCGTCAATGTCGACGATATCGTAGCCTTCACCCCGGAGTGCTTTCACGAACGCCGGCGGGATGTGCTCGTCCGCAAGGAGCTTCACGCCTCTTTCTCCACTCCGTCACGGCGGTCGAGGTCGGCAGGTCCTCGGACGACACGCATTCCGTCGGGGATCGTCCGTCGCTGTTTTCGGACCTCCCGCATCTCGTCGGGGTGGTCGTAGTAGTACGTGAGAGCGCGGTGCACGTCCGCGAGATCGAGGTTGTAGTCCGCGGCCACCTGCGCCGGTGACACCTCCGCGTCGACCACTCGTTTCGCGACGTGGTGTACACCAATGCGTCGTCCATCGATCCGTGGCGCGCCGCCGAGCGTGTCGGGTGTCGAAACGATGTCGCTCATACCCCTCTCTATCGGTGGAGTCGCTAAAAGCGTGTTCCCGGTGTTCAAGCGTCGCTTGCCGACTCCTCGCCCTGCCGGCGTCGCCTTCGAGCTACTCCAACGGCGGTCACGAGAACGGCGACGCCACCGATCACGGCGGTCCCGATCGGCAGGACCCACGGTCCCCGCGGCTCCCACGCACCGTTCGAACGCCCGGTCATCTCACTCGCCGCCGTCGACCGCCGCTTCTAGACGGTCGATCAGGCCGGCGTTGCCGAGGTAGACCGGCACCCGGTCGTGGAGGTCGTCGGGTTCGACGTCGAGCAGCGAGCGCTCGCCGTCCGAGGATTTCCCGCCCGCCGACTCCACGATGTACCCCATCGGATTGGCCTCGAACTGGAGGCGGAGTTTGCCCTCAGGTGTGGATTCGAGCGTCGGGTAAGCAAACACGCCGCCGTAGGTCATCACCTGGTTCGCGTCGCCGATCATCGCACCGCCGTACCGGAGTTTCAGCGACGTGTCCGACTCGATCTCGCGTGCGTACTCGGTGAACCCCGCCGTCCAGTCGGGAACGCGGCCGCCGAACCCGTACACCGTCGGCTCGTCCGGCAGGGAGACGTCCTCGCGGGCGGTGTGACGGTCTCCATCGTCTACCACGTACTCCGTCACGGTCCCGTCGACGGCGGCCACCATCGTCGTGATCGGGCCGAGGAGAACGTAGACGCCGGCGACGAGATCCCGGCCACGCGCCGGGAGCGGGGTGTCGTACACCCCGACGATCGTTCCCATCGTGTTGTTCGGCTTGATGTTCGAGGAGCCGTCGAGGGGATCGACCGCGACCGAGAGGTCGCCG
>PXSV01000186.1:6763-14028 GCA_003022685.1 Halobacteriales archaeon SW_9_67_24 | reverse complement strand
CGGTCTTCGAGGAGCTGATCGGCGTGAACGTCCGCCGCGAGCTGGTCCTCGCCGCTCGGGTTCGCCGCTTCGACGTACTCGCGCCGGCCGACGAGCCCCGCGCGGATCTCGGGGGCCGTACGGGCGAGAGTGTCGAGGATCGCCTCGATCGCTCCGTCGTCGGCGGTGGTGCGCTCGCTCATGGGCTAGTCGAGCGCGGCGTCGACTGCCGCACCCTCGAAGATCACGGCTTCGAGCGCGTCGAGGAGCTCGGTCGGGTTCTCGCGCTGCCAGACGTTCCGGCCGACCGCGAGCCCCGCGCCGCCGGCGTCCATCACGGCCTTCACGTCGTTGAGGAACGCCTCGTCGGAGACCTTTGAGCCGCCGGACATCACAACGGGCACGCCGCCGGCCGCGGCGACGGTGTGCTCCATCCCCGCCTTCGAGCCGGGATACTTCACCTTCGCCACGTCGGCACCGAGTTCGAGTGCCACCCGCGCCCCGTAGGCGATGGTGTCGGTGCTGTTGGCGTTTCGGAGCCCCTGGCCGCGCGGGTACGACCACATCACCACCGGCATGTCGTGCTCGCGGGCGCTCTCCTGTGCGTTCCGGAACTCCTCGACCATCTCGATCTCGTTGTTCGACCCGCCGTACACGGTGAAGCCGACCGAGCTCGCGCCGATCTCGCGGGCGTGCTCGACCGAGCAGTTCACCGCCGAGTCGGGTTCGCCCGTCCAGAGGTTCGAGGTGCCGTTGAGTTTCACGAGGAGGTCCGTATCGTCCTCGTAGGAGGGGTAGTACCCCTCGGCGATCCCCTTCTGGACCGCGATCGACGTGACGGCGTCGTGGGTCGCGATGTCGAAGACGGTCTGGGGGTCCATTCGCTCGGGCAACCCCTCGAAATCGGTCGGGCCGTGTTCGAGACCGTGGTCGTAGGCGAGGATCAGGACCTTGCCGTCGCGTTCGATCGCCGCATCGTCGAGTGCGATCATGCGTGTACCCACCCACGAAGGTGACTAATAGCTTGTGTACGCTTCCGGGTGAGGCGGGCTACCGGCCCCTCGCCGAACGTCACCGCCTTCCGTGGTCCGGACGGGACCGGTTCGATCGTCACCGGCGCGGCGGTATCACGACGCGTCGTGTCACCGTCGGTCCGTGGCGCGGCTCGTCCCGGTTTCGCCGGATCGGCGGTACGGGTCGGCAGGGCGATGGGGTTTTCCTCGTCCGGCGAGCACGGACGGGCGTGATCGATCACCCCTGTCGCGTTGCGCTCACAGAGCGGGCCGCCCGAGCCGGCGGCGCGGTAGCGCTCGACTCGTTTCGTACTGATCTCGCCGTCGAGACCAAATCCGGGAAGACCGACGTGGTCACGGCGGCCGATCGTGCGGCCCAGGACCGCGTCGTCAGCGTCCTCGACGGAGCGGTCCCCGAGGAGCCGGTCGTCGGCGAGGAGCGGGTGGAGCCACGCTCCACCGACGGCGCGAGCGGTGCGCGGCACGACCGAGAGGGAGGGCCGCGGAAAGCGAACGGGGAGGCACGACCCGTGAGCGGTGCGCGAAGCGAACCGCGAGCGGAGGGCGGCGTCGAGACCGTTCCCGAAACGGGATCGGCGTGGATCGTCGACCCCATCGACGGGACGAACAACTACGTCCGCGGACTGCGGACGTGGGCGACCAGCGTTGCTGCGGTCACGGACGGCGAGCCGGTCGCGGCCGCCACGGTGCTGCCGGCGCTCGGCGACGCCTACGTCGCCGGCGACAATGCGGTCCGGCTGAACGACGACCCCGTGACGGTGAGCGACCGGACCGACCCGGAGACGTTCACGGTCGTGCCAACGATCTGGTGGGGGTTCGACCGGCGCGACGAGTACGCCGCGATCCTCGAAGGGATCGTCGAGCGCTTCGGCGACCTCCGGCGGGTCGGCTGTGCCCAGGCGGTGCTCGCCCGCGTCGCCGACGGCAGCCTCGACGCGGCGATCACGAACGTCGAGACCAACCCGTGGGACACCGTCGCCGGGGCCCACCTCGTCCGCCAGGCCGGCGGCGTCGTCACCGACATCGAGGGCGAGCCGTGGCACCACGAGGGGCGGGGGCTGGTCGCCTCGAACGGCGAAGCCCACGAGACGGTGCTCGCGACTGCGCGCGAAGCGGAGTCTCGCTGACGACTGACGACCGACCGGAGCCGTGGGACCCGATCGGTCGTCGGACGATCTATATACTGGTAATGGAAACATTCATCATGGACGACTGAGACACGACACGTGATGGGCCATTATACCGATTCCGGTGGCAGCGACAGACGAACGTTCCTGCGGGCAGCGGGCGCGGCCGGCGTCGCCGGTCTCGCAGGCTGTCTCGGCGGTGGTGGCGAGGGATCGAACGGTTCCGAGGCGACCGACACTGCGGCCAGCGACACCGACACCGAGTCGGGCGGGACGGAAACCGAGGCCAGTGGGACCGACACCGAAGCCAGTGAGACCGACACCGAAGTCAGTGAGACTGATACCGAAGGCAGCGACACTGATACCGAAGGCAGCGACACCGACACCGAGTCGGGCGGGACGAACGGCACGGAAGGCACCGAGAGCGGGTCGGCCTCGCTGACGTTCGGCGGGGACGGCGAGATCAACATGGGCGTCTCGCCGAGCGTCCCCCAGGACAACCTCATCCAGCAGTACGGCCCCATTCGGGATCGGCTCCAGAGTTACGTCACGGAAAACTACGAGGTCCCCGACGGTTTCTCGGCGTCGATGTTCGTCGGCAACAACTACTCGGCGATCATTCAGGCGCTCGGCCAGGGTACCGCCGACATCGCCGAGACGGGGCCGTTCGCGGCGGCGCTCGGCGTCAAATCGGGGAACGCGGACGTCATCCTCCAGCGCAAGGGGTACGGCTCGTGGACCTACGTGAGCCAGATCGCCACCGCACCCGACAGCGACATCGAGTCGCTTGCGGACCTCTCGGGCAAGCGCGTCTCCTTCTCGGACCGACTGTCGACCAGCGGCTGTCTCTACCCGCTGTACGACATGAAGACGGAGGGCAACGTCAACATCGGCGACCTCCCGGAGGGCACCGGAGCCAACGCGGACATCGAGGCGACGTTTGCCGGCGGCCACCCGGCGTCGTACGAACTGCTCGCCAACGGTCGCGTGGACGCGGCCGCGATGGGCGGGTTCGTCCCCGGCATCATCGGCGAGGACACCTTCGAGGGGAACGCGCGGCTCTTCCACAAACACGAGGGGCTGCCGCGTGCGCCGATCGTGGTCAGCACGGAACTCGGCGATACCGCGTCGTCGGCGCTCCAGCAGGCGTTCCTCGAAGCGTCCGAAACCATCTACCTCGGTGCGGACGGCGAGGCCGACGGCGACGACGAGGAAAACCCCGACGACCTCTGGTTCACCGAGGTCCGCGAGGCGAACGTCGACACCTACGGGAACGTGATCGACGTGGCGAACGAACTCGGGGTGAACGAGGATATCTTCCAATCTTGATAGGATCGGTTGTCACCGCTTACCGGTGCTCGCCGACCCCTGTCGGCGAAATACAACAAGGAACGACAACCGACCCGATGCGGGCCGCGGTCGAACCGATACGCTGATTGATCACGCGCTTCGGCACCACAACGAACACAACAGATGCCCGCCGTTTCGCTCGATAGCGTCACGAAGATCTACGGGGAAGGAACCGTCGCCCTCGACGACGTGTCGGTGAACATCGAGGAGGGGGAGTTCGTCGTTCTCCTTGGGCCCTCTGGTGCGGGGAAGTCGACGTTCCTCCGCGTGTTGAACGGACTGACCGCCCCGACCGAGGGGACCGTGGAGATCGGTGCCCGCTCGGGTGGTGGTGACCGCGGTGGGGTGGGGATGGTGTTCCAGGAACACTACCTCATCGAGAACATGAGCGCCTTCCGCAACGCGCTCTCCGGGTCGCTGTCGCGCAACGGCCTGCTCCGAAGCCTGCTCACGCTCCAGCGCGCGAACGACAAACGGACCGCACTCGACGCGCTCGGGACGGTCGGCCTGCTCGACGAGGCCGACCAGCGCGCAGGGTCGATGAGCGGCGGGCAGAAACAGCGCGTCGGGATCGCCCGCGCGCTCGTCCAAGAGCCCGACCTACTGCTGGCCGACGAGCCCGTCGCCAGCCTCGATCCGAAGGCCGCCCGCGACGTGATGGCCTACCTGAAGGAGGCGGCGGGCGAGCGCGACCTCACGAGCGTCACCAGCCTCCACCAAGTCAACATCGCCCGCGAGTTCGGCGATCGCTTCCTCGGAGTCCGCGACGGCGAGATCGTCTTCGACGGCACGAGGGAAGGGCTGACGATGGACGTCGTCGACGAGATCTACGCGATCACGTATCTCGGTCTCGGGTTCATCGGGTTCCAGGTGAACGTCATCATCGACCGTCTGCCGCAGTTCTTCGAGTTCGTCGGCGGGTTCTTCCCGCCCGATTTCCGCGAGTTCACGGTGCAGACGAAGAACAACGACATCGGCGGGCTCCGAGCGATCCCGGTGAGCTTTGCGAACGGCGGCGAGTACCTCGTCGAGAGCTTTGCCTCCCAGCAGCTGACGCTGGCGAAGGCGACGCTCGTGACGCTGTTGCTCGGGTTCATGGGGACCGTCATCGGTTTCCCGCTCGCGCTCACGTTCGGCGTGCTCGGGAGCGAGCGCGTCACGCCGTTCCCGTTCAACTTCCTCTTTCGTGGCGTGATGAGCGCCATCCGCGCCATCCCCGCGATCGTCTGGATCTTCCTGTTCATTCCGCTCGGCCCGCCCAGTCAGGTGACGGCCGTCCTCGCCATCGCCACCGACACCATCGGCAACCTCGGGCGGCTGTTCACCGACGAACTGGAGGAGATCGAGGAGGGACCGATCGAGGCCATCCGCTCGACCGGCGCGTCGCGCGCCCAGACCGTCGTGTTCGGGATGTTGAGTCAGGTCTCCTCGTCGTACGTCGCGTGGACGCTGTACATCCTCGAAATCAACACCCGCATCGCCATCTCGCTCGGCGTCGTCGGCGCGGGCGGTCTCGGCTTCCTCATCCGGAACAACCAGGACTCGTTCGCGTACACCGAGACCGCCGCGGGCATCGTGATGGTGTTCGTCGTCGTGCTGTCGGTCGAACTGCTCTCCTCGCGGATCCGCGCGCGCCTCCGGCCGAGCGAGCACGAGGGAAAGGGCCTCATCGACGCGATCAAGGACCTCGGCGATGGGAGCAAGTGGCTCGGCATGGGCGGCGGATCGAAGAACTGAGTTCCGGGGACCGCCGAACGGCCCCCGTCGAACGGCCGTCGTGACGGCAGGGCCGAAAACGAAACATCGGCGAGCGGTGGTTCGGGAGTGGTCCCTCGTCACACGGGGCTCGGTGGGGGTAACTGCTCGTCATCACCACCGTCCGTCGCTACCTACCGGGAGCCCAAAAGCCTCCCGCCCTCCCGGGCGGTCCATGGAGGCCAGGCACGGCCGTCGATCAGGCGAACACCTGGCCGAACAGCGCGCTCTCGCCGCGGTGGAGCCGTTCGAGAAACGCCGACTTGCTGATCCCGATCGCCGCCGCGACCTCCGCGGCGGTCGCCCCGCGCGGCACGGCGAAGTAGTCCATCCCGACGGCGGTCCGGAGCGCTTCCTCCTGACGCGGCGTGAGATCCCACTGCTGGACGACCGTGCTCTCCTCGTCCGCACCAAGCGGATACGTCCGTTCGAGCGTGACGCCGACGGTCTCGCCGGCCGTATCGAGTACCCCGCGGAGCACCTCTCGGCCAACCACCGCACCGGTAAACGTCGCGCTCCCGTCGCGGTACCGCAGCGATTCGACCATGAATCCCGCGCTCACGAGGTCGTGAACCACACAGAGGTGTTTCGAGAGACACCGCCCGTTCCGCCGGCCGTCGACCGACGAGACGTGGAGATACCGGATCCGATCGTCGGCGTCGAGCGCCGTCACGAACGCTTCGGAGTCGGGTGCGGTAAAGCGGAGGAGTGCGTAGCCGTCGGCACGGAGTTGTGGCGGCCGTGCGTCGACGGTCACGCCCGCCGCGCGCGTGGCGTCGGCCAGCGGACAGTCGTCGTCCTCAACCCGGAACTCGACCACGAGACACTCGTCGATCATGGGGGCGGTAGCGCACGAGCCGTTATAAACCCCGTTCATGAACGGGTCAAGGTCTATCCGGTCGGGCGTGCAAGACGATGATAGAACGATGGACCTCGAAACAGTCAAAGAACGCGCCGGACCGCGGGAGTTCAGCCCGGAAGACGACATGCCCGAGGAGTACCGCAAGGCCGCGACCCGGATGATCCAGTTCCACGCGAACTCCGAGATCATGGGGGCGTACCTCGAACGGCCGTTCATCCGGGAGGCTCCGAGCGTGGAGCGAAAGCTCGCGTACTCGGCGAAGGTCCAAGACGAGCTCGGCCACGGTCAGCTCCTCTACCGGGCCGCCGAGTCGCTCGGAATCAAAAGTAGGGATCAGATGCTCGACGAGCTCGCCAACGGCGAGGGGAAGTTCCTGAACTGTTTCCACTACCCGATGGAGTCGTGGGTCGAGGTGCCGATGATCGCCTTCTTCGTCGACGGGGCCGCGATGCGCCGCCAGGCGACCCTCCGGCGATCGAGCTGGGAACCCTACGCCCACGCGATGGACAAGGTCTGTTTCGAGGAGGGCTTTCACATCAAACATGGCGAGAGCATCCTCGCCGAGCTTGCGAGTGGTTCGAAGAAGGAACAGGAGATGGTCCAGAACGCCTTCGAGACGTGGTGGCCCCGGATCATCCAGTTCTTCGGCCCGACCGACGACAAGTCGACCCACCACGATTTCGCCGCCGAGGTCGGGCTGAAGCAGATGTCGAACGATGGGCTCCGCCAGGCATTCTTGAACTCCTACGTCCCGAAGGCAGAGGAGTACGGTCTCGAAATCCCTGACACGCCCACCATCGAGCACGACGAGGAGACCGACACCTACGAGATCGCGGAGGACGAACTCGACTGGGACGAGTTCTTCACGGTCTCGAAGAACGAGTACGAGGGCGGCAAACACCAGATCAACGCCCGCAAGGAGGCCCAAGAGGCCGTGGCGTGGGTCCGCGAGAGCCTCGACGAGTCCGAAGCGGCCACCGGCGGCCACGCGCCGCAGGCGGCAGACTGAACCATGATCTGGGAAGTGTTCCGCCAGGAGGAAGCGGGTGAGTACCACACTCACTGCGGGAACGTCCACGCGCCCGACCGCGAGATGGCGCTCATGTTCGCCCAGATCCAGCACGCCCGCCGGAAGCCGACCCACAGCCTCTGGGTCGC
>PXSV01000186.1:0-6701 GCA_003022685.1 Halobacteriales archaeon SW_9_67_24 | reverse complement strand
CGGCTCGCCGACGACGAGTTCGTGATCGCGGACCGGTACACCGACTGGCAGGTCCACGCCCCGACAATCGAATCCGACATCGCGATCGCGAACATCGCCCAGGACGAGCTGGGTCACGCCCGGCTGTGGTACGACCTGCTGGAGGACTTCGGCTACACCGAGCCCGACCTGATCTGGGAGCGCGATCCCGACGCCTTCCGGCACAGCACGCTCTGTGAGCTCCCGTTCGCCGAGGGCGACTGGGCCGATGCGATCGTCCGGAGTTACCTCTACGACGAGGCCGAGCACCTTCGATTGGGGGCGCTCGAAGAGTCGTCCTCGCCCCGTATCCGCGACCGGATCGGGAAGGTCACGAGCGAGGAAGACTACCACCGCGAGCACGCCGAAAACTGGCTCCGCCGGCTCGCGGGCGGCGACGAGGGCCGCAAGCGCGTTCAGGAGGCCGTCGATCGGCTGTTCCCGTACGCGCTCGGGCTCTTCGAACCGGTGGATGAAGTCGAGGACGATATCGACGACCTCGGCCTCCGGACCCGACCCCTCGAAGACATGCGGGCGGAATGGGTCGAGACCGTCACCGACACGCTGACCGCGATCGGGATTGATGTCGAGCGCCCCCGAATCGAGGACGGCCGGGTCGCCGAGGAGGACCTGCCCGAACACGTCGGCCGCGACGGCGACCATACCGAACACTGGCGCACACAGTTCGACGAGATCACCAACACGTACCGCGAACTCGAACGCCACGACGCCACCCGGCTGATGGAGGACCCCGACGATGAGTAGCGAGATCGATCCCGCACCGGACCCGGACGCCGAGTACTGCGCGTACACCGACTACACCGAGGGCGAGGACGCCGACGGACTGCCGGCGACCGGCGAGGGCACGGAGGGCACCGAACGCGACGTGTGGGACGCGCTCTACGGCGTCGAGGACCCCGAGATGCCGATCAGCATCGTCGACCTCGGGCTGATCTACGGCGTCACCGTCGAGGACGATCGCGCCGCGATCGACATGACGCTGACCTACACCGGGTGCCCAGCCCGCGACATGCTCCGCGACGAGATCCACGAGGCCGTCGCCAGCGTGTCGGGGATCGAGTCGGTGGACCTCCGCCTCGTCTGGAGCCCCGAGTGGTCGATCGAGATGGTGACCGAACAAGGGAAAGAAGACCTCCGCGAGTTCGGGCTGAGCATCTGACCATGCCCCGCAGGAGCCTCGATCCGAGCGTCGACACGACCGGCAAGCACGACCGCGCCGAATGTCCGTACTGCGGATCGAACGAGACGGAGCGCGAACACCCCAAAGGCCCGTCGCTCTGTCGCTCGATGCACTACTGTCACGACTGCGAACAGCCGTTCGAGAAGTTCGAATAGTCGCCATCCGTCACTGCGGAACAACGGGACACTGGTTTTTTACCCGACCGTTAACCGCCGATACGTCCCCCACACCTCGTCTCCTCGTACCCCTTCCTCCCGACGCAGCCGCCGACAGCGCCGATCGTTCTCGGGGCGAGCGGGAACGAAATTAGATTTATAACTCATCACACGAAATTGTTCTCAGAGTGCTCCTTCGTGTCCGGCCGCTTCCTCACCCCAAAGCGCCGTTTGAGATCCTCCATCTCCGACATGACGGCTCTCCCTGGCCGTTACTTACGGTAATGTGGGCACCTGATTCACACACTAGTCTTGGGGGTCAAAGCAGTTCCACGACATTCGACAAATCTGACCAAATATTTGTGCAAAATACAAACACTGACGCACAGACGCAAAAGCAGAATAGTTGAGACAAGAGTATTCCGGACCCCATAGAACGAATACGGAGCGCCAAACTGTGGGAAAGGAATTCTAAGCTCAGGCGTGTCGAAACGAGCTTCGATCACGACTGTAACATACATAGTGCTGTTCTAGAACCTTGCGACATCGAGATTCAATTATGTCCGAATATCTCGGACAAGACGTCCTCGTCGGAGCAACGATCGTGTGTCACGATCGACGATCAAAGCACCCGTCCAGCGGCTTGCTCCGCACGATCACTCGACCCGTCCCGGTGGTCAACGCACCAGCACGAGATTGCCTCGCGCCAACTATTCGAGGAGGGGGAAAGCATTCACGAGACGACATGGTGGACGAACGTAGCCAGAAGGTGGTTTTTCTGTTGTATCTTCCAAAAATCGAGCCATCGAGACGGATCGACTGGCGAATTCTGTCCGAGATGTTCGGACAGCCGATTCGAGACGGTCCGCCGGTCGTCCTCATCGTTCGAGACGGTGGCGGAGGGATCGCTGCCGATGTAGGCCGGTGTTCGGAGCCCAGCACGTAGTCGTCTTCAGAACCCGACCGTTTCGAGGATACCGTCCTGAACTCGCACCGCCTGGGGCAGGTAGTAGTCCTCGAGCGCGTGCAGCGGCACCGGCGCGTCGAAGCCGGCGATCCGCTTGATTGGTGCTTCCTGGTAGCACAGCGCCTCCTCCTGGATCGTGGTGGCGATCTCCGCGCCGACTCCCGCGGTCTTCGGCGCTTCGTGAACCACGGCTGCGCGGCCGGTCTTCTCGAACGACGCCACCACGGTCCCGACATCGAGCGGCGAGAGGGTGCGAACATCGACGACCTCACAGTCGACGCCGTGCTCTTCTGCGAGGTTGCCGGCAGCGATCAACGCTGGACGAGTCATCGCGCCCCACGTGAACACCGACACATCACTTCCTTCCCGGCGGACAGCGGCCTCGCCAAGCGGCACGGCATGCGAACCGCGGGGAACCGCCTCGCGGAACGCGCGGTAGATGAGTTTGGGTTCGAGGAACACCACAGGGTCGGGGTCCCGGATCGCCGCCGTCAGCAGTCCCTTGGCGTCCGCTGGCGTGCTCGGCACGACCACCTTGAGACCCGGTTCGTGGACGAAGAAGGCCTCCTTCGACTCGGAGTGGTGTTCCGGCGCGCGGATCCCGCCGCCGTACGGCGCGCGAACCACCATCGGACAGGTGTACTGGCCGTGGCTCCGGCTCCGGAGTCGCGCGGCGTGACTCACGAGCTGGTCGAACGCGGGGTACGCAAAGCCCATGAACTGCATCTCCGCGACCGGCTTCATTCCTGAGAGCGCGAGCCCGATCGAAGAGCCCACGATCCCCGATTCGGCGAGCGGCGTGTCCACGACCCGCTCCTCGCCGAACTCCTCGAAGAGCCCCTCGGTCGCGCGGAACACCCCGCCGTTCTTGCCGACGTCCTCGCCGAGCACCATCACGCGGTCGTCGCGTGCCATCTCAGTGTGGAGTCCCTCTCGAACGCCCTCGACCAGGGTCAGGCGCTCGGTCGCCGATTCCGCCTCCGTGGCCGTCGCCGAGCTCACCCTAACACCTCCGCGAACGCGTCGTCGCCATACTTCTCGCGGAGCGCGTTCAGCTCGTCGAGCTGCTCGGCGAGTCGATCGGGGGTCTCCTCGTAGACGTGCTCGACAATCCGCTCGGGCGAGGTCTCGGCCGCCTCGGCGGTCTCGATCGCCGCCGCGACCTCGTCTTCGACCTGGGCCTCGATCGTCGCTTCGCGTTCATCGTCGAGGACGTCCGTCCGGTGGAGGTAGGTTTCGAGGCGGTCGAGCGGGTCGCGATCGCGCCACGCCTCGCTTTCGGCCTCGTCGCGGTAGACCGACGGATCGTCGGCGGTGGTGTGGGCACCGTAGCGGTACTGGACCGACTCGATCAGCGTCGGTCGGCGCTCGTCGTCGGTTGGGGCTTTCGCCTTCTTGATCGCCGCGCGGGTGACCGCGTACACCGCGAGCGGGTCCATCCCGTCGACGCGGACGCCCTCGATGCCGTATGCGTGGGCCTTCTCGGCAATGGTCTCGCTCGCGGTCTGGCGCTCGCGGGGCATCGAGATCGCCCACTGGTTGTTGTTGCAGACGAACACCGCGGGGACGTCGAACACGCCAGCGAAGTTGAGCCCCTCGTGGAAGTCGCCCTCGCTGGTCGCGCCGTCCCCGAGATGACACAGGACGGCGGTGTCGTCGTTGCCCTGGAGGAGCTGTCCCCACGCCATCCCCATCGCGTGGGGCACCTGGGTCGCGATCGGGATGTACTCCGGCAGGAGGTTGACGCCCGCCGGGTCGGAGTACCCCTCGCGGTAACCACGCAGGGTCGTGAGCAGCGAGCCCAGCTCGGCCCCGTGGACGTACTTCGCGGCGTGATCCCGGTAGGTCGGGAACAGCCAGTCTTCGTCGTCAAGCGCGTGACCGGTGGCGACCTGCGAGCCCTCCTGGCCGGTCATCGGTGCGTAGGTCGCGATCCGGCCCTGGCGCTGGAGGCTGATCGCCCGCTGATCGAAGTGGCGGGCGAGCTTGATGTCGGCGTACATCCCGAGGAGCTCCGCCTCGGACAGCGCCGGTGGCTCGGCGCTCGACAGGAGATGGCCGTCGTCGTCGAGCACGCGGATCGGTTCGGTGTCGGGCTGGGTGGCTCCAGTGCTGTGCCGGTGGTCGGTGTCGTCGTGGGTGCTCATGGGTTTTGTGGGTCGGACGGCTGGCTGCTGACCGGTCGGTCGGTGCGATGTCGGCCGGGGCGGTCGAGCGATCGTGGCATCGTCATCGATGCCCGTGGACGACCGTCACGGTGAGCCCGATCCGCTCGGCCGCGACCGACGGAGCGACGCCGTGTCGTGGCCACGATGGGTGGGGATGGCCCGCGTTCGGAAGTCCGCCAGGAGGGGTGTAAATGTCGTAATCGCGCGAAGAGCGGCGCTGGAGCGCCACGTTGGCTGGACAGCCGCGCGAGTCGATGGTTCGCTGGCGGAAACCATACGCTCGATCGAGGGCGATAGAACATAATAGTTTCGTGACCCGGGTTCACACGCGGCCCCACCGACGAACCGACCCGACCGTGCGGGCCCGCGGCGATGGTTCGCGGATACCGGCCGATCCCCCCGTCCCGAAACGACCGATAGAACAAAGACCCCTGGACCAAAATCCCGCGGTATTGCCACACCGGTCCGCCTCGCGGCCCGACCGAGGGCACACGACTGCTGCGACCGTGCTCTCCCCGCCGGGGCCGACGTGTGGAGCCGACCAATCCGCTACTCACCAATGACGAACGTCAGCACCGAAATCGTCCGAACCCTCGAACAGCTCGACGTCGAGTACCTCTTCGGCTATCCCGGCGGGCGAGCAATCGAACTCCTCGAAGCACTCGCCGAATCGGAGATCGAAGTCGTCAGGCCGCGCGACGAACGGGAGGCGAGCGTGATGGCCGAGATGTACGGCCGACTCCACCGGAAGCCAGGCGTACTCACCGGTCAGGGACCGTGGATCGGGAGCATCGGCGCGATCGGCCAGATGGAGGCGCGGCTCGGCTCCTCGCCGATGGTGGTCATCACCGAAGCCTCCGAACGTGGCGACTACTCGACCCTCGCCCCCTACCAGCAGGCCCGCGGCGACTATGGCGGGTTCGCGCTCCCGAAGATCCTCGATGGGATCACCAAGGAGTGGTGGTTCCCCAGAACGCCGAACGAGACCCTCCGCTCCACGCAGCTCGCGTTCAAGCACGCCACGGCCGGCCGGCCCGGCCCGGCGGCGGTGATCCTCGACGGCGACACCGTCACCGCCGAGGTTCCCGAGAACGACGACCCGCCCACACTCTGGTCGCCCGAGGAACAGACGAAAAATTGGGAAGCGAGCCCCACCGCGACCGACGTCGAGCGGGCGGCCGGCCACCTCGCGAACGCCGACCGGCCAGTGATCATCGCGGGCAACGGCATCCACGCCGCGGGGGCGTACGACGAACTCGAAGCGGTCGCCGAGACCTACGATGCGGTGGTGACGACCTCCTACCTCGGGAAGTCGACCATCGCCGAAACCCACGACCTCGCGGGGGGCGTCATCGGCTCGTTCGGCCACGAGGGCGCGAACCAGGCGGTGAGCGAGGCCGACACGCTGCTCGTGGTCGGCTGTCGGCTGAACCCGATGGACACCAACTGGGGGGCCGAATCGTTCATCCGACCCGACGAACAGACAATCGTCCACGCCGACGTCGACACCCGGAACGCGGGCTGGGTCTACCCCGCCGATGTCGGGCTGATCGGCGACGCGAAGCAGAGCCTGAGCGCGCTCGGAGAGGCCGCCGGGGCGTTCGCGCCGGGCAACGACTGGGCGCGCGGCCGGGCCGAGAACGCCCGCGAATCGTTCCGGGCCCCCGAGTGCGAATCGGACAGCGAGCCGATCCTGCCCCAGCGCGCGGTCGCGGCGATCGACGGGATCGTGGACGGGAACACGCTCGTGACCGCCGATTCGGGCAACAACCGGTTTTGGTTGCTCAACTACCTCCAGACGCCCGCGCGCCGGACCTACTTCGGTAGCGGCGGCGTCGGCGGGATGGGGTGGGCCGGCCCTGCCGCAGTGTCGGCGGCGATCACCACCGATCGGGACGTGATCGCGGTCGCGGGCGACGGCGGCTTCACGATGACGATGACCTGTGTCGAGACCGCCGTCGAGTACGGCGTCGCGCCGACGTTCGTGGTGCTCAACGACACGAGTCTCGGGATGGTGCGCCAGATGGACGACGAGATCCCTGGCGTGGACTTTCACGACACCGACTTCCGCAAGATCGCCGAGGGGTTCGGGGCTGAGGGGCTGCGCGTCCGCTCGCCCGAGAACCTCGCCGACCGGCTCGGCGAGGCGAAAGCCGCCGACGTGCCTACCGTGGTCGACGTCCGTATCGACC
>PXSV01000185.1 GCA_003022685.1 Halobacteriales archaeon SW_9_67_24 | reverse complement strand
TACGCACTCGTCGGGGATAAGCGCATCCGGGACAGCACTAAGTGTCAGCCGACGGATGGTGGGGCATGGACGGCGAGACCCTGATCGACGACGTGCGGGAGGCGAAGGCGACCAGGCTCGATCGGCTCGGTGGGACGAAGTGGCTGCTCGCGGCGACGGGAGCGGACCTCGAAACCGGGCGCGTCCTCCGGGTGGCGGCCGAAAGCGAGACGGCCGCCGCCGAGACGTTCGAGCAGTGGGCCGACGACGAGGAGGACGATCGCGTGCGCGAGGCGTTCGCGTCGGTCGCGGCGCTCGAACGCGATCACGCGGCTCGGGTCGAAGACCACCTCGACGGCGAGTCCGAGGCGGGGGCCAATCTGGAACCGGGAGCCGCGCCTGGCGCGCTCCACGAGCATCTCCGGAGTCTCGACGATACCGCCAAACGCGTCGGTGCGGGCCTCGTCGGACGGCCGCTCGTGAACGATCGCACCACCGTCCAGGTCGTGAGCTTCTTCGTCAACGAGGCGGACGAGCGCCGTGCCGATCTCTTTCGAGAGCTCCGATCCGAAACTGGCGACCTCCTCGACGAGGGGGCAACGGTGCTCGATGGGGTCTGCACCGCGGACGACGATTGGGAGCGCGCTCGCGGGGCCACGGCGGGGACGATCGACGCCGCGTACGACGAGTTCGCTGGCGACCTCGACGCGATGGGGCTCGACCCGCGCTCGATCTGTTGAGTCGTGCCGTCGTTCGTGGCTGCGATGTGGCTGCCGAGGGCGGAGCGGGTCTCAGATAGAGAACTCGTAGAGGTCGTCGCCGACGTGGTGGATCGACTCGACGACCTTCCCCGAATCGCCGGGCATCTCGTCGCCGTCGACGAGCGCGCGTCCGATCGCGAGGGCCTTGCCGTGGGCCTCCTCGACGATCACGACGTACTGGCCCGAATCGATTTCCGGGCCGGCGTCGGTGATGCCCGGCCGCATCACGTCCGCACCGTCGGAAACGAAGGAGATCGCGCCGGTGTCGACGGTGACGACGCCCGTCTCGGCCGGGTGGGCGTTCGCGCCGCGCACGGTGAGGAACGGCTCGTCGTCGAGGTAGATCACCAGCGGGTCGCCGTCGACCAGGACGAGGTCGCGGTCGCTCTCGGCGAACTCGACGCGCTCGTAGGTGTCGCCAGCGAGGTCGACGCCGAGTCGATCGGCGAGCGTTCGCTCGATCTCGTCGACCGCGTCGCTTCTGAGATGGTGGCGGGATCTGACCTGCATACCCTCCCGTACCGACCGCCGAGCATAAATCGTGTGCTGATCGGCCGCGGTCGAATCGAGCCCGGAAGGACGGTGACGCGAAGAGGTAAGTGCGCGGCGTTCGAAGGCAGTTCCATGTGGGGGTCCCGGCGCACCCGGGAAAGCAAAACGGTCACCTGTATCGCGTGCGGCGGCTCGGTCCGGCGCTCGGAGGCACGGGAGTACGACAAGCACGGCGACCGGTGGGAGCGCAGCGGCAAGGAGTTCGAACACCTCTGCAAGGACTGCTATCGGGACCTCTGTCACCAACCACGCGACGAGCTCGAAACCCTGCTCGTCGAGATCCACGCGATCGAGAGCACCCAATCGCAAACCGCGTTTCTCCGGCAGTACAGCGAGCTCGTCGAGGAGCGCTACGGGCCGCTCGAAGAACGCGAACGCTGACCCGATCGCAGCGGTTCGATCCCCCCCCCTCGCGACCGTACGCCAGAACGACTAATTGTGGCCTCCCCGTAGCGCGGTCATGAGCGACCAGGCGGCCGCCGGCACCACCGAGGGCCAGGGACCGGTCGAGATCGACGAGGAGCTCGCCCGCCACCTCGAAAACAAGCGCGAGGAGCTGTTCGAGAAGTTCGGGATCCACGAGGAGTTCCCCGACGCGGTGCTCGAAGAGGCCGAGGCCCGCACCGAGGACGTTGCAAGCGAGATCGACGACGAACTCGACGATCGTCAGGATCTCCGGGAGCTGACGACGTGGACCACCGACCCGGTCGACGCGCGGGACTTCGACGACGCGCTCAGCATCGAGAAGAGAGAGGAGGAGTTCGTCCTGTGGGTCCACATCGCGGACGTGACCCACTACGTCCATCCCGACAGCGAGATGTGGACCGAGGCGGTCGAGCGGGCGAACACCGTCTACCTCCCGGATCACACCGTCCACATGCTGCCCGCGACGCTCGCCGAGACCGTGTGTTCGCTCGTGCCCGACGAGGACAGGTTGGGCCACACCGTCGAGATGCATCTCGACCGCGAGACGCTCTCCTTCGAGTCGATCGACATCTACAAGTCGGTGATCCGAAGCGACGAGCGACTGACCTACACCCAGGCCGAGCGCCGGCTCGACGATCCCGAGAGCGCGCTCCACGAGGAGAGTTCGTTAGTCTTTGAGCTCGCCGACCGCCTCCACGAACAGCGCAAGGAGGACGGATCCTTAGTACTCAATCCGCGCCGTGACCGCGCCCACACCATCATCGAGGAGTGCATGCTGAAGGCGAACAAGGCCGTGACCCACGAGCTGATGTGGAATCGGGGGGTCGAAGCCACGAGCTGATGTGGAATCGGGGGGTCGAAGCGATGTACCGCGTCCATCCCCAACCCTCGCCCGACCAGTGGGACGACGCGCTCCAGGAGATCCAGGAACTCGACGGCGTGTCGATCCCCGGCGACGCGTGGGGCGACGACCCCAGGATCGCCGTCAACGCCACGCTCGAAGAGGCTCCCGAGCGCCAACTCGGCAAGATCCAGTACGCCGTGATGAAGGTGATGCCCCGCGCTCGCTACATGAACGACCCCTTTGGCGGGCATCACGCGCTCAACTTCGACATCTACGGCCATTTCACCAGCCCGATCCGCCGGCTCTCGGATCTGGTGAACCACTGGATCGTCCACGCGAACGACGTGCCCGAGAACCTGCTGCAACTGTGCGATCACGCCTCCGACCAGCAACAGGCCGGCGAGAAGTGCGAACGCGAGTACAAGCAGTTCCTAGAGGAGGTGGGGTTGGATGCGGATGCGGTGAACAACCGTGGGATCGAGGTCGTCGAAGAGGAGTGACCACGACCCGTAGTCTTATGTCGATTCTCTGCATCAACCGAGTTAGTCCATGGCCGAAGCAAAAGAAGCAAAATTCCACGGAATCTTCTACACCCGACTTCACGACCATATCGAGGAAAGCGACACCATTTTCGAGGAGCCTGTGTCCGAGAAGACCACCACGAATGGATTTGCAGACATCTATCTTCCAAGCCACCTCAATGGTTCAGTAGTCATCGAGGTCAAACGCGACGACATCTACCCGCGTGACCACGAGGTAATCAAGCAGGCTCGCGATTACACCTCCGATCTCGGTGCAGAATTCTTCGCAACGTGCAACTCTAACGACTTGTTCTTGTATCATTACCAAGGAGAATACAGTATCGAGGAAATCGACTTTTACTACTTCAACTTGCGAGAGAACACGCTCGAAGAAGTCATTCCGCAGTTTCTCAGCGTCGTCGAACACGTCTACGAAAACGAGGAACTGCCGGATCAGAACGAGCGAGAACGGATCGTTGGAATGCTCAGAAGTTTTCATTCCTCCGTGTGGCCAACCTACAAAGCGTTGGCAGGGGGAAAAACACGGGAGCAACGAGCAGTTCACTCAGGATTTCGATGAATGGGCACGTGAAAACGACTACATGCGACTCGAACCAGATGAGCGATGCGAGGTTCAACCTCGGGCAGTTGGATGGACCCGAGATTCTGCACCCGAAGTTTTTCAACGAGCGCGTGTTCGCCATCTGGAACCGTGACCGGCTCATGTCCAGCAACGCGATCGACTGCATAAACCTCGATGACGACGTGGACGAAACGGTGATGATGGGCGTTCTCAATTCCACGGTACACAAGGCTCTACTGGAGTGCTGGGGCCGGGCAGAGGGGGGGGTGCCCTGCAACTCATGACGTACGAACTATCGAGTCTTCCGGTGCTTGACGTTCGTTCGCTTACTGAAGAGGTCGCTGATGAAATAGCAGATGCCAATCAGGCACTCATCAACGGAGAGGACGACGCTCAGACACGGCTTGATATGGCCGTACTCGGCGCACTCGACGTAGATATTGATACAGAGAGATTGCAGGAGCTACAGGAGACGATGATGCAAAAGCGGGTTGCGAGTGGTGCAGAAGTCGAGGTGCTGGTCGAACACATGGAAGGGTTAGAAGAAGGGGGAACGCAAGCGTTCGTGAAAAATTCGGAAGGCGACCAGAATTTGAGCGACTACATGACCTAACTAGAGTGCTCGGTCGATGTTCTCGTCACACAGCAATCGCAGCGTCATGGCCGTTGGGATGGCTCCTCGTCGGACCGCAAGTCATCCGGCAAGTCCTCGGGGCCGGTGATTGCCTCTTCCCGATGTTCGCGCACGCGCTCGGCGACCTCCTCGCGGAGTTCGTGCATCTCCTCGGGATGTTCGTAGTAGTACGCAAGCGCGGTGTGGACCTCGCCGAGCGTGAGATCGAACTGGGTGGTGACTTCCTCGGGCGTGCGGCCGCCCTGAATTTGGTCCACGACGTGGAGCACGCTGATTCGCCGCCCCTCGGTTCTGGGTTTCCCACCCAGCACCTCCGGCGTCTCGACGATTTCGGCCATTGGACCCACTGATGCTCCGCGGCAGTAAAACTGTCTGGACTTTGTCACGCCCAGCCATCGGGCACGAAGAACTCTCCGTCGGTCAGGTCGACGCCGTTTTCCTCCAGCCAGTTGACCGCACCGACGACGCGTGCCACCGGTGGGGAGTCGTCCGGCATGAAAAAGATTGGTGCGTGTGGTGGGTCCAGCCCGAGGAAATCGTCGTCGTGGGTCAGCACTGCCCGACCGTCTTCGCTGGCTCTGCTCTCGATTTCGGTGTCGTCGGTTCCATTTCCGTACGTATTCCGAACGAGTGCGAGTTCGTGGCCCGCCGCGCGGATCGCGTTGACGATCGCATCCGAAACGTTCTCGTCGACGATGATCCGCACTGTCAGTCGTCCGATTTCGGTTTCGGATCGGCGGTGTCCCGTGGTTCGATACCGAGGTCCTCGGGTCGGGTCGGATCCGCGTTTTCGATTTTCTCACGGCGGCGCTTCCGGACTGCCCTGATCTCCTTGGGGTTGTCGTAGTAGTAGGCGATCGCTCGATGGATGTCCGCGAGTTCGAGGTCGTACCGGACGGCCATCTCCTCGGGCGTGAGGTCGCCGTCGACGACGAGCGAGACGATCTGATGGACGCCAATGCGTCGGCCCTCGATTCTGGGTTTGCCGCCCAGCACTCCCGGTGTCTCCACGATTTCGGTCATGCTCGTGCTACGTGCGCCATCGGATAAAAACCGTTGCCCGAACGGGTGACGACTACTCGGCGATCGCCTGGGCGATCAGCGCGATGATGATGATCGGGATACCGATTCCCGAGGCGATCAACACCACGAGGATCAGTATCTTCCCGACGGTGCTCGCGTCGCCCCAGATCGACCGGCGTGCGTCGTTGATGCTTTCGGCGAGGTCGTTGATTGCACCCATGTCTTCCGCGTCGAGACAGAGCTTCTTCACCGTTCACCCGGCCAACGCAAGCGACGAGGCCGTGACGGGGTGGAACTCACACGCCGGAAGTGCGACTCGTCGCGCCGGGGTCAGTCGGCCATCGACGCCGGCAGGGTCGGCACGAGCGGCATTCGCGAGGTCACGAGATAGGTCCCCTTGCGAAGCGCACCCCTTGCGTATTGGCGTGCGCTGCGGTGGATCGGCGTTCGCTTGCCCCTGATATCGGTCGCGCCCGCACGCATCGCCTCGACGACCGCCCGCCCGTCGATTGCCTCGGGTGCGAGCGACGCGGGTTCGAGATCGATCCGGATCTCGGTGTACGCCCGACCGACGTTCGGCAGGATATGCGCGTCGCTCGCGCCGACCGTCGGATACTCGTGCGCAGCGGCGAAGGCCCGCGCTCGGCGGTTTCGATAGCCCGTGAACAGCATCGAGTTGTAGCCCTCGATCGCGTCGTAGTCGGTGAGATGGCGCTTCTTGACGCCGTGGCGACTCCGCTGGAAGGGGTGGGGAACGACCGCGACGCCACCGAGGTCGGGCACCCGCTCGACGGTCTCGGCGAGCGGTCGGCCGCGCTCGGGCCTGGTCTCGACGCCGATGGCGAGCAGGTGGCCGTGGGCGGTCGAGACCTCGACGCCGGCGATGCCGAGCAGGCCGTACTCGGGGGCGAGCTCGGCCGCCCGGAGCGATTCCTCGATCGCGTCGTGATCGGTGACCACGATCCCGTCGAGGTCGATCTCGGCCACGTGTTCGAGGAGGAGTTCGACCGGCTCCCGGCCGTCGTACGAGCCCTCGGAGTGGACGTGCGGGTCGACGGCGACCGTGGCCGTTTGGGTCATTGATGGCGCAGTATCGTTCCGGACCAGTAATAACGATTGCTCTGAGGAGTTGGGCGGTGCTGTGCGGTTGCGGTGGTGTCAGTGATCGGACCGCGAGTGAGGCCGGAAGCCGAGCGAGCGGGCGCGAGGGCTGACCAACGGGAAGCCCGACGCGCTTTTCCCCACGTTTTTGCAAGCGAAGGAGCGACCGTAGGGAGCGACTGAGCGAAGCAAAAGTGGAATGGACTCGCTGGGATTCGAACCCAGGGCCTCTTCCTTGCGAAGGAAGCGATCTACCGCTGATCTACGAGCCCGCGCCCGCTTCTATCCGGGCGGTCCGCTTGTAACTTGCGTTCTGTCCCGGGGTTCGCCAACCGCCAGCAGCCCCATCCGTCCGGCGAGCAGTCCGAGCAGGAAGCCGGTGAAATGTGCCACGAGGGCGACGCCAGGCGCGCCAGTTAGCACGGTGACCACGACCGCGAGCACTGCGAACAGCGCGATCTGGACCCGTCGGCTCAGCCGAAGAACGTCAAGCACCGACCCCGAGACCGGGTTGCCGGTGACGACGTACCCCAGTAGGGCGAAGATCGCGCCGCTCGCGCCGAGTACCCGACTCCCCGGCAGGAGCAGCACCTGAGCGAGTCCCGCGAGCACGCCCGTCGTGACGAAGAAGACGTGATACCGGAACCACGTGGTCGAACGCTCGACGATCAGCCCGACCAGCACGAGCATGATCGCGTTGCTCACGAGGTGCGCGGGGCCGGCGTGGGCGTACACACTGGTCATCAGCGACCACGGCCGAAGCGGAAAGGTCGGACCGAGAACGAACAGGAACTGCGACAGGCCGAGCAAACCGAGCAGCTTGGTGGCTTCGTTGACGACGAACACGACGGCCATGATCGCGAGCGTCTGAACCGTCGGACTTCCCGCGAGGCGACCCATACCACTGATTATAGCTCGTGATAGAAAACCCCACGGGTGGCGTGGGCCGAGCGCGTGAGCGAGTGCAGCGCCCCAACGACGGCCGCCGAACCGTCGCGTTCAGTCTTCGAGAACGATCTCGATCGAGACGTCGTTGGGCACCTGGATCCGCATGAGCTGGCGGAGGGCGCGCTCGTCGGCGTCGAGATCGATCAGCCGTTTGTGAACCCGCATCTCCCAGTGCTCCCACGTGGCGGTCCCCTCACCGTCGGGGGACTTCCGGATCGGCACTTCGAGTTCCTTCGTCGGCAGCGGGATCGGCCCGCTGAGATTGACCCCCGTTTTGGTGGCGATCTCGCGGACGTCGTCGCAGATGTCGTCCAAGTCCGTCGGGCTGGTGCCGGCGAGGCGGACGCGCGCCTGCTGCATTATGACTCGTCAACCGAGAGGACCTTGCCGGCGGCGATGGTCTGACCCATGTCGCGGATGGCGAAGCTCCCGAGTTCGGGGATCTCGCTCGACGGCTCGATGCTCAGCGGTTTCTGCGGGCGCACGGTCACGACGGCGGCGTCACCCGACTGGATGAAGTCGGGGTTCTCCTCGTCGACGTCCCCGCTCGCGGGGTCGATCTTCGAGTCGATCGACTCGATCGTACAGGCGACCTGTGCGGTGTGAGCGTGGAAGACCGGTGTGTAGCCCGCGGTGATGACGGAGGGGTGCTGCATCACGACGACCTGGGCCTGGAAGGTCTCGGCGACCGATGGGGGGTCCTCGGCGGGGCCACAGACGTCGCCCCGGCGGATGTCGTCCTTGCCGATCCCACGGACGTTGAACCCGACGTTGTCGCCCGGCTCGGCCTTCGGGACCTCCTCGTGGTGCATCTCGACGGTTTTGACCTCGCCGCCCACGTCGCTGGGCTGGAAGGAGACGTTGTTCCCGGTCTCGAGGATTCCCGTTTCGACCCGTCCCACTGGTACTGTGCCGATGCCCGAGATGGTGTAGACGTCCTGAATCGGGAGCCGGAGCGGCGCGTCGGTCGGCGGCTGGGGCTCCGGCAGGTCGTTGAGCGCTTCGAGAACGGTGTCGTCGTCGTACCAGTCGGTGTTTTCGGAGGCCTCGGCGATGTTGTCGCCCTCGAACGCCGAGATCGGGATGAAGCTCGCGTCCTCGGTGTCGAAGTTGACCTGGCCGAGGAGGTCCTTGACCTCCGCGACGGTCTGGTCGTAGTCGTTCTGGTCGTAGTCGACGAGGTCCATCTTGTTAACCCCGACGATCAGGTCCTGAATCCCGAGGGTACGGGCGAGGAAGACGTGTTCCTGTGTCTGGGGCTGGACGCCGTCGTCCGCCGCGACCACTAATACGGCGTGATCCGCTTGGGATGCACCCGTGATCATGTTCTTCACGAAGTCGCGGTGGCCGGGCGTGTCGACGATGGTGAAGTAGTACTCGTCGGTGTCGAACTCCTGGTGGGCGATGTCGATAGTGACGCCGCGTTCTCGCTCCTCCGCGAGGTTGTCCATCACGTAGGCGAACTCGAAGCCGCCCTTGCCCTTCTCCTCGGCTTCCTCTCGCTGCTGCTCGATGACGTGCTCGGGGACGTTGCCCGTCTCGTAGAGGAGGCGTCCGACGAGCGTGCTCTTGCCGTGGTCGACGTGGCCGATGATGGCCAAGTTCTGGTGCGGTTTGTCTGCCATTGGTGTCTCACGCGCGGGTAGCGCTGTGCCGGGATCGTTCGGTAGTTCCAGTTAAAACGATTACGATGCAGTGGCCGAGAACGCCAGCCTCGGGCGGTTTGGGACGCCTGCACACGATCGAATACCGGGCTCGGTTACGGGAGCCGGCCGACGTCCCCGAGCACCGCCGTCGCAGTCGCTCGCCCGCCCGCGCCGCGCCCGCTCAGATTGAGCTGACCGGCGTGGCGGGTTTCGAGCTGGACGATGTTCTGAGTGCCAGTGGCCGTCGACGACCTCGCCGACGAGGCGAACGGTGCGGCCGTCGCCGGTGGCGAGATCGAGCGCGCTCGGGGTGAGATCGGTGATCCCGGTGACGTCGGCCTCGGCGAGTGTCGTTTCGCCGTTCCCGAGGACGTTCGCGAGGATGGCACACTTGAGCGCGGCGTCGGTGCCTTCGACGTCGAAGGTGGGGTCGGTTTCGGCGACACCGAGGTCCTGAGCCTCGGCAAGCACGTGCTCGTAGTCGAGTTCCTCGGCACTCATCCGCGAGAGGATGAAGTTCGCGGTCCCGTTCAGCACGCCCCGGACGGCGGTCACGTTCGCCGGGCCGAGGTCCGCGATCGTCGAGAGCACCGGGATCGCGCCGCCGACGGCGGCCTCGAACAGCACGGTTCCAGTGCTCTCGCGTTCGGCCGCGCGGAGGTCGGCGTATCGCTCGGCGACCGGGCCCTTGTTCGCGAGCACCACGTGGCACTCGCGTTCAAGCGCGCGGCGGGCGTGGGAGAAGCCCGGTTCGGCGTCGCCGAGCGTCGTCGGCGTGGCCTCGATCAGGACATCGTACTCGGCGTCGAGCGCGCGATCGATTCCATCGGTGCCGACGCCCCGGCCCTCGGCCTTCCGATCGAGCGCGGTCCCGACATCGATCCCCTCGGGATCGATCGTCGCACTCGCGGAATCGGCGAGCGCCGTCACTCGGTGGCCGTACTCGCCCGCGAGCTCGGCGACCGCACTTCCGACCGCACCGCAGCCCACGACTCCGAGCCTCATCGATCGGCCCCCACGAGCGGTTCGACGAGGAGGAGGTCCTTCTCGTCGGCGACCGCGCGAACGGTATCGAGCGCCTGGTCGCGCTCGCCGGCCTGGGTCGCGAGGCGGAGCCGGGCGCTCGCGGGTTCGTCGGTGCCCTCCGGGGCCGAGAGTGCGACGTCCGCCACCGAGGCGCTCGCACATTCGAGCCGCGAGAGGGTATCGGAGAGGTCGGTCTCGACGAGATCGCCGACGAGCACCACCGAGAGTTCCTCGCCGTAGCGTTCCGCGCCGGCCTGAATGACGTTCACGCCGGCCTCGCGGAGCGCGGTCACGATGGTCTCGAAACGTTCGGGGGTGGCTTCGAGATCGACCTCGACCGGGATGTGGCCCCGCGGGGTGAGCGAGCCGCGCTCGTGGAAGATCGAGAGGAGGTTCCCGCCGTTGTCGGCGACCGGTTCGAGCGCACGGAGGAGTTCGCCGGGTTCGTCGACGAGTTCGAGCCGCACCGTGTAGGCCGAGACCGCGCCGTCGGCGGGTTCGCTCACGGCGACCACCGGGGAGCGTGCGTGTCGATCGGAGTCATACCCCTTGTTCGCGTGTCGCCGGGCTTAAACGCTCATATCCGTGCTCGTCGCTCCGAACCCCGACACGTCGTCGGTCGAACCGCTTAGGTTCGTGCCGGCCCGAGACCGGGTATGTCAGTCGCCCACCAAGTGGTGGATGTCATCGTTTCGGGAG
>PXSV01000184.1 GCA_003022685.1 Halobacteriales archaeon SW_9_67_24 | reverse complement strand
CGACAGACAGGTGCAGCTTCACCAGCAATGCTCTGCTCGGTGAGCGTATCGCGGATGAAATACTCGGCGACGACGGTATCCGGCGGTTCGATCCGACACGCTTCGACGGGAGCGAGACGTTCGAGGTCGTCGCCGGAATGGACATCGAGTGACGAGTGCAGCCGGGGCTTCGTCGGTAGCCAGTTCCCGAGTTCGAGCCCACGCGCTCTGTACGCCACTTTCGTCCCCTCGTCCTGGAGGGCTCGCCGCCGCCGAAGTCGACAGGTTCGAAGCGCCGCGGCCGACCGTGCCTGCCGTGCTCCGGACACGTCACACCCTCTGTTTCGCGGTGGCACTCGTGACCATCGCTGTGAATCGCACAAGGAGGATGCTTCACGACCCCTGATCACCTGCTCGAACCGATCCGGGAAAGCGGACTCTTCGAGAGCTTCGGCTTCGATCGAATCGGGTGAAACGAAACTACGGGCTACCGCTCGAAGGCGAGGACACGTGCTGAATTCTCTCGGCAGTCATGTGCTGCTGGCGGCTGTAGTGATAGATCGGGGCTGTGTCCGGGGTCGGGAGACCTGCCGCCTCGGACAGCGTGTTCCGGTCGATTGTCGCCTCGACCGGCAGCAACGGCCACGGATCGTGGCGGGCCGCTCCGACGAACATCGATGGCTCCGACGACGAGTCGGGTGTGGAAGGCTCGCTATCGATCGTCCTCAGTAGCGTCGCAGTCCGCTGGAGGTCCGGCCCGGCTGCAACGAAGTAGTCGGTGCGCTCGATCAGGAACGCTTCGACCGAGTCGGGGTCGGCCTCGCTCGGATCCGCATCGATATCCGGTCGATACGTTGCCTCAAAGCGTGCAGACGATCCCGACCTCGATCGCCGGTCGCGCCGGCTACTGACTTGGACCACGCCGTCGTGTCGGCTGGATTCGATGGTAGCATGGTGGTACGGCAGTCCGAACCCGTTGCGAGCGACCCACGTGCCGAGTTGGCCGTCCATCTCCAGGCTGATGAAGTAGACGCCCGGTTCGCCGTCGAACGCGACGTAGGTCCGGAGGTTGATCGACGATAGCGACGGTCGATACGGAACTCGCTGGACACGTGCTTCCGCGATATCGACGACGACGATACCGATCCACGCGGTTCCGTCGAACGTCTCGATCGTGAGTTCCGAGGGAACTGCCGGCCGGAGTCCATCGACGGCGATCGGCCAGTGGGCGAACAGCACGTCGCGGCAGATCACTTCTGCGACCGGCCCACGAGACATGCTCGAGGATCGGAGTCCCCGCATCATACCTGTTGTGCTATGTGGTATTGTGTCACGGGCAGCACGGTGTGTCGCCGATGAGTTGACCTCGTGCCGAACGTGGTGGTCCGCGCGGAGCCGGCGAGAGTTGATCATGCTGGTAGCGAGGTCATCGACGCCGTCCATGTGGGTGATCGTCCCTCGGACAGCACGTCGATCCGCCTCGGTGATCGGGGAATCCTGGAGCCGGTCGCGTTCGTCGCCGTACTGTCGTGGGCCGTTGCTGTCGGCCATCGTCGCGGTCTACACGGATCCACGACGGTGGGATACTACCCCTTCAGACGAGTATCCCAGTACGAGACCGACGCCACGTAGTCGCTGGCCGGTGAGTCCATGATCGCCGTGTCGACCTCACGGAGGGGACTCGCGAGACGGCCCGGAAGGTCGCGATAGAGCCCGTACGGGAAGAAGAAGTCGTGTTCCTCGCCGGCGAGTTCGAGGCTAGCGCCGTCGAGCAGCTGTTCGACCTCCACCCGAGCGTAGAGTCGCGAGCCCATCGGGAGCAGCCAGTTGTAGATGCTCCGGGTGCTGAACCGTCGGAACGTGTCGAAGACAACCTGGTCGCGCGCGACCCGCTGCATCTCCGCGAGGAAGGAGGCCGGGGTGTCGGCGAGGTGGAAAAACCGCATCGCGATCACGGTTTCGAAGTGATCGTCGGGGAAGGGGAGTCTGGCGGCGTCGCCGCGCATGAACTCGAGGCGATCGTCGACGCCCGCCGCGCGGGCCTTCTCTCGGCCCTCCTGGAGCATTGCGGGCGAGATGTCGAGGCCCACGATGTCCGCGCCGCGCTCGGCGAGCATCGTGGTGAATCTACCTGTGCCGCAGGCGATCTCGAGCATCCGCTTGCCCTTGACCGGCCCGACCGCCGAGAGCACGGCTCGTTTCTCGCGCTCGTCGATCAGCCGGCCGCCGTCGGAGAACCGTTTCGACTCGTAGTCCGCGGCGATGTCGTCGGCCTGGTACCACTCCTGTCCCTTCACGCTGTCAGTTTTTCGCTCGCCCGGGGATAAAACCGTACTGGATGCACTCAACGGGTCGACAGTCCTCACATCTTTCCCTTCCCCGCTTGCTTCCGCGATCGGGCCCTCATAGGGTCGGTTGGAAGTCCGTCCGGGATCGACCGCACGACGGCGTGCGGTCGCACCGGTAACCGCTTCCAACCGACCCTATCAGTCGGCCCCGCCGGCCGCGACGTCGTCGGGTCGGATCCTGATCTGGACGCGCGCGCCCTCCTCCTCGTCGAGTCCGGGATACTCCTCGGCGTCCATGTACCGCCGTGCGAGCTCGTTGATGTGCTCGACCGCCCCCTCCTCGGTGAGTTCGTCGACTTCCCCACGTACCGAGACGAACCGATAGGGATCGTCGGGATCGACCATCGAGAGACCGACCTTCGGGTCCCTGCTGGCGTTCTGCTCCTTCCGTCGACCCCGCGCGGTGTTGACGAGCACCCGGTCCGCCTCCACGTCGTAATCGACCCAGACCGGCGTGACCTGGGGCGTGCCGTCGGGCATCACGGTGGCGAAGTGGGCGTACGTCTCGCGCTCGAACAGGTCGTGGAACGACTCCGGGATCGACGCCATACGCCGGGTTCGCCGCCGCCCGTCAAAGCGGTTGCGTCCACGACGTATAAGGGCATATGGATAAACTCATGTGGCCGTATTATACATGCGTATATATGGGGAAGATTTACCAGTACTCCCGCTGGAGGGGACGGCATGAGTGCCACGACAGACCACGCACAACCCGATGGCGCGCTGTCGAAGACCGAGTACCGTGATCGTTTGCGCGAGCTCCCCCCGAGCGCGAAGCTCGTCGCCAAGGTGCTGGAGTCGGACTCGCCGCTCTCGCAGGGCCAGCTCGCCGACAAGTCGCTGCTCCCCGACAGGACTGTGCGATACGCACTCAACAGGCTGGAAGACGTCGAACTCGTCGGCTCGCGGTACAGCTTCCACGACGCGCGTAAACAGGTCTACTTCCTCAACACGTAGCGCGCGGTTTTTGCGTCGTCGCTCCCGCCCACCGGCATGAAGCCCGAGCGGGTCCCGGTGCCGGTCGATACTGCCGCGCCTGGCGGCACGACGAACGCCTACGTGCTCGGCAGCGAGCGCGCCGTGCTGGTCGATCCCGCAGCCGAAACTGCAGCCCTCGACGCCGCGCTCGATGGTCGCCGAGTGGACACGGTCCTCGTCACCCACGTCCATCCCGACCACGTCGGCGGCGTCGCGGCCTACACCGATCGCGGGGCCACCGTCCTTTCGAAAGCTGGCTACGAGGGCCGCTTCGAGCGCGTGACCGGGGTCGCTCCCGACGATACGTTTCGTGACGGAACTACGATCGAGACCGACGCGGGGTCGCTCACCGTGGCGTCGACGCCAGGCCACGCGCCCGACCACGTCGCACTCGGGTTCGACGACGGAGTTCTCGTCGGCGATCTCGCAATCGCGTCGGGGAGCGTGGTCGTGGCTGCCGGTGAAGGCGACATGCGCGGGTATCTCACCGCGCTCCGGCGACTCTACGCCCGCGATCCCGAACGGCTGTATCCGGGCCACGGGCCGGCCATCGACGAGCCGCGAGCAGTTCTGGAGCGACTGATCGCCCACCGCCTCGATCGGGAGGCGACAGTGTTGCAGGCGGTGACCGAGGGCGCGGAGACGGTCGCGGAGATCACTGATGTCGCCTACGAAAAGGACGTCTCAGGGATGCGCGGTCTTGCCGAGGCCACGGTCGAGGCCCACCTTGAAAAGCTCGCGGTTGAGGGGCGGGTGGCGTGGGACGGCGCGCGCGCGAGCGTCCGAGAGGCGTCTTCGCGGGGTGGGGGCGAAGCGGGATTGTGAGCCTCGAATCGGAGCTCGACCGGGCGCGCGAACTCGATGTAGGAGTGCTCGCCGACGCGATCAAGTCGATCGGGTTCGAGTGCACGCGGTGTGGGGCGTGCTGTAAGGCTGCCGAGACGGGGGGCGGCGAGGACGAGGAGCACACTGCGACAGTGTTCCCCGACGAGATCAGGGAACTTCGGAACGGGGGCGAGTACGATCACCGGGACGTCGCCAGGCCGATGCCCTACGGCCTGACCAACGGCCCCGACGGCCCGGAGGGCGAGACCTTCGAGTGGGCGCTTCAGACCGACGGCTGTAACGACTGCACGTTCTACGCCGAGGACGACGACGGAACGGGGGCGTGTACCGTCCACGGCGATCGGCCCCTTATCTGTCGGACCTATCCGTTCAGCGTCGCCGTCGAGGGATCGAGCCAGCCGACGGGCGAAGCGGTCGATCAGGAAGGCGAGGTCCGCGCCCACGAGTGCGAGGGCCTCGGTCGCGACATCGACCGTGAGGACGCCGAGGAGTTGGCCGCTGCGCTCAAGCGCCGCGCGGTGCGCGAGCTTGAAGAGGCCATCGGGGTGCGTGAGAACTACGCCTCTGCCGACCTCGGGCCTGGCGAGGTGGCAATTCACGACTCCGAAGGCGCGAAACGACCCGACGGCGAGCGGATCGATCGGTGATCCCGGAGACAGGGCGTCCCCAGCCGGAAAGGGCAAGCACCACGTCGAATCCCGCCCGGGCGGGTGATGTTGCAAAGCACTTCGACATCGATCGAGGGCAAGCACCACGTCGAATCCCGTCCGGTGAGTTCGATCGTTTCATGCCGACGACGAAGAACTACGCCTGCAAGACGTGTGATTTCAGCTTCGATTCGCCGAGCGGGCTCGGCCAGCACGTGGCGATCGCTCATCAGGAGTGTGGTGTTTGCGGCGAGACATTCGAGGGCGTGGATGAACTAGACGAGCACACACAGAACTCCCGCTGATAGGGACTGTTGTGAGTCATGTCGGTATGCCGCCGACCCGGGGTCGGCGACTGCCGGTACACAGTCACAACGATCCCTATGAACGCCGGCAACGAACCGGTCGCGATGTGGCTGCGGCCGCGGTGCGGCGGCTATGACTGTAGTGTGGTTGCGGTGGCGGCCCGGTTGCGGCAGTGGTCCTGGCGGATCGAGGGCGAGGACGCGACCGCAGGGAGCGTCCGAGGGCTCGGGCGGTGCTGTGCGGTTGCAGTTGCGGAGGGCGTTAGCGCACCCACCGCGAGTGAGCGAAGCGAACGAGCGGGAGTTTTTGATGAACGTTTTTGCAAGGGGTTGAGCGAGCCGAAGGCGAGCGAACCCCCGCAGTAAAAACGTTCATTGGAACATCCCTAGCGGCTCGGCCTGAGAGCTCTCGTCGTCGGCCTGCTGCATCCGCTGGGCGAGCTGCTCGCGGGCGTCCTGGATCTCCTCGGCCTGCTCGACGAGCGCGTCGGTGTCGACATCGATACCGGTGATGGGTTCGACGCCAGCGTCGAGCACCGCACGGGCGGCCTCGGGATCGGGGAACTTGGGGTTGGTCTCGGCGATCAGCCCCACGCTGTCGAGGTCCGCCCGGCCGGCGTGATACAGCAGCGCGCCGGTCGGCCCGCTGACGAGCCCGCCCTCGGCGGGTGGAACGATCCCGGCTTCGTCGAGCAGGGCGTCGCCCTCGCCGGTCGAGACGCCGTAGACCTCGGGGACGTTCTCTGACTGGTCGGGGAGGCCGCTGAGGTACAGCGGCGTGACGTCGTTGTCGTCGAGCCACGAGGTGATGCAGGCGGCGAACCCTGTCGCGTCGGAGGGCGACACCGGGACGTCGCTCTGGAGCACTAGGAGATCGCGCTCGGGATCGGCGTGGAGCCGAACGGGTGGCCGGAGGGCGGAGCGCTCGCCACGGTAGACCGCCGCCTCGGGGACGCCCTCACACTGGACCGCGGCGTAGTATTCCATCCCGAGGGCGTCGACGAGATGGTCGACCACGATCTTCCCAACGAGACCCACACCGGGGAGCCCCTCGACGAGCGTCGGCGCGTCGAGGGACACGTCTTCGGTGACGACGTCGATACGTGCCATGTGTTCGCCTCTCACTCGATCGACTTAATTCCCGACTATCCTACCGATCGACGGCCCCTCTGATCTCCAGCAGTCGTCTCGGTTCTTGGCGTCCGGGTGATGCCTGGGTCCGATAGCCGACCGACGGTCACTCCGAAATCGACAAACGGTCCGACGACGATCCCCACCCAATGGACGTCCTCTCGCGGTACGAACCATTGATCGACGACTTTGCGGCCTTCGAAGCGGCCTGTGAGCGGCCCCTGCCCTCCGTCGTCCGTGTCAACGGGATCAAGGCAACACCCGGGCGCGCCCGCACCGCGCTCGACGCCGAGGGAATCGAGCACGAACCCTGCGGGTGGCATCCGGGTCTCCTCGAACTCGACACCGACCATCCGGGCCGGACGTGGGGCGCGTTTCACGGCTGGCTCCACGGCCAGGAGGAGGTGTCGGCGCTACCGGCGACGGTCTGTGATCCCGAGCCTGGCGAGCGCGTCTGGGCCGCCTGCGCCGCCCCCGGCGGGAAGGACCGCAATCTCGGCCGACTCTCGGCGCTGCGGTTCAACGCCGAACGCCTCGGAGTGACCTCGATGGCAGTGACGAATCGCGACGCCCGGAACTACTCGCTCAACCCCTTCGACTTCGATGAGTTCGACCGCGCGCTGTGTGACGTGCCGTGTTCGTGCGAGGGCACGATTCGAAAGAACCCGGACGCGCCCGAGCAGTGGTCGCTCGGCTATCTCGACGAGATCGCGAGTACCCAGGAAGCGATCCTCCGGCGAGCGATCCAGACCACCCGCCCCGGCGGCACGGTGGTCTACTCGACGTGTACGTTCGCCCCCGAGGAGAACGAGGCGGTACTTGACCGCGCTCTCGACCGCGAGGACTGTTCGAGTGGGAGGGCGAGCGCTTCGATCCGAGCGTGCGGCGAGCCAAGCGGATCTATCCCCACCTGAACGACACGGGCGGCTTCTTCTGTGCGAAGTTGGAGGTCGGCGGATGAGCGAACCGAGCGACGGACTCGCCGAAAACCACGGGTCGCGGTTCGACCGCCTGCCCGCCACCCCTGCCGAGCGCGAGGTCGCGGGCCGAGCGACCCGCGAGGCGGTGCTCGACTTCTGGGACGAGCGCTACGGCATCGATCCCTCCGTCTTCGCCGACTACTCGTTCTGGGAGAAGGGGTCGCGAAAGCTCTGGGCGTTCCGCGGGGCGATCGACTCGCCGATCGCGATCGAGAGCCTCGGGATCACCTTCCTCCGAACGCGCCAGGAACACTGGAAACCCACCACCGACGCGGTTCAGCGCTTCGGCCGCCACGCAACCCGGAACGTCCTCACCCTCTCGCGGGAGGCGGCTCGACGATTCGTCGCGGGCGAGGACCAGGCGATCGAGTGGGACGGTGACTGGGGGTATCTGATCGTGGCCCACGACCTCGCGGGCGAGCGCGAACCACTCGGCGTCGGGCTCTACCTCCACGGCGAACTCCGCTCGCAGATCCCGAAGGGGCGTCGTCGGGAACTCGAAGGAGTGGACGTGGACGAGCCGTGAGTGCGCCGTGGCTGGTCAGTGGGCGGTGAAATTCAGCCCGACGACGCCCAGAATGATGAGTGAGATGAACCCCACGCGAGCGACGCTGATCGGCTCGTCGAACAGCACGACGCCGAGGGTCGCCGCCCCGACCGCCCCGATGCCGGTCCAGACCGCGTAGGCCGTCCCGATCGGGAGCGACTCGACCGCCCGCGCCAGCAACAGCATGCTGGCGACGAGTACGACGACGGTCGCGATGCTCGGCAGGAGTTCGGTGAAGCCCTCAGAGTACTCGAGGCCGATGGCCCAGCCGATTTCGAACACGCCAGCGACGACGAGCAGGAGCCACGGGTTCATACCGCCGTTCCGGCGACGACGGTGATAGGACTGCCGACACGCTTGCTTGGGCGTGCCGGCCATCGCCGACGCGGGCTGCTCTCCTCGCTCGACCCGCTGGTCAGCCACTGCTTTGAAGGCGCAACCCCTATATTGTACCGGGCTAATACGTCACTTAGATGGCACCCATCACGGACGACTCGATCGACATCGTGTCGAAGGGACCGATCGCCGAAGACGTCAATCTCCGATCGAGCACGAATCACCCATGTTAGAGGAGGCGTTCGTTCGCCTCGCCGGATCGAGCCCGGTGATGCAGGGGCTCGTCGGCGGTCTCGTGATCGCCGGGCTCAACGCGCTCGGCGCGCTTTCGGTGCTCGTCTGGCGGGATCCGAGCGACCGTGCGCTCGACGGGGCGCTCGCGTTCGCGGGCGGCGTGATGCTCGCGGCGAGTTTCACGAGCCTCATCATTCCGGGCATCGAGGACTACGCTGGCGGGAGCCTGTTCCCGGTCGTCGTCGGGATCCTGCTGGGGACGATCGTGCTAGATCGTGGCGAGAAGTGGGTGCCGCACGTCCAGCGGCTCGTCACCGGGCGGCGCAGCGAGGAGGTTTCGACGGATGGAGGCATGGAAGCGGACGCAGCAGCAGCACACCAGGCGGCCGCCAGCGGCCGGGTCGCCCCGGTGATCGTCTTCATCGTCGCCATCACGCTCCACAACATGCCCGAGGCGCTCGCGGTCGGGGTCGGATTCGGCTCCGACAACCTCGGCAACGCCATCGCGCTGATGCTCGCCATCGGGATCCAGAACATCCCCGAGGGGCTCGCGGTCGCGGTCGCCGCGAAGAACGCCGGCCTCGGCTCGCTGTTTTACGCCGGCATCACGGGCATTCGCGCCGGTCTGGTCGAGGTGCCGCTCGCGGTGCTCGGCGCGGTTGCGGTCTCATTCGTCACACCTCTCTTGCCGTACGCGATGGGATTCGCCGCCGGCGGGATGCTCTACGTCATCATCGACGAAATCATCCCCCAGACCCACGTCCGGGGCCACGAGCGGGTGGCAACGCTCGGCACCGTGCTTGGCCTTGTCGTGATGCTCTCGCTCGACGTCGCGCTCGGGTGATCCCGTGGGGACGAACCCCGTCCTGCCGACGCTTCACTTCTCCCGAACGACACCGCCACTCAGCCCCTCCCACTCGACGCGATAGCCGAGCTCCGACAGCACCGCGCTCGTATCGTCGATGCCGTGCATTTCGAGCCGTTCTTCGACCGCGGAGAGGTCGATCCCCGGTTCGATTTCGTTGGCGAGCGAACCGAGCACCGCGGGACGGACGAGGGTCCGGCCGACGCGCTCGTGCTCGGGGAACTCCCGGCCCTCGATCGCGGTCTCACTCACCCCGCGATCGGCCGCGAGCGTCGAGAGCCCGATCACGTCCGGATCGGGAACGAGTTCGTCGGGCAGCGCTGCCGCCTGCTCGTCGTTCAATCGGTCCTCGTACCGCCGGAGCGCATCGCGGACGTCCCGAAGCCGAACGGTTCCCGAGTACGGGATCGCGCGGGCGTCGCGGGCTTCGAGCTCCTCGCCGACGCCGAGCGACTCGTCGACCGCCACGAGCAGTTCGACGTTCTCCAACCCGTCGATCTGATCGAGCTTCTTCGCGACGTACTCGGGCGTCCAGAAGCCCATGATCTCGAAGAACACGCGGAACGGCCCGTGCTTCCAGTCGAACGCGAAGTCGGGGATCATCACTCGCGAGCCGGTGGCGAGCGGTTCGGGCTCGCGCACGAGCTCCCAGTCGAGATCGAGCGAGTCGAACCGCGCGGCGAAGTCCGCTTCGACGGTGCTGTCGTACTCGACTTCGACTACGGGTTCGGTGCCAGGCACCCGGAGATCCTCGTCAGTGAGCCGGAGTTCGCGCTCGGTCCCGCGGTCGTCGATGGTCGCCGCGAGCTCCCACTCGCCCGCCTTCGTGATCGTCCGGAGCAAGCGGGCGAACCGCGTGCCGTACCGCCGCGTCCGCCGGAACAGGCTGTCCGGGCCGGTGACGATCACCTCGCGATCCGAGAGCGCGCCCGCGGCCGAACCGGGGCTCGCGTCGGTGTTCCGGATCTCGTACAGCAATCGGAGGCGCTTCACCGCCGAGACGAGCGCCTTCGGGTCCGCGCTCCGCACCCGGAGTTCGGTCGCGTCGAACAGTGCCGTCTGGGCGAGCGAGAGGTCGTACTGTGCGCAGAGTTCTTCGGGACTCCACGGCGACTCGAACGCCGCGAGAACTTCGCGCTCGTCGAGGTCGGCGTACAGCGACCCCTCGACGGTCTCGGGAGTGGTGTCGAGCCGGTCGGCGGCCGCTGCGAGCGCCTCGCCGCGCTCGGCCGCGGTCACCACGCCAACCGCCTCGGCGGCCGCGAACGTCGCGCGCCTGGCGCGCTCGGGGTCGATCGCCGCCCGCGTCTCGAAGGTGGCCTCGCGGTCGAGCAGCTTCGCGAACCCGCGGACGAGCTTGAAGTCGTCGGCCTCGCGTTCGAGTTCTTCGAGCGCGGCGTCGAGTTCGTGGCGGGCCTCGCCGACGTGGCCCTGGTAGACCCCGATGACCCGCGCCGCGAGCGGGCGGTCTTCCCGGGTCGAAAACTGCGGGTGGTAGCCCCCGCCCGCGCGCGACACCCGGAGGAGGTCCTTCGTGAGCACGCTCTGTTGATGGCGTTCGGGGCACAAAAACTGTGTACCGCCGGTGGCGTGGTGGGAGTCGTGCTGTTGGCTGGTTGGGGATGGCACGCGGGCGCGCCGACGGCGCGCGACTCGCGCGAGGGGCGACTGAGCGAGCGACGTGAGCGAAGGAGTCGGCTGGGGAGGCTCGTAGCTGCGGTTCTCGGTCGAGTCGGCATCGCAGCGGTGCTCACGGCAGCGACAGTCGCGACGGCCCCCTCAGCGACCCCAGCTGGCTCGATGGCTGTGGCTCGCTGCGGTCCTCGGTCGCGCCGCTTCCCGTGGTCCTTGCGTCCTCTCGCTCGCCGAGCCGGCCGCCCCCTTTCGTTCCCACCCCACGTGTGATCACGACGAGCGGCGATGCTATACACCGATGGATAGCCGAAGGGTCCGGGTGTCACTGACGTCGCCCGGCCACGCGCTCCTCGGCGGTCACCGGCCGATTCAAGTGCGAGTCCGACGATCGAAGACCAATGAGTGTCTTCGAACGGGTCGAGACGGGCACCTTGCTCTCCGGGGAGATCGATTGGATCGGGACGGCGGAATTGGAGCGACTCTCGCAGCACTCGTTTGAAAATCTCGAAACCGAGTACCCCCACTACGTCGGGTCGGTCGACTCGCCCGACGGGTTCGAACGACCGAGCGAGCAGCATCCGGTGTTCCACGGCTGTTTCGACTGGCACTCAGCGGTACACAGCCACTGGAGTCTGGTGCGACAGCTCCGGCTGTTCGACGATCATCCCCGGGAGTCGGCGATCGAGCGCAGCATCGACGCCCGGCTGACGAGCGAGAACGTCGAGCGGGAGGTCGCGTTCTTCGCTGACAACCCGGCGTTCGAGAAACCGTACGGCTGGGGGTGGCTGCTGCGCCTCGTGGCGGAGCTCCATCGCTGGGAGGACGGCCGTGCCGACGAGTGGCGTCGGACGCTGGAGCCGCTCGAAGAGCGGATCGTCGACCTCGTCGAGGAGGAGTTCCTGCCCCGGGAGCGTCCGTTCAGGGTCGGAACGCACGGCAACTCCGCGTTCGCGCTCCAGTGTGTCCTCGACTACGCGCGGGTGACGGCGAACGACCACCTCGAAAGTGCCACGCTCGAAACGTCGAGGGCGTTCTTCGCGGCGGATCGGAACTATCCGGTCGAGTACGAGCCGCTCGGCTGGGACTTCCTCTCGCCGGCACTGGTCGAGGCGGACCTGCTCCGGCGTGTGCTCGCACCCGCGGCGTTCGCGGAATGGCTCGACGGGTTCCTGCCCGACGTGACCGAACCACCGTACGATGCGCTTCTCGAACCGACGACCGTCGATGCCGACGAGGGCGTCGCGCTCCACTACGTCGGACTGAACGTCTCGAAGGCGTGGTGTCTGGCGGGAATCGCCGCCGCGTTGGACGATCATCCGTACACGGAGGCGTTCGAGCGGAGCGCGGCGTGCCACGCGGAGTGCGGCATCGAGCGCGCCTTCGAGGAGGACTACGCCGGGGCGCACTGGCTCTCCTCGTTCGTGTTGTATCTGCTGACGCGGAATGCGGGCACGATCGCGCCGTCGGGTTAGTGGGAATCCCGCGGTTCGACTATCGCCGCCGCTCGGCGACGCTCTCCTCGGCGGTCCCCTCGGTGACGACCTCGTAGAGCAGCGCCCGCCGGTCGTCCTCGGTGGGCCGTAGAATTCGCCCGAGCCGCTGGGTGAACTCCCGGGTCGAGCCGCTCCCCGAGAGCACGACCGCCACGTTCGCCGCCGGCACGTCCACACCCTCGTCGAGCACGTTCGCCGCGACGATCCGCGAGTAGGTCCCCTCGCGGAACTTCGCCAGGATCCTCTGGCGCTCGGCCGCTCCCGTCTGGTGGGTGATCGCCGGCAGGAGGAAGCGCTCGGAAAGCCGGTAGACGAGGTCGTTGTGCGCGGTGAAGACGATGATCCGGTCGTCGCGGTGGCGATCGAGGAGGTCGGCGAGCGTCGTCACCTTGGCGTCCGCGTTCATCATCACCT
>PXSV01000183.1 GCA_003022685.1 Halobacteriales archaeon SW_9_67_24 | reverse complement strand
GTCCGCGAGAACCTCATCACAGAGCCCGGGCGTCATGAGCGGGTCGTCGAGGCGGACTTCGCCGATCCTGGCCGCACCGTCGCGGTCGTGGACCTCGAAAAAGTCGGTCATTGCCCCGTCTGGTCGTCTCGGTCGTATTCGTCCATCGATTCGAGCGGCACGACCGAAACGCGATCGGGAACCCGGTCGAGCGCGCTCGCCGGCCACCCCCGGTGGGCGAGCGTGAACGCGATATCAGGGTTCGACTCGGCGAGACGGGTTATGCCCGAAGCCGCCGCCTCGTAGCTCTCGCGGTCGGTGCGCTCGGGAACCTCGGCGGTGAGCGGATACGTCTCCGAGAGATGCCTCGGGAACGGGCCAAAGGGTGGCACGACACGCCACGACTCGTCGTACTGGCTGTTCTCGCCACCTTCGGTGAGGAGGACGTGCCCCGCGGGAGCCAGGCGTTCGAGACGGTCGTGGTGGCGGCGGACCTCGGGCCGGCGGGCGCTCTCGGCCGAGAGGTGAAAGAAGGCGTCCTTCGAGGCGGGGTCCGAGCGCTCCAGCCGGTCGGCGTGATCGAGCAGCGCGCGATACCCGTCGAGCATCGCCGGGTGGCCCCGTGCGCGCGCCTCGACGAGTTCGAGGAGGTTGCCCCGACGGATCGCCTGCTTGATCCGGCGGAGTTCGGCGAAGCTCACGTGGAGGTTGTGCTCGGCGAGGTGACGTTCGCGCTCGTCGTCGCTCAGCGCGCGGAGTTCGCCCGGGGTGTGAGCAACACAGATCGGACACTCGCATGGCAGATAGTCGAGATCGGCGAGTTGTTCGGTCCCACGCACGGTGAGGTACCGATCGTCGCGGGCGTAGAGCGCGTACGCCGCCGAGTCGAACAGGTCACAGCCCGCCGCGACCGCGAGCGCGAACATCATCGGATGGCCCGCGCCGAACAGATGCACTGGAGCCCCCGCGCCGAGCCCGCGCTTCGCCGCGGTGACGATCTCGATCACGTCGTCGTAGCGATAGGCGTTCAACAGCGGGACCGCCGCGCCGACCGGGAACACGGCGAGGCCCGTCCCACGGGCGTGCCGCCCCGCGTTCTCGCGGAGGTCGGGATACGTCGATCCCTGGACCGGGGCGTTCACGAGCATCTCGCCGGTCTCGACTGTCCGGGCGCGTTCGAGGCGGTCCTGGGTCGTCGAAAGTTCGCGTTCGGCCTGGTCCCGGCCTGCATCGGGCGGCGTCGGGATGTCGATCGGCGTGCCGATGTCCGCGCCGATCTCGTACTGGAACTCGAGGATCTCGGGTGTCGTGACGTCGATCTCGCCGTACTCCGCGAGCTGGAAGGAGCCGGAATCGGTCATGATCGCACCCGAAAAATCGAGGAGGTCGTGGAGGCCAACAGAGAGGGCTGCCTCGCGAAGGTCGTCGCTCTGGCTCAGGATGTAGCCGTTCGTGATCAGGATCTCCGCACCGAACTCGCTTTCCAGCCGTGACGGCGCGATCGTCCGGACGTGGGGGTTGACGACCGGCATCAGCGCGGGCGTCTCGACCGTGACGCCCGAGCGCGGCACGGCGAGTTTGCCGATCCTGCCCGCGGCGTCGGTTGTTCGAAGCTCGAAGACTCCGCTCATTTCCCCGATTTTCGATGGCGCGCGCCTAAGGATTGCGTTCTCCGCACCGAAGGCTGTCGATCCGTCTGTAATCGTGGTTGCCAACGGTATCGAGAGCGATCCGATTGACGTCAGCGCAATCGGGACCGCTGCTGATGCCGACGCAAATGAGAACCGCAAGCCACGAGCCTCCCCAGCCGATTCGCTCCGCTCATCCCTCACACGCGAGTTGCGCGCCGACAAACGGCGCGCAGCCGTGCGCCACCGCACCTGTTGGCCCCACGCTCGCTGTCCCCGATTCAGTCGTCCGCGAATCGTTCGTGATGGAGCAAGCAAAGCGCGGTGCGACCGTCGCGGAGTTCGCCGGCGGCGAGCGCGTCGAGTAGGTTCTCACGTGTTGTCGTCTCGACCCGGATCGACTCGTCGTCGTCGAGGCGCTGGTCGCCGGTCGGTCGACAGCCGCGGGCGACGAAGTGGTGATGCACCGAGTTCGCGAGACCGTTGAGCGGCTCGACGGTCGTGAGGTGGTCGAGTTCGTCGGCCACGTAGCCCGTCTCCTCTTCGAGTTCGCGCTGTGCAGTGGTTTGGAAATCGTCGTCGCCTGGCTCGACGGTCCCCGCCGGAAACCCACGGTTCATCCGCCCGACGGCCTCGCGCCACTCCTCGATCACCACAACTCGATCGTCGGGCGTCAGCGCGAGCACCACGACCGCGGCGGGTTCGTCGACGTAATCGAAGTCGGTCTCGGTCCCATCGGGAAGTTCGACCGTCTCGTTGACGACATCGAATCCCGAACACGAGTACGCAAGACGGGAATCACGGGTCTCCCACGCCAGCGGATCGTCCATGCGTTCTCGACTACCGAGCCGAGAATAAGCGTTGTCGTCGGTTCCGATCAGTCGTCGGCGGTCGCCTCGGACGGCCCGCCCATCGAGCCCCCGACGTCCTCGCGCTTCACGCCGTCGAATTCGAGCACGAACTCGGGACCGAACGCCGACGCCGGCGTCTGGAAGCCGGGCGCGACCTCGCCGGCCGCCACCCGCCGCGCGGACTCGGCGGCGGTCCGGGCCGTCAGACCGTAGGTGTCGGGGGTTTCGAGCCGGGCGGCGAGGCGCTTGCCCTCGTCGTTTTCGACCTCAGCCCAGACGCGGGTGGTGCTCCGCGCGCGCTCGGCCGCGGTCGGCCCCGAGACGGTCGCGTCGATCACCCCTTTCAGCGCGCGCTGGACCGACTCGGAACCGAAGACCGATGTGAGGGGGCCCGTCCGTCGCAGCATCGCGACCGCGAGTCGCGGCACGGTGGCGTAGGTCTCGACGTTCGGGATACCCGTGGTGTAGTACGCCGTCGCGACGTCGCCCCACGGGATGGTCACTGCGGGCTTCGGCCCCGCGCCGAGGTCGATCCGACGGGTCTTCCACGCCGGCGGCACGGTCCGGATCTCGCCGTCGATCCGCGCCGCGCCCGAGCGCGAGAGGCCCTCCACGATGGATTTCAGCGTGCCAGGCGAGAACGTTCCCATGCCGTCGATCGCCAGTCGGAGGTGTGTCGATGATGGCAGTCGCCCTTCGAGATACGCCGCGAGACAGTCGGTCGGCACCACGTCGAAACCGACCCCCGGAAGCAGCGTCACGTCGGCCTTCTCGGCCTCGCGGTCGCGCTCGGCGAGGGCTTCGAAGGCGTCGATCTCGCCGGTGATGTCGAGGTAGTCGGTGCCGGTGCGCAGGCACGCCTCGACCATCGGTTCCGCGGTGGCCGAGAACGGCCCCGCACAGTTCAACACCGCGTCGAACTCGTCGAGGTGAGCCTCGATCACCGCGGGATGGTCGAGGCTGAACACGCGGTGATCGAGGCCGCGGTCGGTCGCCTGGCGCTCGACCGGCTCCGCGCGCCGGCCCGCGAGCGTGGGCGAAAGTCCCGCCTCGGTGGCGGTCTCGACGATCAACGCACCGGTGTAGCCGTACGACCCGTAGAGCAACAGTTCGTCAGTCATGGTCCCTCATCGAGGGGCGGCGATAAAAACGCACGTGGCCGTTCGTGGCCCGACTGCCGAAACGAATGCGACCTTTCTTGTGAGAGTCCTCGGTAGCCGGTGGCACGCCGCTCGAACGATCCGATGCCATAGTATCGACGGCCCCGAGCCATCGAGCGGTGGATCGGCGGCCGAGCACGCACGCCACCAACGACCATCCCACCCACACGACAGCCTACACATGGCAGATACACCCACAGCAGAGGCCGACACAGCACCGACGGTGGACGACGACACGCCCGACGCTTATTGGGAATTGCTCGATCGCGTCGAGCAGCTATCCTATCTCGCCGACGCCGGCGGGGTGCTCCACTGAGACCAGCAGGTGACGATGCGCGACGGCGGCGCGCCGGCACGGGCGACCCAGCAATCGGCGCTGTCGAGTCTCACCCACGAGTTCCTCACCGACGAGGAGACCGGCGACCTGCTCGACGCCGTAGCGGATGCCGACCTCACCGACCCCCCAGCTCGACGACGCGCTCCGCGAGGACCTCGACGACGTTGACCAACTGATTCGGGCGGGCGAGTTCGAGCCGCTCCACGACTGGATGACCGAGCACGTCCACCGCCACGGCCAGCGGTATCCCGCCGACGAACTCATCGAGCGCGCCACCGGCGAGCCCCTGACCGCCGAGTACTTCGTCGAGTACGCCGAGGCGAAGTTCGGCGATCCGTACGGCGTCTGACCGTCGACACGACGATCGCCGCATCGTTGTTCCGGCTCACTCGACCTCCAACCCAGGCTCACGACGAACGATCCGATTCGCGGCGGCTCGACGGACCGTTCGTCCGGTCGCCGTCTCGGGTGGCTTAAGAGCCGGCCGAACATGGAGCAGGTATGAGCGAGAGCGCGACCGAAGCGGCAGGGCGGGGCGAGATCTGGATCGAGAAATACCGCCCTGAAACGCTCGCGGACGTCGTCGGCCACGAGGACATTGTGGGTCGCCTCGAAAGCTACGTCGCGCAAAACGACCTGCCCCACCTTTTATTTTCAGGTCCAGCAGGTGTTGGGAAAACTACCAGTGCGATGGCGATCGCGCGCGAAGTGTACGGCGAGGACTGGCGCGAGAACTTCCTCGAACTCAACGCCAGCGACGAGCGCGGGATCGACGTCGTGCGGGATCGGATCAAGGACTTCGCGCGCACCAGCTTTGGGGGATATGACTATCGTATCATATTTTTGGACGAAGCGGACGCGCTCACGAGTGACGCGCAATCGGCGCTCCGGCGGACGATGGAGCAGTTCGCGAACAACACCCGGTTCGTGCTCTCGTGTAACTACTCCAGTCAGATCATCGATCCGATCCAGTCCCGCTGTGCGGTGTTCCGGTTCGGCCCGCTCGCCGAAGAGGCGGTCGGCGAGTACGTCAACCAGGTCGCAACGCGAGAAGGGATCGAGGTGACCGAGAGCGGCGTCGACGCGCTCGTCTACGCCGCCGACGGCGACATGCGGAAGGCGTTGAACGGGCTCCAGGCCGCGGCCACCACGGGACAGACGGTCGACGAGGAGGCGGTGTACGCGATCACGGCGACCGCACGGCCCGAGGCGATCGAGGCGATGGTCGAGAGCGCGCTCTCCGGCGATTTCACCGCCGCACGGGCGAAGCTCGACGACCTCCTCACCAACGCCGGATTGGGTGGTGGCGACGTCATCGATCAGCTCCACCGCTCGGCGTGGGAGTTCGATCTCGACGATGCGGCGACGGTCCGACTGCTGGAGCGCGTCGGCGAGACCGACTACCGGATCACCCAGGGCGCGAACGAACGCCTCCAGCTGGAAGCGCTGCTCGCGTCGCTCGCGCTCGAAGCGGAGTGATCGACCGGTCTGAGGGAGGACTGCGGTTCAGTTGAGCGTCCAGATCGCGTAGTTCAGCGCCGTGGCGAAGGTGACCCACGTGAGATACGGCACCAGCAGGGCGGCGGCCCGACGATCGACCCGCGAGAACGCGGCCATGGTGGCGACGATCGCGAACCACAATGGGACGATCACGACGAGACCCAGGATCGGGGATTCGAGCCCGAAGAACGCGGGCGACCACGCGATGTTGAGCACGAACTGAGTAGCAAAGAGTCCGAGCGCGAGCCGGACGATGCGGCGGTCGAGACCGGCGCGCCAGATTAGCCACGCCGCGACGCCCTGGAGCGCGTAGAGTAGCGTCCAGACCGGACCGAACACCCAGTTCGGTGGGGTGAAGCCTGGCTTTTCGAGCGTGGTGTACCACGTCTGGATCTGCGGGGCCGTGATGAGGCCGCCCGCCGCGCCGAGCACGACACAGATCCCGACGACGCCGGCGATCGTGAGCAGCGGGCGGCGTTTGGGAAGCGCGAGCCGCGAGCCGCGGGTGGTCGACATGACTCGTCCACACGGGCCAGGCAGTTAGCGCTACCGCCGGGCGACCGTTGTCGCCCGGACCGACGAAACCGCCGGACGCGACACCGAAACCACGTCCATGAACGGTACGCAACTGTTTTAGGCGAAGACGGGTATGACGGGATACCATGAGTACGCTCGAAGCCGAGTACCGTCTGGAGTACTTCGAGGAGGAGGGCTTTTCGAGAACGGAGTGCACCGGCTGTGGCGATTTCTTCTGGACGCGCGACGAGGACCGAGAGACCTGTGGCGAGCCGCCATGTGCGGAGTACGCGTTCATTGGGAACCCGAGCCTCGACGAGGAGCGTAGTTTAGAAGAGATGCGCGAGGCGTTCCTCTCCTTCTTCGAGGACCACGACCACGAGCGGATCGAACCGTACCCGGTGGCGGCGAACCGCTGGCGCGACGACGTCCTGCTGACCCAGGCGTCAGTGTACGACTTCCAGCCCCACGTCACGTCGGGCGAGACGCCGCCGCCGGCGAACCCCCTCACGGTCAGCCAGCCCTGCATCCGGATGCAGGACATCGACAACGTGGGCAAAACGGGGAGACACACGATGGCGTTCGAGATGATGGCCCACCACGCGTTCAACGCGCGCGAAGACATCGAGAACGCCGACCGGTACGCCTACGAGGGCGAGGTCTACTGGAAGGATCAAACTGTTCGCTACTGCGACGAGTTCTTCGACGCGATGGGGGTCGACGTCGAGGAGATCACCTACATCGAGGACCCGTGGGTCGGCGGCGGCAACGCCGGGCCCGCGATCGAGGTCATCTATCGGGGCGTCGAACTCGCGACGCTCGTCTTCATGTCGATGGAGCGAGACCCCGACGGCGAGTACGAACTGAAGGACGGCAACACGTACTCGAAGATGGACACCTACGTCGTCGATACGGGCTACGGGCTCGAACGCTGGACGTGGGTCTCCCAGGGCACGCCCACCGTGTACGAGGCGATCTACCCCGACATGATCGCCTTCCTGAAGGAAAACGCTGGCATCGATCACACCGACACGGAGGAAAAAATCGTCACCCGGGCGGCGACCCTCGCGGGACATATGGACATCGACGAGGCCGAGGACGCCGAACGCGCCCGCGGGACGATCGCGGCGGAGATCGGGGTCGACGTCGACGAACTTCGCGAACTCCTCGAACCCTTAGAAGCCATCTACGCCATCGCGGACCACTGCCGGACCTTAGCGTACATGCTCGGCGACGAGATCGTGCCCTCCAACGTGGGCACGGGCTATCTCGCGCGGATGGTGCTCCGGCGGACGAAACGGCTGTGCGATACGGTGGGGGTGGACGCCCCCCTCGACGAACTGGTGGACATGCAGGCCGAGCGGCTGGACTACGAGAACCGCGACACGGTCCGTGACATCGTGCGGACCGAGATCGAGAAGTACCGCGAGACGCTGGAGCGGGGGGGTCGGCGAGTTCGCGGGCTCGCCGAGGAGTACGCCGAGCGCGACGAGGCGATCCCCACCGACGAACTGATCGAACTGTACGACTCCCACGGGATTCAACCCGACATGGTCGCCGAGATCGCCCGCGAGAAGGGAGCCGCAGTATCGGTGCCCGACGACTTCTACAGCCTTGTAGCCGCACGCCACGGCGAGGAGGGCGTGGACGAGGCCGCCGAAACGACGGTCGACGACCGGATCGCGGACCTCCCCGAAACCGAGCGGCTCTACTACGACGACCAGGAACGCACGGAGTTCGAGGCGATGGTGCTCGATTCCTTCGAGCGCGAGGACGGCGGCTACGACGTGGTGCTCGATCAGACGCTGTTCTACCCGGAGGGCGGCGGCCAGCCAGCCGATACCGGGTCGCTGTCGACCGACGACGTGACGGTACACGTCGAGGACGTCAAGCGCGAGGGCGAGGTGGTCGTCCACCACGCCGACGGCGATCCCGGCACCGGCGAGTTCGTCCGCGGCCGGATCGACGCCGGGCGGCGGCGAGCGTTGATGCGTAATCACACCGCGACCCACATCGTGATCCACGCCGCACGCGAAGTGCTCGGCGAGCACGTCCGCCAGGCGGGCGCGCAGAAGGGCGTCGAGCGTTCGCGGATCGACGTCCGCCACTACGACCGGATCGACCGCGAGCAGGCGAGAGCGATCGAGCACCGTGCCAACACGATCGTCCGCGAGAACGTCTCGGTCGCCGACGAGTGGCCCGACCGCCACGACGCCGAGGACGAACACGGGTTCGACCTCTATCAGGGCGGGATCCCGCCCGGCGAGCGCATTCGGCTGATCCACGTCGCCGAGGACGTCCAGGCCTGCGGGGGGACCCACGTCGCTCGGACGGGGGACATCGGCGCGATCAAGCTCCTGAATACTGAACGAGTGCAGGACGGCGTCGAGCGGCTCGCGTTCGCGGCGGGCGAGGCGGCGATCGAGGCGACCCAGGACACCGAGGACGCACTCTCCGGGGCGGCCGAGGCCTTCGACGTCACGCCGAGCGAGGTCCCCGAGACCGCCGAGCGGTTCTTCGGCGAGTGGAAGGAGCGCGGCAAGCGCATCGAGGACCTCGAAGCCCGGCTCGCGGAGGCGCGCGCGGCTGGCAGTGTCGGCGAGGCGGTCGATCTCGACGACGCGACCGCCGTGATCCAGCAGGTCGACGAACCCGACGAACTCCAGGCGACCGCGACCGCGATCGCCGAGGACGGCGAGGTCGCCGTGGTCGGGAGCGCCGCCGACGGCGCGCAGTTCGTGGTCGCCGTGCCCGACGGCGTGGCGATCGACGCGGGCGACGTCGTCGGCGAGCTGGCCGCGCGGGTCGGCGGCGGCGGCGGCGGCCCGCCGGACTTCGCCCAGGGCGGTGGACCCCGTACCGAAGAACTCGACGCGGCGCTCGACGAGGCACCCGACGTGCTTCGCCAGGTGCTGAACGCCTGAGCGCCACGATCGCGTTCGGCTCGCCGACGCTCGTCGCCAAGACGAACCATCGTCGGTCAGTAAGGCGCTCGACAGTCGGCCCGATCACTCGTCGAGCAGTGACACCTTCGCGGCTCGTGAGAGACGTTTGATCGCGTGTTCGCGCGAGAGCGCCGTCCCTCGCTCCTCGAACGTCTCCACGTGGCGGAGTTCGACCGGCGTCCGACCGCGGGTGTACTTCGCGCCCTCGCCCGCGTTGTGCTCGTTTACCCGTCGGTCGACGTCGGTGGTGTACCCAGTATAGAGGGAGCCGTCGCTACACTCGACGACGTAGACGTGATGGGGCATACGGTACCCTCGGAGGACCGCCCTCAAGCGTTTTTCGCCCGTTTCTTGGCCGCCTCGGCGATGCCCGCGTTCGCCGCACAGCCCGGGCACGCGAAGATCCGGCCGTGTTCGTCGGCGAAGACACGCTCGAACCGATCCGAGACGTGCGCGCCGCAGTAGTCACACTCTGGCATGGGGACTGTCGACAGTGGCGGCTGCCAACGGCTGCTCGTAGGGTCCGAAGCGGTAAGTATCCTCCCCGAACGGCCGTCGATCACGCATTTCCGTCGGCCAGTCGGGCGTCGCTGACCGCCCGCCGACGGTCGGTTTCACTCGTCGCGAGCGCCGTCGATCGCCCGTGCGAAAAGGCCGGCCTGAGCGCCAGCGACGAACCCCGCGTCGACGTTCACGGTCGTGAGGACGGTACACGACTGGAGGAGGCCCGCGAGCGCCGCCTCGCCGCCGCCACCGTGGCCGTAGCCCGACGCCACCGGCAGCCCGATCACCGGGGCGTCGACCAGTCCCGCCAGAACGGTGGGGAGCGCCCCCTCGCGGCCGGCGGCGACCACGAGTACGTCCGCTCGCCGGAGGTCGTCGAGTCGATCGAGCGCTCGGTGGAGCCCCGCCACGCCGACGTCATCGATCCGCTCGACCGTCGCACCCATCTCCTTCGCCACCGCGGCGGCCTCGCCCGCCGGCCTCGTGTCGGCAGTTCCGGCTGTCACCACGTCGACGACCGCGTCGAGATCCGGCGGGTCGTACTCGGCCGCGTGCGCCATGAGCACGCCAGTTCGTTCGTCGAAGGTCGCCGTCGCCTCGGGCTGGTCGGTAGCGAGGTGGTCGTCGACTCGATCGGCGGCCGCCTGGTCGACCCGGGTCGCGAGCCCGTGGCCCGTCGTCTCGACGGCGAGCGAGACGAGCTCCGCGACTTCGTCGGGGGATTTGCCGTCCCCGAGCACCGCCTCGGGCACCCCGCGTCGGTTCTCGCGGGCGGCGTCGAACCGGCCCGCCTCGCCGGTCGCGTAGCCCGCGAGCCGCGCCTCGGCCGCCGCCACAGATAGGTCGCCCGCCGCGAGGGCTTCGAGCGTCTCGCGCATACCCGGGGTTGGTGGCCGACACATTACTCCCCATCGACTCGCGGGCCACGAACCCCGCCGAGAACCCCGAAACCGAGCGATTATGGGAACGTTTATAAAGAACGCTTTGAAACAAGGCTTCGTATGGCAGACCTGATCGTCAAAGCCGCCGTGAAGGAAGAGCTCAACGACATGAACGTCTCGTCGGACTTCTACGACGCACTCGACGAGGAAGTCTCGACGCTGCTCGACGACGCCGCCCGACGCGCCGACGAGAACGACCGAAAGACGGTCCAGCCGCGCGACCTGTAAGTCGGTCACCCATCCTCGATTATCTTCCGCCGATCAGCCGTAGCTCTACGGATCGGCGCGGCGTCGACACGCTCAACATCGCTCGCGGGCTGGCTCGGGCATGGTCACGGTCGAGGTCGTCGGGAGCGAGACGCACGAACTCGATGTCGACGGGACGTACGCCGACCTGCTCGACGCCGTCGGGTTGGGGCCCCACGAGGCCACGGTCTTAGTCGACTGCTGTTCGACGGCGGGTACACGCACACCTACGAGTAGCGCCGGCAGTACGGGCCGAGAATCGCCAGCGCTCTCAGCTGCGACGACCCCGAAATCGCCCTGGCTCGTCGGCCGGCTCGACTTCGAACTCCCGAACGTCGGCGCGGGGCCGGACCCACTCTCGCTCGCGGCGTTCGCCACCGATCACGACGCGATCGTACTCCTCTTCCAGCGCGATTATCACTGTGGCAACTGCAAAGCACAATTGAAGGACGTCGCCGAGCGCTACGACGAGTTCACCGAGCGCAGCGTTGCGGTCGTCTCGATCCTGCCCGAGCCGAAAGCCCGCGCCCGCGAGTGGCAGGACTCCTTCGCCCTCCCCTTCCCACTCCTCGCGGACCCCGACGCCGATGTCGGCGAGCAGTACGACCAGCCGACCAGGTTCGGCGTGCTCGGCGAACTCCACGACCTCGTCGGTCGGATGCCGCAGACTGTGGTCCTCGACACCCGCGACGACGCGCTCGACGCGCACTCGATCCACGAGGGCGATTCGCCGTCCAACCGTCCCTCGATCGACGCGATGCTCGGCGAACTCGACGACCTGTTCGCGGCGTGACGAGCGTTCGGCCGGCCCGTCCCGAGGAGCTTCCGGCGGTGATGGGCGTGCTCGACGGGGCGGCGCTCGCGATCGAGGCGGCCGCGGTTCGCGGGGCGATCGATCGCGGGGCGGTCCTGGTCGCGGTTGCCGACGGCCGGGTGCTCGGTGCGTGCGTTCTCGACGGCCGGGAGATCGTGGCGATCGCGGTTCGGCGCGCGCGGCGCGATCAGGGGATCGGCACGCGCCTCGTCGGGACGGCCGCGGAGCGCTACGCGACGGACGAGGACGAACTGGTCGCCGAGTTCGATCGCGGCGTGCGGCCGTTCTACGCGTCGCTCGGGTTCGAAATCGAGCCGGCCGACGAGCCAGGGCGATTTCGGGGTCGTCGCAGCTGAGAGCGCTGGCGATCCTCGGCCCGTACTGCCGGCGCTACTCGTAGGTGTGCGTGTACCCGCCGTCGAACAGCAGATCGCCGCCGTTCAGGTGTTTCGCGTGGCCGGAGAACCCGAAAACGAACAGGTTCGCCACCTCGGCGGGCGTCATCATCAAGACGAACAGGTTCGCCACCTCGGCGGGCATCATCATCTCCTTCGTGCGCGCCTGGCCGAGCATCACGTCCTCGACGACCCGCCGCTCGCCGATTCCCCGCTCGGTGGCGGTGTCCGCGATCTGGTTCACCATCAGCGGCGTCAGGACGTAGCCGACGCTCACCGAGAACCCGCGCAAGCTGCCCTCCCCCTCGGCGGCGATCGAGCGCGTCAGCCCGTGGAGCGCGTGTTTCGCGGTGATGTACGATGCCTTGTCCTGAGTCGCGTAGTGGCCGTGAACCGAGGCCATGTTCGCGATCGCGCCGGTAGCGTCGTCGGTCGTCTCGATATGTGGGATGGCGTGTTTCGCAACGAGGAACGGCGCACGCACCATTACCGACTGCATGACGTCGTACTGTTCCATCGGGAAGTTCTCGATCGCGGCGATGTGCTGGAGCCCCGCGATGTTCGCGACGTAGCGGAGGTCGCCGCGCTCGGCGGCCCCGTCGACGGCGCGTTCGACCGCCTCGTCGTCGGTGAGGTCGGCGGGTGCGGCGACGAACTCGCCGGGTAGTGCAAGATCGTCGGCGAGTTCGGCAGTCGCGTCGAGCCCCCCCTCGTCGACGTCGATGCCGACGGTCGTGAGACCGTTCGCGGCGAGCGCGAGCGCGGTCGCCTCGCCGATCCCCGAGGCCGCCCCGGTGACGATCGCCACGGTGTCGGGCGTGAAGCGAGGGTCGTCGAGCACGAGCAGGTCGTCGCTGGTCAGTTCCGGTTCATCGATGTCGAAGTCGTCGTCAGTGCTCATGTCGTGGTCTCCGTTCGACCACACGCCGAGAGCAGACGAGCCGTGCTCGGCGGCTGGTCGGTGTCGCGGTACATCCGAGGTCGATCGGTGAATGCGTGGTGTCGTTTCATTGGTAGTTGTCCGTTCAGCGGTGGCGTTCGAGTTGATGGGCGGTCCACGATGCGACCGTTCCGCCCAGTCGATTCCGGAGTGTGCCCAGCAGTCCGTTCGGGACGTAGAGCACGAAGAGAACGAACAACAGCCCGAGATAGAGGCTGGCGTGGCCATTGAGAAACGCCTCGATTGCTCCCTGAACCGTGACGCCGCCGACGAGTTCGGTCGCGAGCACGTCCGCCGGAACGTGTTCGCGGAGGTACGGCAAGAGGCCGCCGCCCGCGCCGGCGGTCGAGAGGAACTCCCGAACCGACTCGTCGAACAGCCGGCCGTAGAGCGGCCCGACGAGGGTGCCGAACCCGCCGATGATCGAGGCGAGCAGCGCATCGCCCGCCACGAGGAAGTAGAAGGTGTCGTCGGGCGTGACCGAGCGCTGGAAGCCCGCGAACAGCGCGCCCGCGATCCCGGCGAAGAAGCCCGACACCGCAAAGGCCGCGAGCTTGTATCGGAACGTGTCGTAGCCGACGGCACGGGCGCGCTCCTCGTTCTCGCGGATCGCCACCATCACCCGACCGAACGGCGAGTGGATCACTCGCTGCATCGCGAGATAGCAGAGCACGACGATCACACCGATCGCGTAGTACGACACCTCGCCGGCCGACAGCGAGATCGCGCCCAGCAGGCCCTCGATCTCGTCGCCCGTGAGCTGGCCAATGGCGACGTTCAGCGAGTCGATGAACGGGACACCGATCTCGAAGCCACTGCGCTCGCCAGCGACGAACACGCCGTCGCGCGGGTTCGAACCGACGTAGTTCCACCCGCGGACGAACACGTAGAGCACCTGGGAAAAGCCGAGCGTGATCATCGCGAAATAGACGCCCGAGAGACGGAACGACACCGCACCGATGGCGATCGCAAGCACGAGTGCGGTCAGTCCGGCGAGCACGAGCAACAGCATGAACGACGTGCCCGCGGGCACGAAGGGGATCTTCCCGTTGGCCGCGAGCACGACGAAGTACGCGCCCGCGCCGTAGAAGGCGGCGTGGCCGAAGGAGAGATAGCCCGTGTAGCCGCTGATGAAGTCGAAGCTCATCGCGAACAGCCCGAAGTAGAGGACTGCGGTCATGGTCTCGACGTCGGGCAACAGCGCCACCGCCTCCGCGCCCACCGGCGAGGTCGTGAGCACCGTGTGGATGCCGGGATATAGCGCGAGGAGGGCGATCACGACGATGTGAGCGACGTGCTCGCGGGCGTACCGCGCGAGCCAGTACTCCTCGGGCGTTTCGACCGCCGCGCCGGTCTCGGTCGGGGTGCTAATGGCCCCCCACCTCCGCGAGGCCGAACAGGCCCTGGGGGCGCACGATCAGCGTGATGACGAGGATCAGGAAGATCGTCATCTCGGGCAACCCCGTGAACTCGATGGCGTTCTGGAACCACCACGTCATCGTGCTGTCGACGAGGCCCACGAGCAGTCCCGCGACGACCGTGCCCCGAAACGTGCCCAGCCCGCCGACGATCACCACGACGAACGCGGGCAGCAGGGTCTCGGAGGCCAGCGGCACGCTCGCGCCCCACGTCGCATCCCACGCCAGCAGCGTGCCCGCGACGCCCGCGATGCCCACGCCGAGCGCGAACACCACGGTGAACACCCGCCGGACGTCGATCCCGAGCGCGTCGACCATCTCGCTATCCTCGCTGCCCGCGCGCACGACGAGGCCGTAGCGGGTCCGGGTGAGGAAGGCATAGATCGCGAGCACGGTGACGACGCCGAACGCGATCTCGAACAGCGCGAGCCCGCGGACGCTCACCGGGCCGAGCCCGACCGACTGGGTGAGAATTGGGGGTTTGGTCCCGAGCACGGCCTGCCAGTCGGTGATGGGTTGAAGCCCATAGAACGACACCACGATCCGGGCGAGCTCGTCGAGCACGAGCGTCAGCCCGAACGTCAGCAGGATCTGGTAGATCGGCGGGCGATCGTACAGCGGCCGGATAAGACCCACCTCTAAGAGCGCGCCGAAGGCGGCGAGCAGCCCGAACACGGCCACCACGGTCACGAAGAAGAGCGCGAGCGTGGTCGGCCCGCCCCCGCCGACCAGTACGACGAGGATCGCGCCGCCGAGGTACGCGCCGATCATCGTGAGCGAGCCGTGCGCGAAGTTGAGCACACCCATCAGCCCGAAGATCAGGGTGAGGCCGGCGGCGATCATGACATAGAGCGCCGCCTTCGCGAGGCCGTCGACGAACACCCGCGCGAGGGTGCTCGGCCGGAGGAACTGGCCGAGCGCGTCGCCGACCTGGAGCGCGATCGGAGCGGTCGCGTCGATCGGGGTTCCGGAGAGCACGAGGAGGCCCTCGATCATGCCGAGAGATACCCCCGGAGCGCCTCGTCGTCGCTGCTCACGCCGTCGGTGTCGCCGTTCGCGACGACCTGGCCGTTGTCGAGCACGTAGAACCGATCGGCGAGGTCGAGCGCGAGCGGGAGGTTCTGTTCGACGAGCAGTACAGTGGTGTCGCTCGCAACGTCGGCAATCGCGTCGGCGACCGACGCGACGATCTGGGGGGCGAGCCCCTCGCTCGGTTCGTCCACGAGCAGGAGGTCGTTGCCGCCCACGAGGCCGCGCGCGATGGCGAGCATCTGCTGTTGGCCGCCGGAAAGCGTTCCCGCCTTCCGGTCCGCGAACCGTTCGAGGTCCGGAAACGTCTCGAAGGCGGTGGTACGGGCGCGTTCGGTCCCGTCGGCCGGCGCGGCGATCCGGACGTTCTCCGCGACGGTGAGTTCGGCGAACATCCGCCGTTCCTCGGGGATCCAGCCGATCCCCGCACTCGCGACCTCGTGGGTCCGCCGCCCGACCAACCCCATGTCGCGATATCGAATCGATCCCTGCCGTGGCGGGGTGAGCTGGAGGATCGAGCGCAGCGTCGTGGTCTTCCCGACGCCGTTGCGCCCGACCAGCGCCACCACCTCGCCCTCCCGCACGTCGAGCGAGACGCCTTCGAGCACGTGGCTCTCGCCGTAGTAGGTGTGAACGTCCGAGAGGGCGAGCAGCGGTGCCGACCCGGCGTCGGCCTCGCTCGCCGCACGTCCGTCGGTGTTCGTTTCGTCCGCCGTCGCGTTCGGCTGCGTGTC
>PXSV01000182.1 GCA_003022685.1 Halobacteriales archaeon SW_9_67_24 | reverse complement strand
CCGATCGAACACGGCGTGTGTGTCGGTGTAGCGCTCGACGACGCCGAGATCCGTGATCTGCCCGAGCCCCGATTTCCCGCTCCACTCGTCCTCGACGCCGTCCGGCCGGAGGTAGCCGTCGCCGACCTCTTCCTGTTGGACCGTCGAGACGAGGATGATAAAGCCGATGGCGATCAGCGGGATCAGCGCGTAGACGGTGACGTACAGCAGCGTGGTCTGGGAGCCACCGATCATGCTCATCACCACGAGAATGATGATCAATAGAAGGGGGAACACCGAGAGCGTGATGTACATCTCGCCGAACAGCTCGAGGGTTTCGAGCACCAGGGACTGCTCCTGTTTCGCCGTCCGGAGGTGTTTGTCCTTCTTGTCCTTCAGGAAGTCGGTCATGTCCCCGCCGGAGTCGATGATCGAGAGCATGTCCGTCAAAAACTGCCCCAGCTCCTCGCTCGGCGTCCGTGCGGTCTGCTTTCTGATCGCCGTTCGGTAGTCGGTGTCGAAGTACTCGGTTTCGAGATAGATGCTCTCGAACTCCTTGGCGACCTCGCCGTAGGTGTCCTCGGCCTCGGCCATCGCCTCGAAGATCTCGAGCTGGTTCAGCCCGCCGATCGAGAGCGAACCCGAACGCGAAGCCGACGAGCCCGAAGACGAGGCCCGAGACCGCGACGAGCAGCGGGATCTTGATCGCCTCGAAAACGTCGAGCGCCGTGCCGTAGAGGATCCGGAGATCGGTCAGCTTCGGCACCTCGGTGACGAACAGCTCCACGACGGCGTAGCCGGCGAGGGTGGCGACGAACCACAGCAGCGCGCCGGAGATGACGCCGATCGCGAGCGCGCGCGAGAGGTACATCTCGACGGTATCGCCCATCCGCGCCTCGGCGATCTTCCGCTCCATGTCGTCGACGAAGTCGCCGTCCTCGTCGAACAACAACCGATAGAGCGGGTAGAACCGATCGCCGAGCGTGCTCGATCCGCCCTCGTAGCCCGCGCCGCCGACTTCGTGGCTCACTCGCCGTTCTCCGCGCCGGGGTCGGTCCCGGCCGGTTCGTCCGTCTCGGTTCCAGCGCCTGGCTTGCGGTTGTCGTCACGAGTCACGGGCTCGCTCTCACCGGCCGCAGCGTCCGATCCGTGTTCGTCGGTCACGGTGTCGTCACGGCCACCGTCGGACTCGCTTCGCTCGCCCGACGAGGATCGCCTCGTTTCACTCGCCTCACCCCCATCCGCGAGTGCGGCGGTGAGCTGCGGCGTCGCTTGCTGTCGGTATTCCTCGAACAGCCGGTCGTCGGCCTCTTTCAGGATCGCGCCCGTCAGGTTTCGGAGCTCCTCGTCAGGATCGGGTCGGGGCACCATCGCCTCCGCCGCCGGATCGGTGTCGATCAGGACGCTCTCCATTCCGCGGAGGTCCTCGAGGCTCTCCACCAGCCGGTCGTTCGCGATCAGCCCGAGGATCGTTTCGGGGTCGTTGATGAACGCCTGCAGCGTCGCGGCGGCCTCGGTGTAGGTGTTGAGCCCCCTGTCGATCAGATAGGCGAGCACGACCTTCCGCCGGAACAGCTCCGAGGAGAGGCGCTCCTCGTCCCAGCCGCGATCGAACTTGACCTCCTCCAAGGTGGTCGACGTCCCCATTCGGAGGAACTCGTCGGTTTCGGCCTGCCACTGGAACACGTCCTGGACGTTGATCTCGTCGTTCTCGGCGTCGTAGTAGTTGATCTCGGTCAGCCCCTTGTTCCGGCGGACTTTCTTCCCCCGCACCCGGGTCGCGGTCTGGATGCTCACGAGGTCGAGCGCGGTGAACAGCGTCTTCGAGACGTTGATCGGAGCGGTGGTGAACCGCTTGATGACCTCGCCGACGTTGTCGGCGTGGAAGGTAGTGAGCGTGGTGTGGCCCGTGCTCATCACCTGAAACAGCGTCCGGCCCTCCTCGCCCCGGACCTCCCCCATCAGGATGTAATCGGGGCGCTGGCGGAGCCCAGCTTCCAGCAGCTTGAACTCGTCGACGTCGCCCGCGTCGTCGGCGCTGAACGAGGGCCGCGTGACCGAGGCGACCCAGTTGCGCTGGGGGATTTCGAGCTCCCGGGTGTCCTCGATCGAGACGATCTTCGCCTTGCTCGGGATGAAAAGCGAGACCGCGTTCAGGCTGGTGGTCTTGCCCGACGCGGTGCCGCCCGCGAACAGCATCGACTTGTTGTTCTCGATGCAGAGCCAGATGTACGCCATCTCCTCCAAACTAAAGGTTCCCCAGTTGATGAGGTCGATCGGGGTGAAGGGGACGTCCTTGAACTGCCGGATGGTGTAGTTCGTCCCGTGGTCCGACACTTCGTAGCCGAGCGTGAGCTGGGCGCGCGACCCATCGGGAAGGGTGGCGTCGACCTGGGGCTGACGTTTGGAGATGCCCTTGCCCGAGCGCTGGGCGAGCTTGACGACGAAATCGTCGAGTTCGTCCTCGCCGTGGTAGACGTTGGTGATCAACTGTTCGCGGTCGGAGTGATAGGCAAAGACCGGACTGTTGTACCCGTCACACGAGATGTCCTCGACGTTGACGTCGTGTTTGATCCCGTCGATCCGGCCGTAGCCGATGAAGTCCCGCTTGAGCCGGTAGAGCAGCTTCTCGACTTGGTATTCGGAAAGCTCCGTCGCGTCCTCTTCGAGCACTGTGGCCTCGGGTCGGGCTGCGATCCCGTCGAGATTGCCGACCCGCTCTTCGTCGCCGTCGCCGCCCTTGGCCCCCATTCCGAGCGCGCGCTTCAGCCGGGCGATCACGCCCGACTCGCCGGCACCCGCGATCGGGCCGTCGTACAACCCGTAGCGATCGAGCAGCCGGGCGGTTTCGGCCTCGATGACGACGCCACGGTCGGCGTCGCTGCCCTCGACGGCGGCCTCGTCGCTCGAATACTTGATCGCAGTCTTCAGCTTCCGGGTCAGGAAGTCCTCGAGGTCGGCTTCGATTTCGCTGACGTGGGGCTCGACGAGGTAGTACTTCTTCTCGTTTTCCTTCACCGAGTGGAAGATCACCACGAACGCGTAGGGCTTGTTGACCCAGTAGCGCGTCACCTCTCGGAAGTGCGCGCGCTTTGCGACCGGGACTGCCTTTTCGAGGTCATAGCGGTTGGCGACCGTCGTCCGTCCGTCCGCGGTCGAGAAGAACGAATCCTCGTCGACCGCTGGATCGGTGTCCACGGTCCGAGTATCGACGGCCCGAGCGAGCGCGCTTGCGGTCTCGACCGCGGCCTCGATCCGCTCGGTCGTCCCCGCGTCCCCGGTGTCCGCACCGCCCCGGCTCTCGGTCGGTTTCCCTCGGACCGCCTCGGCCTCGTTTTCTTTTCCGGAGTCGATTAACTCACCGCTTCCCATTGCTAATAGTTGTGTTCTGCGATACAAAAACGTTGTCCCCGGGTGTGCGGGATCGGTCAGACCGTCGCTTTCCGCAGTCGGCTCGATCGTTCGGTTCGCTCGCCACCCAGGACGGGACTGATGGGCTACTCCAGAAACGCCTCGATCCGATCCATCGCTTCGCGGAGGTCGTCGAGGCCGGTGGCGTACGAAACCCGGAGGTGGCCCTCGCCGCCCGCACCGAAGACGTCGCCCGGCACGACCGCCACGCGCTGCTCGTCGAGCAGCGCCTCCGCGAACGCCTCGGCGTCTGGCCACGGACTCTCGGGAAACACGTAAAAGGCCCCCTCGGCCTCGAAGCATTCGATCCCCATCTCACCGAAGCGCGAGAGCACGAACCGCCGACGACGGTCGTACTGGGTACGCATCTCGGCCACCGCGCCCTCCCCGTGTTCGAGCGCGTCGAGCGCGGCGTACTGGGCGGTCGTCGGGGCCGAGAGGAGCGAATACTGATGAATGCGGTTCATCGCACTGATCGTCTCGGGCGGCGCGAGCGCGTAGCCGAGCCGGAGGCCGGTCATCGCGTAGGCCTTCGAGAACCCGTTGAACACGACCGTTCGCTCGCGCATGCCCGGCAGCGTGGCGATCGAGGTGTGCTCCCGTCCGTACGTGAGCTCGGCGTAGATCTCGTCGGACAGAACGGTAAGGTCGTGCTCGCGGGCGAACGCCGCGATCGGGGCGAGCTCCTCGCGGGTCATGATCGCGCCGGTGGGGTTGTTCGGATAGCAGAGCACCAGGGCGTCGGCCTCGTCCGCCCCGTGCTCGTCGAGAACCTCGGGAGTGAGTTTGAAGTCGTCGGCCTCGCGGGTCGGCACGCGAAGCGGGTCGCCGCCGGCGAAGATCACGCCCGGCACGTACGAGATGTACGACGGTTGAGCGACCGCCACGCGATCACCGGGGTCGACCAGCGCACGGAAGGCGACGTCGATCGCCTCCGACGCGCCCGCGGTCACGATGATCTCCTCATCGGGATCGTAGTCGAGGTCGTACCGCTCGGCGACGTTTGCGGCGATCGCGTTCCGTAGCTCCTTCATCCCACGGTTCGCGGTGTAGGAGGTCTTCCCGCGTTCGAGGGAGTCGATGGCGGCCTCGCGCGCGCTCCACGGCGCGGTGAAGTCGGGTTCGCCCACCCCGAGCGAGATCACGTCATCGATCTCCTCGGCGAGTTCGAAGAAACGCCGGATCCCCGAGGGCGGAACGCGCTGGGTGCGCTCCGACGGCCTCACGTGAGCCACCTCTGGTGGCGAGGGTGAGCTCGAAACGGCTCTGCCGTTTCGGCGATCATGGCGAGACCGACAGCCGATCGTCGTCGTCGTGGCCGTCGTCGAACTCGATTCCCTGTTCCTTGTACGTCGCCATCAGGTAGTGGGTCACGGTCTGCGTTATTTCGGGCACGGGGGCGACCTTCTCGGCGACGAACCGCGAGACCTCGCCCATCGAGTCGGCGCGCACCCCCATCGAGAAGTCGTAGTCGCCGCTGACGAGGCGGAGCGACTCGACCTCGGGGAACTTCGCCAGCCGGTCGGCGATGTCGTCGTAGCCCGTCTCGCGGTCGAGGGTGACGTTGCACTCGACGAGGGCGCGCACCGGCTCGTCGTCGGTCCGCCGCCAGTCGACGACCGCCCCGTAGCCCCGGATCACGCCCTCGGCTTCGAGTTCCTCGATCGTCTCCTCGACCTCGCTCTCGTCGGCATCGGTCAGCCGCGCGAGATCGGCGATCGAGTGGCGTGCGTTCTCACAGAGCAGCGAGAGCACCTCGTCACGAACGCTCATACTACTGCGGGGACTACCCCAACCCAAAAGCGTTCCGCCGCACGGCCTACGAATCGGGATCGTCTTCGAGGAACGACCGCACCAGCTCGCGCTGGGCCTTCCGGAGGTGCTTGTGGAGGGTCGGCGAGGTGACCCCCATCGAGCTCGCGACCTGTTCGGCGGTGGACTCGCGGGGCCAGTCGTAGTAGCCCGCGAAGTACGCTGCCCGCAGCGCGGCGCGTTGTTTCTGGGTGAGGCGCTCGTCGAGCGCCCGGCGGAACGTGCCCTCAGTCCGAGGTGGGAGTTCGACGGTTCGCTTCGAGAGCAGCTCCGAACCGGGGTACGACGCCTCGAACGCGTCGATCACGGTGCGGACGTCGGTGTCGGTGGCGATCTCGGCCACGACCCGCGCCGTCCCGTTCTCGGCGGTGCACTCCCGGACCGTGCCGCCGACCTCGGTCAGCGCGCTCACCGGCGAGTCGGTGACGGCGAACTCGAAAACGCCGCCCGACTCGCGCTCGGTGACGAGGCGTGCTCCCGCCACGAGCGCCGACTCGTCGGCGACGTCGAGAACGCGGTCGGGCGCGGCACCGTCGACGGCGACGTACTGGAGGAGTGTCCCCTCGGCCCCAGGAACGACGCCGTCGAGGCTGTATCCACAGTCGAGTCGGTCGGTCAGTTCGACGGCGAACGCCGATCCGTCGGTCACGCTGAGTTCGAGCGCGACCGCGGTGTCCGACAGCAGGAGCTGGGCGTTCTGGGTGGCGTTGATCGCGAACCCGGCGATCTCGCCGAGCACGGCGAACCCGGATCGCTCGCGCTCGCTGAAGGCGTTCCATCGGGTGGCGTACACCGTGAGCACGCCGTAGACCACGCTCTCGTGGCCCAACGGGATGGCCGCCACCGATCGATGCTCGTGATCGGTCGCGGCGTGGGAGCCTTCGGCGATCGGCTCGTCGGTGGCGTCGAGCGTCTCGACGGCCCCCGTCTCGAAGGCGCGCTCGGCCGGCTCCGTGGCGGCTCCACCGTCGGTCGCGACGCCGAGGTCGTCGTCGATGCCGGCCCCGGTTCGCATCGCGAGGTCGCCGTTCGCGCCGCGCTCGGCGATCCACGCGAACCCGTAGAGCTCCGAGCCGGCGAGGCGCTCGCAGACGGTCTGTTCGATCTCCTCGCGCGTCGCCGCGGCGGCGAGCTCCCGGACGATCCCCTGGATGACCGCGTTGATCCGATCGAGCGTCGCGAGCTCGTCGCGCTGGGCCGCGAGGCGGCGCTCGCGCTCGGCGAGGGCCTGCTCCGCCCGGCGCTGGGCCACCGCGTTCTCGATCCGGTTGGCGAGTACGGTGTACTGGTCGGTGCCGGTGTCCTTCCGGAGGTAGTCGGTGACGCCAACCGAGATCGCCTCGCTCGCCACCGTCTCGCTTCCCTTCCCCGTCATCAGGATGAACGGGATCTCCGAGTGGTCCTCGCGGACCCGTTCGAGGAACGCGATGCCGTCCATCTCGGGCATCCGGTAATCGCTCACGATGCAGTCGGGCGTTCGCTCGCGGTCGAGTCGGTCGAGGGCGTCGGCGGCGCTGGTTTCGGTCACGACCCCGAACGCCTCACGGAGGTCCGCGAGATAGCGTGCGGCGAACTCGACGACGCGCTCCTCGTCGTCGACGAACAGCACGCGAACCGGATCGGTCACGTCTCCCCCGACGTTCGATGACATCCACCTCAAATCTATTTCTCTCGACGTATTAGTATATCGCCCGTCGGTGCGATCCAGTTCGTCGAAACCGCGGCCGAAACACGCCCGGCTCGTCCGGCCCCTCGGCGGTTCCCGTACCGTCGGTCGGCACTCGCTACGTGATTGCTCGATCGAAGCGGGAGACGGCGAAGCGATCGCGGAGCGTGCAGTGATGAGGACTGCCGACCGACAGTATCAGCGCCGTCGTTCCGGCGTCGTGAGCGCTCACGCTATCGAAAACGGGCGTCGCCCTGGGGGGAGTGGTCGGATACGGTGCTGGCGACGGCGGCCGTCAGGATCGTTCCTCGCCGGGGCTCCGAGTGTGGATCTCGAAGCGCGCGCCGCCCGCGTCCCGCTCGGCGACGGTCGCCGTCCAGCCGTGGGCCTCGGCGATCGACCGCACGATCGAGAGCCCGAGCCCGCTGCCCTCCTCGCTGGTCGAGTAGCCGCTCTCGAAGACGCTCCCGTGTTCGCCGTCGGCGATCCCGGGACCGTCGTCCTCGACGAAGAACCCGTTCACCTGATCGACGTGCGAGACGCGCGTGTTCGTGTGCATCGTCTCGATCGGGCCGACCCGCACCGTCACGTCCTCGCCGACGTGCTCGACGGCGTTCCGAAAGAGGTTCTCGAACAGTCGGGCGAGCCGGTCGGGGTCGGCCGCCACCTCGCCGAGGTCGCCGAGC
>PXSV01000181.1 GCA_003022685.1 Halobacteriales archaeon SW_9_67_24 | reverse complement strand
CAGTCCACGGCTCGTCGTCGCCGAGCGTGTTCCGGGCGATCTCCGTCACCGTCCGTCGGCGCTCCTCGTTCGCCTCCTCCGAGTACCACGCGACGTGTGGGGTCGTGGTGACCCGTGGGTGATCCCGGAGTGGGTCCTCCGTGGCAAGCGGTTCGTCCGGGAAGACATCGAGCCCCGCACCGGCGATTTCGCCACGATCGAGGGCCGCACACAGCGCATCAGTGTCGACGATCGGTCCACGCGCGACGTTGACCAGCGACGCCGACTCCCGCATTCGGGCGAACGCGCCCGCGTCGAGCAGGTTCCAGGTCCCGTCGATCAGCGGCGAGTGGACGGTCACGAACCCCGAACGCGCCAGCAACTCCTTGAACGGGACGAGTTCCGCTGGATCGTCCGCGAGGTCCGCCGCCGAGAGGAACGGGTCGCTTGCGAGCACGTCCGCGCCAAGGGCGGCGGCCCGCTCACCGACCGCCCGACCGATCGCGCCGTAGCCGACGACGCCGGGTAGCGCTACCACGTCGGCGAGGCCATCGAGACCCGCGCGCTCGATCGAGAGGTCGGCGAAATCGTGGTCGGTAACGACGACGGTGTGGGTGGACATGGGGAGAACGGTGGCCTCGGTTCGTCACAGGGTCGGTTGTAACCGTTTACCGGTGGACCGCACGCGCCTGTGGTCGACCCCGGAGACTGACAACCGACCCGATCAGACGATCAGTTCGTGGCCGTCCACGAGATACTCCGCACAGAGGTCCCGGTTCAATCGGACGCCGAGACCCGGTCCCTCGGGTAGGTCGATCGAACCGTCGTCGAGGATCGGGCCCGAGCCCGCGACCCGCTCGCACAGGTCGTTCCACCACGGGACGTCCCTCGCATGGAACTCCATGCAGAGGAAGTTCGGGATCGCCGCCGAGACGTGCGCGCCGGCGACGCTTCCGAGCGGCGAGGAGATGTTGTGCGACGCGACCGGCACCCCGTAGAGATCACAGACGGTGGCGATGTCGACGTACTCGCCCAGCCCGCCACACTTGTTCACGTCGGGCGCGGCGATGTCCAGGACGCCCTCGCTGGCGGCCGTGTTGAACTGCGCGGTCGTCACGAGGTTCTCACCCGTCAAGATAGGGAGATCGAGGGCCTCCGTGACCCGCTTTTGGGCCGCGGTCTTCTCCGGCGGCACGGGGTCTTCGAGCCACGCGAGATCGAACCGTTCGAGTTTCTTCCCGAGGCGGATCGCGGTTTCGACGGTGAAATTCCAGTGGAGGTCCATCCCGAGGTCGACGTCGTAGCCGATCTCGTCGCGGACGGCCTCGACCAGCGAGATCTTGTGTTCGATGGCGTCGTTGTCCAGTCGCCGGTTGGCCTCGTCGTGGTCGGCGTGTGTCGGCACGTCGAGGTCGAATTTCAGCGCCTCGAACCCCGCATCGATCACCTCGCGTGCGGCCCGAGCGTAGGATTCGGGCGTGTACACCTCCCGAGGGTCGTGTTCGCTCGCCGCACCGAGTGACTCCCCGCCGTGGGTGTCACAGTAGATCTCGATCTCGTCGCGATATTTCCCGCCGAGGAGTTCGTACACCGGCACGTCGAGCAGTTTCCCCTTGATGTCGTAACACGCGGTCTCGATCGCGGTGAACGCCGCCTGGCCGATGCGGCCGGTGCCGGTGTAACGCTGCTCTAGGAGTTCGCGCAGCCGATGAGTGTCGAGCGGGTTCTCCCCGACGAGATCGACGTCCATCCGGTCCGCCATGTCGAGGGCGGCCTCGGCGCGGAACGTCTCTCCCAGCCCGTACACTCCGGCGTCAGTCCCGACCTTCACGATGCCCCACGTGAAGTTGCCCGCGATGGCCATTGTTTCGATGCCAGTGATCTCCACGTCCCGTTCCGGCGGGCGATGTGTCTCCACCGCGCCCATGTCCCGCCGCGGGACGCCGCCACCCTGCTCGATCCGATAGTCGGGCTCGCGCTCGGTCATCACTCGTGAGTCGCACAAACCCCGAATAAAGATTGTGGTGGCTTCGCACCTCGCGCCGTGGTTTCGACACCCGAACGGACGGTTCTCCGGACGACGGCTCCGTTGCGATCTCACCAATCGACGATCCGGCTCCATCACGGTCGCTGCGGTTGTGGAGGACACCCGCGATGGTGGTCTCCGCGATGCTGGTCTCTTCGATAGTGGTTCGATCGTCCTCGGGTGCCGTCCCGAGGGGTGGATTTATATATACTGATTCCGAATCCATCGTATACTTCTTACAGATACCATGGGTCATCTCGAACTGCAACAACTCACGAAGGTGTTCGGCGCGGACGAGAACGCGATCGTCGCGGTCGACGAACTGGACATCACCGTCAACGACGGCGAGTTCCTCGTCCTCGTCGGCCCGTCGGGCTGTGGCAAGTCTACCACGCTCCGGTGTATCGCCGGCCTCGAATCCGCGACCGCCGGCACCATCACCCTCGACGACCGGGAGATAACCCATCTCAAACCGAAAGAGCGGGAGATGGCGATGGTGTTTCAGAACTACGCGCTGTACCCGCATATGTCGGTGCGGAAGAACATCGGGTACGGGCTGTCGATCACGAGCGATCTCGGGGACGACGAGATCGGCCGCCGCGTCGAAGAAACCGCGAGGTGGGCAACAACAGCGGGTCGCGCTCGGTCGGGCAATCATCCGGGAGCCGTCGGTGTTCCTGATGGACGAGCCCCTCTCGAACCTCGACGCGAAGCTCCGGACAACGATGCGAACCGAGATACAGCAGCTCCAACGGGAGCTGGGCGTGACCACGATATACGTCACCCACGACCAGACCGAGGCGATGACGATGGGCGACCGGATCGCCATCCTCGACGGGGGAAAACTCCAGCAGATCGGATCGCCGCTGGTGTGCTATCACGAGCCGGCGAACCGATTCGTCGCGGGGTTCATCGGCTCACCGTCGATGAACTTCTTCGCGGTCGATCGCGATGGACACCGCCTGAAACACGAGGAGTTCACGTACGACCTCTCGACCCCGGCGGTCGATACCGACGACCTTCCACGGCGGCTGACCCTCGGTATCCGGCCCGAACATATCCGGATCACCGACGGAGACGAGCGAAACGTGATCCAAAGCGAGATCGAAGTCGTCGAGCCGATGGGCGAACGGACGTACGTCTATATCGACATCGGCGGCGACACCTACACCGTGAGTGTGGAGGGAAGCCTCGACGCCGAAGCCGGCGAGACGGTGTCCATCGTGTTCCCGGAGAGCAGGGTTCACCTCTTCGATGCCGAAACCGGAACGGCGATCAAAAACAGCGACCCCGACGAGTCGATCAAACACCTCCCGCGCGCCTGAGCCGGTGTCGTTCCCTCGGCTCACCAGTTGCGTTCGCCCCTCGCAAACAGTTAAGACGCTGGACGGGCACGGGACGGTATGAGCGAACACGGCCCCTCGATCCCCGGCGGACGGCGGGTGAAAGCCGTCCAGACGACCTGTCGGATCCTCACTGCGCTCCGCGATCTCGACGGTGCCGGCGTCACCGAGCTTTCGGACCACCTCGACTTGGCGAAAGCGACCGTTCATAGCCACCTCGCAACGCTTGCCGACAACGAACTCGTGGTGAAACACGGCGACAGCTACGACGTGAGCCTTCGGTTCGTCGACTTCGGTGAGTACGTCAAAAGCCGTGTCGACATCTACGAGATCACGAAAGCGGAGGTCGAGCGTCTGGCGGACGAAACCGAGGAGGTCGCACAGTTCATGGTCGAGGAACACGGCAAGGGAGTTTACCTCCACAAAAAGCGGGGGAACAACGCGATCCAAACCGCCTCGTACGCTGGCAATCGGAAGTCGCTCCACTGCACCGCACTCGGGAAGGCGATCCTCTCGCAGCTCTCGCGTGACCGTGTCGATCGGATCGTTCGTGACGAGGGGATCCAGAAACGGACGGAAAACACCATCACGACCCGTGAGGAGCTGTACGACGAGCTCGATCGGATCCGCGAACAGCAGGTAGCGTTCGACGACGAGGAGATCCTGTCGGGTCTTCGTTGTGTCGCCGCGCCTGTCCGACACCCTACGGGCGACATCCAGGGCGCGATCAGCATCTCCGGTCCGACGACCCGGTTCACGGGGGAGCGGTTCGACGAGGAACTGCCGGAGATCGTTCGTGGAGCCGCCAACGTCATCGAACTCAACGCAACGCAGCTCTCGGAGCGATCGTAGCCACCGAACGATGATCGCTCGACCACGGATGCTTCCGGAGGGTTTCCCGCCGAGTCGTGGTCCGATCCGACTGGTTTCGTCCGAGAGTCCGGTCTACTGCGTTCGCAGCCAACAAACGGACGCTGCCGTCCGCCACCTCAGCTCAGTTGCCCGAGAGTCCGACTCGAAGTCACGGAACGAACTACCACTGCCAGTGATCGCCGCTTTTCGAGCGGACGGGTCCCGCGAGAACCCGTTTGTAGGGAGCGAACACACTGCGTTCTGGCAGGACCTCCTCGGTGACGGGTGTGACCAGTACCGCTTGCAGGTACGAAACGTTGTCGACGGGATTCGACCGATGAGCGGCGCGTCCTCATACTGTCGGACAGGGCTGTCTCGCGGATCCAGTTGGGGTTAGCAATCCGCCGTCTACTGATTCATCCGCATTCGGTGTTTCCGCACTTCTGTCCGACAGCATCGGGCGGGATGTGTGTCGGCACTGCCGACCCTCGAAGGTTCGATCGGCCCGCCCCGGATAACAGACCTATGTTTGTTATCCGATTGCTTCGGGCGCTCCCTTTCAGATGTCGCCACCACATGTGTTCCCCCACCAGCCCGGCGGAGGTTCTCCCGTCTCGTCGACAGCAACCATCAAAGAAAAACACTCGCTTTGGAAACAGAGATGTACTCGACTCCAGGTCGATCGCGTCGTCGAGTCTCTCGGGTGATCCGAGCCCACGTTTGCGGAGGGCGTGCTTTCCGTGTATCGTCAGGATCGCGTCGGCTGGTTCCGATCGTTCGAGCGATATCGGGTCGAGACGCCGTCGCGTTCGTACTGTCGGACAGGGCTGTCCCGCGGATCCGGTTCAGGTATCGATCTGCCGGCTAGTCGTTCATCCGCACTCGGTATTTACGTACTTCTGTTCGACAGTATCAGCCGATGCCGGGTTCATGCTGGAAATCGCGACCATTCGACGAAAACCCGGACAAGCCTCACTACGAAGCCGACAATCACGACACGTACTCAAATCGTGGTTCGGAAGGGTCATCCCCCGGTTCGCGGCCGATTTCCCGCGACGAATTCGAGCAGCCAGTTATGATGGAAGTGAGTCCCTCGCCCGTTCGCTATCCCGAATCGTCGAGCGCTCCGCTCCGACCTGACCGCAGGAGATATCGAACCCGTCACGACCGAAATCGATGGCCGTACAGGGTCGCCGTCGGAAACGCGGTGGAACGGCGTCCGATCACTGCGTGGCGATGGCTTCGATCTCGACCCCGACCCCTTTCGGGAGGTTTCCGACCTCGACGGCGCTTCTGGCTGGCGGTTCGTCGTCGAAGAACCCGCCGTAGGTCTCGTTCATCTCGTCGAAGTCGTCGATGTCGGCGAGGAGGATCGTCGTCTTGAGCACGTCGCTCATGTCGAGTCCCTCCTCGGCGAGGATCGCTTCGACGTTCGAGAGGGCCCGTTCGGTCTGGGTCGCGATCGATTCGTCGGCGAGTGACTCTCCCTCGGGCGTGAACGGGATCTGGCCCGCGGTGAAGACGAGGCCGCCGTTCGTGGTTGCCTGACTGTACGCGCCGACCGCCGCCGGTGCGTCCTCGGTACCGATGATGCGCTTCACGCGCCCACCCTCTCGCCCACTCGGGTTAACGCTTCCGGGGCATCTCATCGACGGGCAGTCGAACGCGATGAGCACGGTGACGCGCAACTTTATGGGACGCGACGCGCTGGACGACGTATGGCTGATCGCGCAAACAGTGTCGTCCCAGGGGGTTCCGACTCGTTCGCGTTCGATCACACCCCCGAAACCGACCAGGCGTTCGAGAACGCGCTCGCGAAGGCGCGCGACGGCGAGCGCCTCTCGATCGAGGACGGGGTGGCGCTCATCACGACAGGTGCCGACATCGCCGGGATCGACCCCGAGCGGAAGGAACGGGTCTTGGCGGCCGCCGACCGCCGTCGTGCCGATGTCGTCGGCGAGGAAGTCACGTTCGTCGCGAACCTGAACAACAACGTCACCACCGCGTGCAACACCGGTTGTCTGTTCTGCAACTTCAAGGACACCGCCGCGAACTTCGAGACCGGCTCCGAGACCGAGCATGCCGGCTTCACGAAAACCACCCAGGAGTCGCGCGAAACCGTCCGCGACGCCGTCGAACGTGGCGTCTCGGAGGTGACGTCCGTCTCGGGGCTGCATCCAGGCCTCGCGCTCGACGACGAACACCACGAGATCCTCGGGTCGTTCGACAGCCCGGCGAGCGACGTGAACTACAAACCACCGGAGCAGTACGAGACGCCGCCAGGCACCTACATCGAGCAGATGGAGGCGATGTCGGTCGGGGACGTCCACCTCCACTCGATGACTCCGGAGGAGGCTTACCACGCGAATCGGGGCACCGATCGGAGCTACGAGACCGTCTACCGCCGGCTCGCCGACGCCGGCCTCGATTCGGCCCCCGGCACTGCTGCCGAGATTCTCGTCGACGAGGTGCGCGACGTCATCTGTCCAGGCAAGATCGACTCCGGGGAGTGGGTCGCGGCGATGGAGGGTGCGGTCGCGGCGGGGTTGCCCGTCACGGCGACCATGATGTACGGCCACGTCGAGAACGAGCGTCATCGAGTGAAGCATCTCGACCGGATCCGTCGGCTCCAGGACCATACCGGCGCGATCACCGAGTTCGTTCCCCTTTCGTTCATCCACCAGCAGACGCCGCTGTACGAACGCGGGATCGTTACGGGCGGCGCGAGCGACGCGGAGGACGAGCTCCTGATCGCCGTCTCCCGGTTGTTCCTCGACAACGTCGAGCACATCCAGTCGAGCTGGGTGAAGTTCGGCGACGAGAAGGGGTTGAAACTTCTCAACTGCGGCGCGGACGACTTCATGGGGACCATCCTCTCCGAGGAGATCACGAAGCGCGCCGGCGGGAGCTACGGCGAGTTCCGGTCGTTCGCCGACTACGCCGAAATGATCTCTGCCATCGGCCGGATTCCGGTCGAGCGCTCGATGGACTACGAGGAACGCCGGCGGATCGACTTCGATGCCGATCCGATCGGTCCGACGCTCGGCCCGCGCGCCGATGGGACGCCGCTGCTTTCTTGATCTCCCGTTCTCCGATTCCGTATCGATCGCGCCGTTGTGGAGACACTCGACGTACCCGGCGTTCTTCCCCTCGTTCCCGCACATGATTCATGTGGAGCGGGACCGCTTTCGTTCACGGGGGACACGAATGACGGACGATTCGAACGACACGGGCGACGAGACGAGCGGCGTGAGCGACTCGGCTGTCGACCTGCCGATCGTGACTGCCGACGACCTCGTGGATGCGCCGGTTCCCACCGGCCGGGTCGGCTGTGTCGTGCTTGCCGCGGGGACGAGCAGCCGATTCGGGGACGCGAACAAGCTTCTCGCCGAAATCGAGGGCGAGCCCCTGGTGCGGCGCGCGGCGGCGTCGGCGCTCGCGAGTCCCGTTGAGGCGGTCGTGGTCGTTGTGGGCCACGAGGCGAGCGCGGTCCGCGAGGCGCTCTCGGGGCTCGACGTCGGGTTCGCGACGAACGACGACTACGCTGCGGGCCAGAGCACGTCGGTCCACGCGGGCGTGGTGGCCGCTCGCGAGCGCGGCTGGGACGCGGCGGTCTTCGCGCTCGGAGACATGCCGCGCGTCGATCCGGACTCGATCGAACGCTTGCTTCGGGCGTACGCCGCCGGCCACGGCACGATCCTTGCGGCAGCGTACGACCGAAAGCGCGGCAACCCGACCTTGTTCGACGCGGTTCACTTCGATTCGCTCGCAACGATCGAGGGCGATACTGGGGGGCGAGAGCTGATCCTCGGCAGCGACGACGGGGCCCTCGTCGCGACCGACGATCCAGGCGTTCTGCGCGATGTCGATCGTCGGGCGGACGTCGACCGGCTCGACTGAGTCCGTCGGTCGTCGGTCCGTCGCCACGCTTGCGGTTCAGCGATTTCGACCGCGCCGACGGGCCGTTACTCGACCGGGACCTCGATGAGGGCCATCTCGTCCGCGGGAACCACCCGATCGAGGAGATCGTCGAGTTGGTCCCACGTCCCGGGGCGGTAGCCCTCGATCCCGAAACTCTCGGCGAACGCCACGAACTCGGGGTTGGTGAGTCGAGTCCCCGTACTCTCGCCGCGGTGTTCGGCCTGCTTTTCGGAGATCAGGCCGTAGTCGTCGTCGTTGAACAGCAGGATCGTGAACGAACAGTCGAGCCTGGTCGCGGTCTCGATCTCGGCGGCGTTCATCAGAAATCCGCCGTCGCCGGTGGCAGCCACCACGTCGCCGTCGATCGCGAGGTCGGCGGCGACCGCGCCGGGGACCGAGATCCCCATCGTCGCCAACCCGTTCGAGATGATGCAGGTGTTCGGCTCGCAGGTCACGTAGTTCTGGGCGATCGCCATCTTGTGGCTGCCCGTGTCCGAGAGCAGCACGTCCTCGTCGGCCATCGCGTCCCGGAGAAGAGGGAGCGTCCGGCGGACCGAGAACGGCTCGTCGGATGCGGGTCGGCGGGTGACGCTTTCGACGATCCCCTCGCGAACGTCGGCATACCACTCGGGATCGGTCCCGATCGGCTCGCCGTCCGCCTGGATCGCGCGCAGGCCCGCCGACACGTCACAGACGATCTCGACGTTCGGGTTGTAGTGTTCGTACACCTCGGCCGGCTCGAAGTCGAGGTGGACGATCCGCTTGTCGCCCGCCGGATTCCAGTTTTCGGGATCGTGCTCGGCGATGTCGTACCCGACCGCGAGCACGGCGTCGCTTCGCTCGATCGCGCGGGCGGCGTCCCCGTCGGGCCCGGAATCGAGGGTGAACAACGAGTGCTCGTCGTCGTCCGAGACCGCGCCCTTGCCCATGTAGGTCGCGACCACGGGGAGGTCGGTTTCGTCGACGAACGATCGGAGGCGTTCCGAGGCCCGAGTGCGGATCGCCCCGTTGCCCGCGAGCACGATCGGCCGGTCGGCGTCGCTCAGCAGCTCGACGGCGCGCTCGACCGCCGTTTCGTCGGGACTCGGCCGCCGGATCCTGCTCCGGCGTTCGAGCGGCGCGACGTCGGTCTCCGTGGCGGCGACGTCCTCCGGGATTTCGAGGTGGGTCGCGCCGGGCTTCTCGTGCTCGGCCAGCTTGAACGCCTTGCGGACCGACTCATGGACGATCTCGGGGTCCGAGAGCTGGGTGTTCCACTTTACGATCGGCTCGAAGGTGTCGACGACATCGAGCTTCTGGTGGCTCTCCTGATGGAGGCGTTCGAGCCCACCCTGGCCGGTGATCGCCACGACGGGGCTCTTGTCGAGTTGGGCGTCGGCGACGCCCGTCATGAGACAGACGCCCGCCTCGCCGGTGAGCCGACCGTAGACGTCGGCCATGAACGCCGCGCCCTGCTCGTGACGGACGGGGACGAACTCGATCGAGGAGTCACGGAGCGAGAAGAGGAGGTCCTCCAGCTCCTCGCCGGGGAGACCGAAGACGTGCTCGACCCCTTCGACTTCAAGACAGTCGACGAGGAGGTCCGCTGCGGTCTGCATGCGCCGGGCTATACTCACGATGCACATTAGTTCGTTGCTGGCGTTCGCCCGCCCCCCGCCGAGCAACGACCCTACCGGAACCACGACGACGACATCCGGTTGCGGACCCATCAGTTTCGGCTGAGGGCTAAGAAAGCACCGGCGTCGCGACCGCCGGTACGGACGATTGCGAGCGTTCCACGCGCCGCCCTGTCGGGGTCTCGGTCACGGTATCGACTCGTTGGCGGCTGTGTCGAGGTCACGAGCCACGCGACGCGCTTCCTCGCGGATCGCCGGGGCGTCGGCCACGGTGAGTTCGCCGTCCTCGTAGAGCACCTCGCCATCGACCATCGTGAACGTGACGTCGTCGCCGTGGGCCGCAAAGACGAGATGGGAGAGCACGTCGTACAGCGGCGTCGCGCGCGTGAGATCAGTCGAGAGACCGACGATGTCGGCCTTCCAGCCTTCTTTGAGCTTGCCGACTCGCTCGAATCCGGCTGCGGCCGCACCGTTCACCGTCGCCATCTCGAACACCGTCTCGGCGGGGAGGGTCGTGGGATCGCGGGTGTCGACCTTCCCGAGCAGGCTCGCTTGGCGCATCTCGGTGAACGGATCGAGCGTGTTGTTGCAGGGCGGCCCGTCGTTGCCGAGCGCGACGTTGATCCCGCGATCGAGGTACTCCGGGATCGGCGCGATCCCCGAGGCGAGTTTCATGTTCGAGGACGGGCAGTAGGTGACGTGGGTACCGGTCTCGGCGAGCACCTCACGCTCGGTCTCGTCGGTGTGGACGCAGTGGGCAAGCACGACGTCTTCGCCTGTCAGTCCCACCTCGTCGAGCCAGTGGATGTTGCGGTGGCCGGTATCGCGCTCGATGGTCGCCACCTCCTCCGTGTTCTCGCTCGCGTGAGTGTGGATCCGCACGCCGTCGTACTGATCGGCGAGGTCGCGCACGCCGCGGAGACAGTCTTCGGAGCAGCTCACCGCGAACCGTGGCGTCACCGCGTATCGGATCCGGTCGTCGAACGCGCCGTGGTACTCCCGGATGAGCCGCTCGCTTTCGGCGAGCCCCGCGTCGGTCCTCTCCACGAGTTCGTCGGGCGCGTCCGCACCCCGGTCCATCAGGACCTTCCCGAGCCGTCCACGGATCCCCAGCTCGCCGGCGGCCTCGAACGCCCGGTCGGCGTGGGCAACCGAGAGGTGGTCGATGCAGGTCGTCGTCCCGCTTTCGATGCATTCGAGGTAGCCCAACCTGGCGGCAGCTTCCATTTCATCGGCGTTGAGGTCCGCCTCCATCGGGAGGACGTACTCGAACAGCCAGTCGAGCAGTGCGGTGTCGTCCGCGATCCCCCGACCCACGCTCTGGACCGAGTGGATGTGACCGCCGACGAGGCCTGGCGCGAGTACGTCGTACTCGGCGGTCGCGTGATCGGGGTAGCGTTCCGCCAGTTCCGTTGTGTCGCCCACGGCTGCGATCCGGTCGTCGTCGACCACGATCGCGCCGTCGCGAACGACCGTGTGCGCGTCGGCGACGACGATGCCGGAGAGGAGCATAACGGGGTATCGGTCGCCGGCCGACGAACAAAAGCGTTGCTAGCCACGGGCCGGTTCGTCCCACTCCGGCCGGCTCAACGTCGGTTTCGCTGTGGTTCGACCCGTTCTCAACTGTTCTCGATCCGCATGGCGAACGTCTCCTGCGCCCCGACCCTTGATTCTTGAGGTCGGTCTGCGGCCGATGAGCCGACTCGCGGGAGGACGTTTCCGTCGAAAAGCAACGATTAAACCGCGGGCAGTCCTCGCGCCGGATATGCAACGACGGGCTGCGGCGATCTACGTCGTCTTCTTCGTGGTGATCGCCATCGGGGCGTTCTCGCTGCTCACGGTGGCCGAGGAGCCGGACGTCTCGGTCGAGGGCGAGAACTACAGCTCGGGGGACACCCTCGACATCGGAGACCAGGCGTGGACAGTCAACGTCAGCGAGGGCTCCGGCGAACTGTCACGGGTGAACGAGTCGGTCCGCTTCACGACCTCGTTCGCGAACAACTCGACGCTGCTCTTCCGGAACGGGACCTACCGGCCGGCACCGGACGGCTCCGGCGGTGGCGGCGCGGCCGAAACCACCGCCCCGTCGACGACGGGGAGCGCCGGCACCACAGCGGGCGGCACTGACACTGAGTCGGACGGCACCACGTCGCCAGGCGCGAACGGTACCACCGGCGCGAACGGCACTACCGGCACTACCGACACCAACGCTTCGTCCAGCGGTGACACCAACGACTCCGCAGGAACGCGCTTCCGGGTCGTAATCGCCAACGCCTCCGGTGGCAACGCATCCACCGGAAACGCCTCCACCAGCAATGCTTCCGCCGGCGACACCACGACCGGCAACGCTTCCGCCAACGCCTCCGGTGGCAACGCATCTGCCGGCAACGCGTCGGGTGGGAACGCCTCGGACGTGAATGTCACGTCGTTCATGCTCCGCGAGACGTTCGACGTGACCCAGCGACTCCAAGCCGATTCGGATGTCGCGAACACGCTGCTATCCACGGACAACGGAACCGAGTACGTCCGCTATCGGAACGGCACGACCCAGCCGCTCGACAAGTATCTACCGACGCCCGAGACACGGAACGTCTCCGTCGGCGACTCGTTCCCGTACGGCAACAATTCCACGAGCGTCGCGGGCGTCAACACGACCGGCGTGTCGCTCGCGTGGACCGGCTCGCAAAACGAATCGATCGAGATCGCGGCCGGCGAGAACCTCACGGTCGGTAACACCACCTACGTCCCACAGTTCGGCGCGAACAACAGCACCGTCACGCTCTCGCGGGACGTCGCTGGCTACCAGGAACAACTGGCCGACCAGGAGGAGTTCCACGACCGGATCCTCGGTCTCTGGGGGATTGCCGTTATCAGCATCCTCGCTGCCATCCTCATCGCGGCGCTCGCGTATCTGCCGGTCCGGGGCTGAATTCTTTCGGCCGTTTTCCAGGCTGAGCGCCTGCCCTTCTCGTGTCCGCCTCCGCTGGCTTCTCCGCTTGTGAACTCGCAGTAGATCCAGGCC
>PXSV01000180.1 GCA_003022685.1 Halobacteriales archaeon SW_9_67_24 | reverse complement strand
CCGGCCGTACGTGATGGACGCCGAGTGCGAGGACCACGGCCTCGAACACGTCGTCGACGAGGCGATGACCCGACGACTGGAGGCCGACATGACGGCCATCGCCGAGGGCGAGGCCACCCTGGAGGAGGTGACAGCCGAGTCCCGGGCGATGCTCGAAACCGTCTTCGAGGAGTTGACCGACTCCCGCGAGGAGATCGCCGAGCGCATCCGCGAGTCGATGAAGGCCGACAACGCCCTCGGCCCCTGCCCGGAGTCCGAGCATCGGTTGCTCGTCCGGGAGTCCCGCTCCGGTGGCTACTTCGTCGGCTGTGACGGCTACCCCGACTGCGAGTTCACCCTGCCGCTGCCGTCCTCCGGCAAACCGGTGATCCAGGAGGAGACCTGTGACGAGCACGACCTCCGGGAGGTGAAGATACTCGATGGCCGGAACACGTTCGTCCACGGCTGTCCGATCTGTGCGGCCGAGGACGCCGACGAGGCCGAGGATCGCGCCATCGGCGCGTGTCCCGAGTGCGGCGGTGAGGAGGGTGGCGAGCTCGCGATCAAGTCGCTCCGGACAGGATCGCGCCTCGCCGGCTGCACCCGATACCCGGACTGCGAGTATTCGCTCCCGCTCCCGCGCCGCGGCGAGATCGAGGTCACCGACGAGCACTGCGAGGAGCACGTATTGCCCGAACTCGTGGTCCACTCGGGCGACGAGCCATGGGAGCTCGGCTGTCCGGTGTGTAACTACCGCGAGTACGAGGCGCGCCAGTCGGTGAGCGATCTGGAGGATCTCGATGGGTTGGGGACGAAAACCGCCGAGAAACTCGCCGCCGTCGGGATCGACAGTTTGGACGACCTCCGCGAGGGCGAGGCCGATCGACTCGCTGCCGAGGTCCAGGGCGTGAGCGCCGACAGCGTCCGGAAGTGGCAGGCGAAAGTGGACTGAGACGCCTCTCCGAACGACCATCCGAATCGCCGTCGTGACGGAAGACGTTTTAGGCCACACTGGAATGGGAACGGTATGAGCGCCCCGTGGGCGGAGTGGGACCACATCGTGAAGCTGGACCCCGACAAGACGCTCGTCGACGGCGAGAGCTACGCTGACGTCTGCGAGACGGGGACCGACGCGATCGAGATCGGCGGTACGACCGGGATGACCGAGGCGAAGATGACTGAGGTCGTCGAACCGTGTGCCGCCGCCGGCCGGGAGCACGACGTACCGGTGTACATCGAGCCGAGCCACCCGGGGACCGTGGTCCACGCCGACGGCCTCGACGGCTATCTCGTTCCCACGGTGTTCAACGCCGGCGACATCGCGTGGATGACCGGCGTCCACAAGGAGTGGGCCCGGATGGACGCCGAGATCGACTGGAACCGCACCCACACCGAGGCGTACATCGTGTTGAACCCCGACTCCTCGGTGGCGGAGTACACCCAGGCGAACTGCGATCTCGACGCCGAAGAGGTCGCGGCCTACGCCACGGTCGCCGAACGGATGTTCGGCCAGGGGATCGTCTACCTCGAATACTCCGGAACGTTCGGCGACCCGGAGATCGTGGCCGCCGCGAGCGACGCGCTCGACGCCGCCACTCTCTTCTACGGCGGCGGAATCGGCGACTACGACTCCGCCCGCGAGATGGGCACCCACGCCGACACCGTGATCGTCGGCGACCTCGTCCACGACGAGGGCTGCGATGCGGTCCGCGAGACCGTCCGTGGCGCGAAGGAAGCCGGCCACGAGCGGGTCGAACCCGATCGCTGATAGGGTCGGTTGGAAGCGTTTACCGGTGCGACCGCACGATGGCGTGCGGCCGATCCCGGAAAGACTTCCAACCGACCCTATGAGGAGTTGCTGAACGCCGAACGATACGACTGTTCTTATACGATCGGTGCGTACGGGAGTGTATGCCCGAAGAGGTGCTTTTCGAAACCGAGAGGTCGATGGAGCGGAGCGAGATCGCCAGCTACCTGCGGACCGTGGCGGACAGGCTCGACGCCGGCGAGTCGGTCGGCCTCGAAGCCGGCGACCAGCAGGTGACGCTCGATCCGCCAGCGAGGCCGACGTTCGAGGTCAAAGCCGAACGCGAAACCAACGGCGGCCCGGACGAGCTGAGCGTCGAGTTCGAGCTCGAATGGGATGAGGGCGAGTCGGGAGCTGGTGGGGGCGGGCGGCTCTCGATCGAGTGAGCGCCGAAGGGCGGCGCTTAAGACCGCGGCTCCGAAATCCTCCCAGCATGCAGGACCGAACGCACGCCGCCGCGGCCACGCCGGGCGAGTCGGTGACGGTTGCGGGCTGGGCTCACGAGATCCGCGACCTCGGCGGGATCGCCTTCCTGATCGTCCGCGATCGGACGGGAAAAATCCAGGTGAAGTTCGAGAAGAACGCGATGGACGACGGGCTCGTGGAAACGGGCACCGACCTCACCCGCGAGAGCGTCGTCAGGGTCACCGGCAGCGTTGAGGAGGAGGAGCGCGCGCCGACCGGCGTCGAGATCGTTCCCGAATCGGTCGAGGTGATCGCGCCCGCGGAACCCGAACTCCCGCTCGATCCCTCCGAAAAGGTCGAGGCCGAACTTCCCACCCGGCTCGACAACCGCACGCTCGACCTCCGACGCGAGGAGGCAACGGCGATCTTCGAGACCCGCGCCGAGGTCCTTCGCGCCGCCCGCGAGGCGTTCCGCGAGCTCGGCTGTACCGAGATCAACACCCCGAAGATCGTCGCCACCGGCACTGAAGGTGGGACCGAACTGTTTCCGATCACCTACTTCGGCCAGGAAGCGTTCATGAACCAGTCGCCCCAGCTGTTCAAGCAGCTGATGGTCGGCAGCGGTCTGGAGCGCGTCTCCGAGATCGGGCCGATCTTCCGGGCCGAGGAGCACAACACGCCCCGCCACCTGAACGAGGCGACCTCGATCGACTTCGAGTCGGCGTTCATCGACCACGAGGAGGCGATGGACGCGTGCGAGCGGGTCGTCAGAGCGGCCTACGAGGGCGTCGCCGCGAACTGCACCGACCAGCTCGACACCCTCGGTTACGACGACTTCTCGGTTCCCGAGGAGGCGTTCCCACGGCTGACCTACGAGGAGGCGATCGAGCGGATCAACGCCACCGGCGAGCTCGACGAGCAGTTGGTGTGGGGCGACGATCTTCCCACGGAGGGCGAGAAGGCGCTCGGCAGCGACGTCGGCGGGCACTACTTCGTGACCGACTGGCCCAGCGAGATCAAGCCGTTCTACATCAAGGATCACGACGACGGCGAGCTCTCGACGGGGTTCGACATGATGGCCCCGACCATGGAACTCGTCTCGGGCGGCCAGCGTGAACACCGCCACGATCACCTCGTGGAAGGGTTCGAACAGCAGGGGCTCGACCCCGAGGCGTTCGAGTACTACACGGAAATGTTCGAGTACGGCATGCCGCCCCACGCGGGCTGGGCGATCGGTGCCGAGCGTCTCGTGATGACGATGCTTGATCTGCCGAACATCCGGGAGGCGGTGCTGTTCCCGCGGGATCGCCAGCGTCTGTCACCGTAGATCGAGACGACGTCATTCGATCGGCAGGCCGTGGGAACGACTATCAGAACGGTTTTTCACGCCCCGGCAACTCTTGCGTGATGCATGTCCACCGACGCACGCACGCCCGAGGAGAGCCGCGACGAGATCAGGGAACGCCACCGCGAGGCGCGCGACGAGCTGATTCCCGACGAACCCGCACAGCACTACATCGGTGGCGAGTTCGTCGCGAGCGCGTCGAACGAGACCTTCGAGACGCGCGACCCTACCACGGGAGAAGTGCTCGCCGAGGCCCAGGCCGGCACCGAGGAGGACATCGATCGCGCCGTCGCGGCGGCGTGGGACGCCTACGAGAGCGAGTGGTCCGAGGCCGACGCCACGAAGCGCCAGCGCGTCCTCAACGAGATCGCGGATCGAATCGAGGACCGACGGAGCGACCTCGCACGGATCGAGAGCCTCGACAACGGTAAACCCATTCGCGAGGCGCGCGCGGACATCGCCCTCGTCGCCGACCAGTTCCGGTACTTCGCCGGCGCGACCCGAACCCACGGCGGCGACACCGTCCCATCGGGATCGGGCAAGTCGATCCAGACCATCCGCGAGCCCTATGGGGTGGTGGGCGCGGTCGTGCCGTGGAACTTCCCATTGCTGATCGCGACATGGAAGCTCGCGCCGGCGCTCGCGGCGGGCAATGCCGTCGTCCTCAAACCCGCCGAGGAGACTCCCCTTTCGGTACTCGAACTCGTTCGCGAGATCGACGACGTGGTTCCCGACGGCGTCGTCAACGTCGTCACGGGCTACGGCGCTGAGGCGGGTGCGCCGCTCACCGAACACGAGGACGTCCGGAAGGTCTCCTTCACGGGTTCGACCGCCGTCGGCAAGGAGGTCATGAAGGCCGCCGCGGAGAACGTTGCCGACGTGACCCTCGAACTCGGCGGGAAGAGCCCCGTCGTGGTGTTCCCCGACGCCGACATCCAGCAGGCGGTCCGGGTGATGATGCTCGCGATGTTCTACAACACTGGTGAGTGCTGTACCGCGGGCACGCGGCTGTTCGTTCACGAGGAGATCTACGAGGAGTTCATGGAGGCGTTCGTCGAGAGCGCGGAGGGGCTCGAGATGGGCGATCCGCTCTCGAAGGACACCCGGCTCGGCCCCAAGGTCTCCGAAGAGCAGGTCGAGCGCACCCTCTCGTACATCGACCAGGCCCGCGAGGACGGCGCACGGATCGTGACTGGTGGGAGCCAGCCGGAGAACGAGGCGCTCGCCGACGGCTGTTTCGTCGTTCCCACCGTCATCGACGACATCGATCACGACTCCGCCCCCGTCCAGGAGGAGATCTTCGGCCCGGTCGAGGAGGTGTTCGCGTGGTCGGAGTACGACGAAATGATCGAGCAAGCCAACGACGTCGACTACGGCCTCGCGGCGGGCGTCATCACGAACGACCTCTCGAAGGCGAACCGGGCGGCCCGGGACATCGAGGCGGGCAACATCTGGGTCAACCAGTACAACGACTTCCCGGCGGGCCAGCCCTTCGGCGGGTACAAACAGTCCGGGATCGGGCGCGAGCAGGCCGCCGACACGCTCGATCACTACTCCCAGACCAAGACGATCAACATGAACCTCTGATAGGGTCGGTTGTAACCGTCTACCGGTCTTCGCCGACCCCGTGTCGGCGAAATACAGCAAGGACTGACAACCGACCCTATGAACGGTTTCGGCCGTCGGTTTCACCGATCCACACCCGTCGCACGGACGCCGGAAACGATCGTTTATTACCGAGCGCATCGACACGACTCCATGACCGGCGTGGACGCAAACGAGACACACAGTGCGTCGACGGGCGGCGCGTCCCACTGGAGGACGAACTGACGGATGGTCGCGGCCGGAGTGCAGGGTCGTCGGGATCGACGCCCTTCGCGCCCGCCGTGGGCGCACGCGCCATCTCGGTCATGCGTGCGGGCTTTCTCGTCGGCATCCTCGGCTTCCTCGGCGCGGTGCTCCAGGGCGCGAACGTCGCGGACGCCGTCGGCACGGGACTGGTCGGCGGGATCTCGCTCTCGCCGACGGCTGCGACGGTGCTCCTCCTGGTCGCGGCGACGCTCGTCGCGGTCGGCATCTTCACCGGGTATCCGATCGCCACCGCGTTCACCGTGACGGGGGCGGTCGTCGGCGTCGGACTCGGCCTCGGCGGGAGCCCGGTGTGGTCGAAATACGCCGAGGTCGGCACGCTGTGGGTGCTCACGCCGTTCGTCGGCGGCGGCGTCGCCTACGCCACCGCACGGACGCTCCGACACGAAGCGATCCCCGAGCGCTACACCGTCCCGGTTCTCGGCGCGGTCGTCGGACTCATCGTTGCCAACATCCCCTTCACCCTGCTCGGATCGGGCTCCGGCGGGGCGTCGATCGCCGCCGCCGTGGCGACGGAGCTCCCGACATCGACGACGATCGGGTTGGCACTCGCGTCGATCGCCGTCGCCGGTCTCGTCGCGAGCGCGCTCGTCCGGGACCTCGGCTCCGGAACCGACAGCGCCGAACGCCACTTCCTGCTGGCGCTCGGCGGTCTCGTGGCGTTCTCGGCGGGCGGGAGCCAGGTCGGGCTCGCGGTCGGGCCGCTGCTCGCCGCGTTTCAGGGGACGACGCTGCCGTTTTCGGTGTCGTTGCTCGCGTTGCTCGTCTTTGGCGGGATCGGCCTGCTCGCCGGCTCGTGGATGGGCGCGCCCCGGATGATCAAGGCGATCGCCCAGGACTACTCCTCGCTCGGCCCGCGGCGCTCGATCGCGGCGCTCATCCCCTCCTTCGCGATCGCCCAGACCGCGGTCGTCTTCGGGATCCCGGTGTCGTTCAACGAGATCATCGTCAGCGCGGTCGTCGGCAGCGGCTTCGCGGCGGGCGGCAGCGGCGTCAGCCGCCGGAAGATGGGCTATACGGTGCTGGGGTGGGTCGGGTCGCTGGCGCTCGCGCTCGGTCTCGGCTACGGGACGATCACCCTCATCGAACTGCTGTGACCGATTGTGAACGCGCGGACTTATCCGGGCGGCCGGCCGAGCCGTGCGTATGACGACGCCGGAGGGGGAGCGAAGCGAGCGCTCGGACGGCCCGACGCGGGCGTTCGTCCCCGGCCACATCACCGGCTTCTTCAGCGTCCATCCACACGACGACTCCCGGCGTGCAGGGTCGCGCGGTGCGGGAATCGCGCTCGCCGACGGCGTGACGGTCGCGGTCGCGCCGCCTGACACGGGCGAGACGACGATCGCCCTCGGCGGTGAACCGGTCGAAATGGACGCCGTGGCGCGCACGCTCGACACGCTCGGTGTCAGGGCACGCGTCGCGGTCGAGACCCCACTCCCGGTGAGTGCAGGCTTCGGCGTCTCGGGCGGTGCGGCGCTCGGCGCGGCGCTCGCGGCGAACGCGCGCTTCGACCTCGAACGCACCGAGAACGAGCTGGTCGCCACGGCTCACGCCGCCGAGGTCGACGCCGGAACGGGGTTGGGCGACGTGGTGGCGCAGGCCCGCGGCGGGGTCCCCCTCAGAGTGGAGCCTGGCGCACCGCCACACGGCCACCTCGACGGGATCCCCCTCAGAGCGAACCGACGGATCGAGTACGTTTCTTTCGATAGGCGCTCGACCGAGGCGGTCCTCGGCGGCGACACCGACGGCCTCTCCCAGGAGGCACCGACGATCGAACGCCTGGTGACGTGCTCGGCGACGTTCGCCCGCGAAGCCGACCTGCTGACCGAGCGGGTCGAGGCCGCGATCGAGGCCGTCGAGACAGCGGGCGGTATGGCGTCGATGGCGATGCTCGGCGAGACGGTGTTCGCGCTCGATACCGGCCTCACCGAGGCTGGCTACGAGCCTGCGACCTGTGCGATCCACCCGTCAGGCGCGGGGATCGTCGGACCCGACATCGGATGAACGCTCCCCGCCGACGCCAACACGCGGTGCTTTTGTTTCCAAGCAGCCGAACGATCGTATGAGCGAGGAGCCCCGGATTCCCGTCGCCCCCGACGAGGAGACCGAGATCCCGGAGTCACACCCCCGCCACGAGTCGCTGCTCGCTCGCCACCGGATCGAGGAGGGCGTCGAGAAGGGCATCACCTCGTTGCAGGGCCTCATCGCGCAGGGGCGCGGCGAGGCCTACGACTACCTGCTCGGCGAGCGCACCATCGAGAGCGCCGACGCGGCCGCTCGCGCCGCGGCCGCCCACTTCCTGCTCGCCGATCACCCCGTGATCTCCGTCAACGGCAACGTCGCGGCACTCTGTCCCAGTGCGGTGGTCGATCTCGCCGAAGCGACGGGCGCGGACATCGAGGTAAACCTCTTCAACCGCACCGACGAACGAATGGCAGCGATCGCCGAGCACCTCCACGAGCACGGGGCGAGCGAGGTGAAAGGCCTCGCGGCGGACGCGGAAATCCCGGGGCTCGACCACGCTCGCGCGACGGTCGACGCCGACGGCATCCACGCCGCCGACGTCGTGCTCGTGCCCTTAGAGGACGGCGACCGCGCCGCGGCGCTCGACGCGATGGGCAAGACCGAGATCGTGATCGATCTCAACCCGTTCTCGCGCTCGCCCCAGGTCGCCGACGTGCCGATCGTCGACAACCTCGTCCGGGCGATCCCGACGATGGCGGAGCACGCCCGCGAGCTGCGTGATCGGCCGTGCGAGAACCTCAAAACCATCGTCGAGGGGTTCGATCGCGAGGCGGCACTCGCCGCGGCCGAGGGCGCGATCCGGTCGGGCGCGACGAAGTGAGGCCGGGACGCCCGATAGCCACCTCACGACGAAACTGCCGTATCGAGGTGTGTGGCAGTTGCACTTTCATTCGCAGGCCACAACGTTAGCCCTGAAGCATCCTCAAGAAATACTACCGACATCTCGCACTCGATACGAGCGGGACTGGTCGTGTGGTACACCGATTTTGCAGTCCCGCATGAACGTCGGTTGCGGTTCGTGACGCAGCGCACGCCAACCAATGGACGCTCGGACGACAATAAAAATGAATGATAATTCATTAACGAAGGCCGGAGGAGCAGGCTCGTCGCGCCGACGGTTCCTCCAAGCGTCGGCCGTTGCAGGAACCGGTGCACTGACGGGGTGTCTCGGTGCCGCATCCGGCACCGGGACGACGCTGACGATGGGGTATCAGCCGTTCTCCGCCCACGCGTGGGAGGCGCTGATAATGAAACACAGCGATATTCCGGAGAAGTACCTCCCCGACGGGTACTCACTGGAGTGGCAGTCGGCGCTTCAGGGGGCGGTCGTCGGCAACCGGATCAGCGTCGGAAAGAACCAGGTGGGCTGGATGGGCGACATGCCGGCGCTGACGACCATCGCCCAAGACGAGACCCCTACCAGTCTTGTGGGCCTTGCGAACTGGTCACGGGGCCAACAGTGCAATCTCCTCGTCGTCCCCCGTGACTCGGACATCGAGGAGACGACGGATATCGACGGAAAGACCGTCGGCGTCACGAAGGGGTCGTGTGCCCATCGATACCTCCTTCGATTGCTCGAAGAGGTGGATATCGACGTCACCATGGAGGACACCTCCATCTCGACCATCCTCGCGAACCTCCGTGAGGGTCGGATCGCGGCCGGCGTCGGGTGGGAGCCGCCGATGGCGAAATCGGTGTTCCAGGACGAGGTAACGCGGTACGTCTCGACCGGTGCGGAGTACGACATCATCGACGCCGGCGGAATACCGATGACCGACAACCTGATCGAGAACCACCGCGAGGCGGCGAAAGGAATCCTGAAGGCCGAACTCGAGGCAACGAGGGTCCAGGCCACCGATCACGAGCGGACGCTCGATCTGGTCTCGGAAGAAGCGGATCTCCGGTACTTCGACCGTTCGACGCTCCAATGGGGCGAATACAAGGACCCACCGATCGGGGAGGACGTGGAACGAGTGATATTCGCAACCGACTACGAGCAGGCAACGGAGCCAGGGCGGCTGATGAAGGAGACCGGCCCGGAGTTCCTCACCAGACTCGGCGCACTCGAAACGCCGCCGCCCGACGATCGCTACAAACCGGAGATCCTCAACGAGGCGGCGGCCGAACTCGACGACGCGGTCGAGTGGTCGCCGCGCCTGGCCGGCAACACGTCGAGTGGCGGCAACGCTTCAGGAACGGCGAACGCGTCGAGCAGCACCAACGCCACGGGGGGAAGCTGATGAGCACGCGCTCAACGACCGAACGCATCGGCGAGTGGTTCTCGGGAAGCCTCCCGTCGCCGACGCGCGGGGTCCGGAAACTCCTCTCGCTCGTGGGGTTCGTCGCGGTCTGGTGGCTGTTCTACCAGTTCGGCGTGCTCAACTTCGAGCACTTCGTGAGCCCCTGGACGACGATCGTGGAGTTCGCCGGCGCGCTCGCCGGCCAGCCGCTGACCGAAGGCGGCAACACCATCTACCTCCACGCCGCCTACTCGGCGGTGCGGGTGGCGGTCGGCGTCGGGATCGCGGCGATTCTCGCGATCCCGCTCGGTCTCGTCGTCGGCACGAGCCAGCGGTGGGAGAGCCTGGTCTACCCCGCGTTCGAAGCGCTCCGACCGATCCCACCGATCGCGTGGCTGCCGATCGCCATCATCGTCCTCCCGGCGGTCGCGATCGGCTCGGTCTCGATCCCGCTCTCGGCGCTGTTCGTCGTGTTCATCGGCGCGTTCTTCCCGATTTACACCAACACCATCGAGGGTGCGCGGAACGTCGAAAGCGAGTACCGGCGAGCGGCCGAGAGTCTCGGTGCGTCCCGGACGAACGTCTTTCGACACATCGTGTTGCCGGCGACGCTACCGGCGATCGTCACCGGGCTCTCGCTCGGGGTCGGTCTCGGCTGGATCACGGTCGTCGCCGCCGAACTCGTCACCGGCGGTCCCGGCATCGGCTACATCATCATCCAAGCATCGCGGCTGTTGAACAACCAGGCGGTCGTCATCGGGATGATCGGCGTCGGCGCGCTCGGCTACGCGTCGTCGGCGCTGGTCGTGGCGCTCGGCCGATGGCTCACCCCGTGGTCCGAGACGTAACACCTCGCGAGACACATTCATGAGCGAACACGACACCAACGACGAACGCACCGACGCGGACGAGCGATCCACAGACCGCACGGATCGGCCGGATTCAGCCGGCGACGAGGAGGTCCGATCGTGGACCGAGTCGAGCGGCACGGGGACGGTCAACATCCAGGACCTGACGAAGGTGTACGGTACCGACGGCGACGAACTGGTCGCGGTCGACGAGATGGACCTTCACATCGAGGCCGAAGAGTTCGTCACCGTGCTCGGTCCCTCTGGCTGTGGAAAGAGTACCGTAATGGAGTGTGTCGCGGGCTATCTCGACCCCACCGAGGGCGAGGTGCTCGTGAACGGCGAGCCAGTCGACGGTCCCGACCCCTCTCGCGGAGTTGTCTTCCAGGAAAACCGGCTGTTCCCGTGGAAAACGATCAACGAGAACGTCCGGTTCGGTCCCCAGATGCGCGATTCGGTCGACGAAGGGCGCATCGAGACGCTGTTCGACCAGATGGGACTGGAGGGGTTCGAGGAGTCGTACCCTCACGAACTCTCGGGCGGGATGCAACAGCGCGCCGAACTCGCCAGGCTGCTCGCGAACGACCCCGACATCATGTTGATGGACGAGCCCTTCAGCGGGCTCGACGCGATGACCAAGGAACTGATGCAGGAGAAACTGCTCGACGTCTGGGAGGACGACGATCGTACTGTCGTGTTCATCACTCACGACGTCGAGGAAGCGATCCTGCTCGCGGATCGAGTCGTCGTGATGACCGCCCGGCCAGGGCAAGTAAAGGACGTCATCGACGTGGATCTCGATCGACCCCGTGACACCAACGTGGTGACCTCCGACCGGTTCAACGAACTCCAGCGCCGGGCCAGTGAGAGCATCCACGACGAGGCCGAGCGCGCGATGGAACAAGCGGAGGGACGGGCCTGATGGAGTACGTCCGGCGCGTCGAGCAGTCGGTCTCCCTGCTCGCGCTGCTCGCGATCTGGGCCGTCGGCACCATGATCGTCGCCACCGATCTGAGTCTTCCCACCCCCCCGCAAGTGGCCACGGCGTTCGTCGAGGCGGCGACGGGCTCGTACTTCTGGGGAGAGGTCGTCCGGAGCACGTTCCGGGTCTATCTCTCCTACGTGATCGCCGCGGTCGTCGCGATCCCGCTCGGACTGTTGATCGGGCGCAGCGAGATCGCCGAGGACCTCCTCTTCCCCTCCCTCGAAGTCCTCCGACCGATCCCGCCGATCGCATGGTTTCCGGCGCTGACGATCATCCTGTTCAATCAGGAGAACATCGTCCGGTTCATCATCTTCCTCGCCGCCTTCTTCCCGATTCTTCTCAACACGATCGAAGGGGTGCAGGGAATCGAAGCGGAGTACTCACAGGCGGCCAGCTCGCTCGGAGCCTCCTCGTCACAGTCCCTGCGTCACGTCGTACTCCCCGGCGCGCTGCCCTCGATCTATACGGGGCTCGTTAACGCAATGGGGCTGGCGTGGGTCAGCCTCGTCGCGGCGGAGTTGCTGTCGAGCACCGGTCTCGGCTACTACCTCTGGAACGCCTTCGTCTCGAACGCGTACCCGGACGTCATCGTCGCGATACTCGTGATCGGCGTTCTGGGATACGTCTCCTCGGCGCTGGTCCGCTGGCTCGGTGCCAGGCAGCTGCCGTGGCTCCAGTCCGAGACGGTCTGAGGCCCCCGCAAACCGCGCTCGTGCCGCTACGGCGGACACTTGCCCCTTCTCATCCGGCGACGTTCCGATCCCTCTCCGGCAACCGGCTCCCGTTCACGGTGCAGATCGTCACGCGATCGGCCGAACGCGACCGATACCCTCCGGAGCGTCTCGAACGAACGTCGCCGCATCTGGCGCGTCCCGTGGCATCAAGATCCGTCCGCTCCGGGCGTACGGTTCCCGACGACAGGACAGCGCCGGGAAGTCATTCCTCGGGGGTGAGTGTCACGGGTTCGAGATCGTCGGCCGGCGTGAAGCCGAAGACCTGGCCGTAGAAGGACAGCTCCGCCGCGGCGGCGCGCCGGATCGAATCCGCCTGCCGGAAGCCGTGCTGTTCGCTCTCGAACTCCAGGTAGGCGTGCGGAACGCCGATGTCGGCGAGCGCCGCGATCATCCCCTTCGCCTGGGAGGCCGGCACGACGGCGTCCTCGCTGCCTTGAAGCAACAGGGCCGGGCAGTCGATCCGCTCGGCGTGATGGACCGGCGATCGCTCGCGGTAGGTCTCCCGTGCCTCGGGCAGTGGGCCGATGAGCCCGTCGAAGTACCGGGATTCGAACTTGTGAGTGTCGCGTGCAAGCGCCTCGACGTCCGCCACGCCGAAGTGGCTCACCCCGGCGTCGAACGTGTCGTGGAACGTCAGCCCGCAGAGCGTGGCGTAACCGCCGGCGCTCCCGCCCTCGATCGCGAGGCGGTCGCCATCGACCCGTCCCCGATCCGCGAGATACTCGGCCGCGTTGACGCAGTCGGCGGTGTCGACGACCCCCCATTCGCCGTCGAGGCGGTCGCGGTAGGCTCGGCCGTAGCCCGTGCTTCCCCGGTAGTTGACGTCCACGACGGCGATCCCGCGGGTCGTGAGGTACTGGATCGAAGGCAATCCGCCGAGCGAGAGCGCCGGCAGGGTCTCGCTGGTCGGCCCGCCGTGGCTCAGCGTCACGAGCGGCGGTCGTTCGTCGTGTGGCTCGTCAACGTCGGGGTTCCGCGGCGGGTAGAACAGGGCGTGGGCCTCTTCGTCGTCGCCCGTGGGGAAGGTGACCTGCTCGGGTTCGGCGAGGTACGCCGGGTCGACGTCGAGTTCGCTCGATCGTTCGAGGATCGAGGGTTCCTCGCCAGGCCGCCAGCGGACGATACTCGTAGGTTGGGTCGGACTTGCGGCCACGAACACTACTGCCTCGCCGTCGGTCCCGATGTGCGACCCCGGGAAGTATGCGTCGGGGAGATCGATGGTTTCGAGCGCGCCCTCCGTGTCGAGCAGCCCCAGGTCGTAGTCGCCGCCGCTCCCGAACCGGACGGCGATGCGGCCGTCGTCGAGAACGGCGTACGTCGACAGGCCGAACACCCACTGCGGGACGCCGAACTCCGCCTCGGCTGGGTGGAGCGCCACTGGCTCGCCGTCGTCGATCCGGTAGGGGTTCCACCAGCCCGAGCGATCGGAGACGGCGTGGAGTCCGCCAGCAGGACTCCATGCGGGCTGGAAGACGGATTCGCCGCTGCCGCCCAACACCTCCCGTTCGTCGTCGAGCCGGCCGTCGTCCGCGACGGTCGCGACGTGGAGCGTCGTTTCGTCCCACGGCATTGCCGGGTGGTCCCACGTCGTCCACGCGAGGCGAGAGCCATCGGGACTCACCCGCGGGAACGAGTAGAAGTCGTGACCCTCGGCCACCACGCTCGGTTCGTCGGAACCGTCGGCCGGGAGCGTGACGAGCGTGTTCGTCGGCTCGTCGTCATCGCCGTCTGCGGTGTGGCGCTCGCGGACACAGTAGAGACGCTCGCCGTCGGGCGTGATCGCCAGGTCGGCGTAGCGGTCGCCGCGCTCGACATCGGGGGCGGGCGTGATCGGCTCGGGATCCTCCCCGGAGCGCTGACGGTAGAGGCGCTGGTCGTCGAAGTTCG
>PXSV01000179.1 GCA_003022685.1 Halobacteriales archaeon SW_9_67_24 | reverse complement strand
GGTCGCGGTGCGGATCTGGCGTCTCGACGAACGGCGTGACCGAGGCCCAAGAGAGGTTTGCTCTGTTGTGTTGCAGAGGGACGTGTGTCGGAAGCGACCACACATCGCTGAGGACGAAGCCGGGAGATCGATATAAAAATCTAATGAATATATTAGTAGAAGAAAGTGGTCTAACAAGCTGCTCTATCAACTTCGGCGGTCGGCAAAACGTAATAATTTTATCACCGCGGCCGAAAGCGACGGATATGACCGAGCAGAACCAATCTTGGGTTGCCTTCTCAGTGGTTGGAATGGGACTCTTCCTCGTTGGTTTTTTGATGGAGTGGGGTTCGTGGGTCCCCGAGTACGGATTGATGGGTGGAGGGCTGGTGATGACTTTCACGGCGGTACTGAAAGCGGCGGCGGGGACGACGCAGCAGAACGATAGCCTGATCTGATTTCCTCCGTTGAACGGGGACAACTACCGGAAATTCAGCGAACGTTCCGTTGGTGGCCGTCTACGACAGCGAAGCGAGCGACCGTAGCAAAAGGTGGAAATGGTGGACGTTTTATTCGGCGAACCGGTATCTCGCGCGAGATGGACGTGGGTTCGGCCGGGAACTTCACTCGGATGGGGACGCTTGGCGTCGAGGAGGAGTTTTACGTCGTCGACGACGCGGGTCGGCCCACGTCGGGCACCGACGAACTCGTCTACGGGAGCGAGCCGCCCGCGATTCTCGACGACCGGCTCGATCACGAACTGTTCAAGTGCATCATCGAGACCCAGACGCCGGTCTGCGAGGGGCTCGACGAGGCGCGCGAGCAGGTCGTCGCCGTCCGGGAGGCTCTCGTCGAGCACGCCGCGGCACACGGCTACGACATCGCGGCGGCGGGCCTCCATCCCGCCGTCAGGTGGCGCGAACTCGAACACGCCGAGAAACCCCGGTATCGATCACAGCTCGACCGGATCCGGTATCCACAGCACCGCAACACCACCGCCGGGATCCACGTCCACGTCGGGGTCGACGACGCCGCGAAGGCGACGTGGATCGCGAACGAACTCCGGTGGTTCTCACCGGTGCTGCTCGCGCTCTCGGCGAACTCGCCGTACTGGGAGGGGTACGACACCGGCCTCGCGTCGGCGCGCGCGAAGGTCTTCGAGGGGCTGCCCAACACGGGGATGCCGACCGCGTTCGCGGGCTACGAGAAGTACGCCCGCTTCGAGCGGCTGATGGTCGAGGAGGGGTCGATCGCCGACCGCGGCGAGCTCTGGTACGACGTCCGGCCACACACCGAGCACGGGACCGTCGAGATCCGCGCGCCCGACGCACAGTCGGACTCCGATCGGGTGATGGCGTTCGTCGAGTACGCCCGCGCGCTGGTGCTCGATCTCGCCGAACGCTACGAGGACGACCCGGAGCCCTGGAGCGCGTACCGGCGGAACGGACGGCAGTCGGGAACGGGCGCGAGCGGTGGCGGGCTCCGTCGCGAACTCCTCGACGAGAACAAGTGGCGCGCGCTCCGTGACGGCCACGACGCGACGTTCGTCGACCGCGACGGCGCGGGCACGATCGGGCTCGAAGCCGTCGTGGAGCGCGAGACCGACCGACTCGGCGTCGAAGGGCTCCGAACGCTGCTCGACGCCGAAAGCGGCACGAGGGCACAGCGACGCCACCGCCGCGAGGGCGGGCTCGACGCCGTGTGCGCGTCGCTCGTGGTGTGAGCGAGGAAGGCTTTTACCCGGCGAGCGGCTGGCTCCGAGTAGCCATGGCCGACGAGGATACGTCCACCGACGCGACCGACGAGGAGGGGGCAGTCGACACGGACGACGTCCAGCCCGCCGACGTGCGCGCCGAACTCGACCGCCAGCGATCGGGAGGTGCGACGACCGGCGGGACGAGCCCGGCGAGCGAGTCGCGCAGCGAGGGCACCGTCGAGTTCGACGAAGGGATCGTAGAACTGCTCTCGGCGGCGCTCGATACCGATCGGGCCGCGCGGGTGTACGTCGCGGTCCGGCGTCGCTCGTCGGCGACCCCCGAGAAGGTCGCAGCGGACACCGGACTGTATCCCGATTCGGTCCGCGAGATGCTCGCCGACCTCCGCGAGGAGGGCGTGGTCGAGCGCCGTACCCACACCGGGGGGGATGCGGAGTTCGAGTACACGGCAATCGCGCCGAGCGAACTCCTCGACGTGATGATCGATCGGGTCCGCGACGAGTTCGACGCGAGGCTCGGCCTCGATCGGCTCCCGGACGAACGCTCCGAGCCGACCCGTCGAACCCCGCGGAGCGACCCCGTGACGATCACCGTCGAGGACGCCAGCGAAAGTGCCGAAACGACGGACGACGAATCGTCGGCCAGCGACGAGACAGCCAACGGCTCAGGGGAGTAGGCAGGCATCGGTCGGCCTCGGTTGCGGTCGGCCCTCGGCTCGGACGACGCTCGTTGACGCCAGGTGCCACACGGACAGCCGGCGGGCGGCGTCCTGCCCGATCGATCGTGGAGTCGAAGCCACTAAATCGCGGGCACGCCTCCGCCGGATATGGATGTCGCGCTCGGCGGGACGTTCGATCCGGTCCACGACGGCCACCGCCGGCTGCTCGAGCACGCGTTCGAGCGCGGCGACGTCACCGTCGGGCTGACCAGCGACGACCTCGCCGCCGAGACCAGACACGAGGAGCGGTACGTCCGCCCGTTCGAAGAGCGCCTGGCCGACCTCGACGCCGAACTCGCCGCACTCGCCGAGCGCCACGACCGCGCGTACGAGATTCGCCGCCTTGACGAGCCGACCGGGATCGCGACCGAGGAGGAGTTCGACGTCCTCGTGGTCTCGCCCGAGACCGAGGCGGGCGGCGAGCGAGTGAACGAGATCCGCCGCGAGAACGGGCTCGACCCGCTCGACATCGAAGTGGTCGATCACGCGCGCGCGGCGGACGGCGAGATCGTTTCGAGCACCCGGATCGTCCGCGGCGAGATCGACCAGCACGGCAACCTCACCCCCGAGCGCGAGGGGCGTCCGCGACCCGGGTGAGCCGGCGACCCATCGGAGCTACCACGACGGCGGATCGAGCCCCGCCTCGTCGAGCAGCGGTCGCCAGCGTCCCTGAACCGTGAGCCGGGAGACGCCGACCGCATCGGCGACCGCGCGCTGGGATCGCCGGTCGCCCGCGATCAGCCCGCCGGCGTAGAGGCTCGCCGCGAGTGCCGCGGGTTTCGAGCGCTCGTCGTCGGGCACGGTCGAGAGGAACAGGTCGGTCGCGCGCTCGCGGGCGGCGTCGTCGAGATCGAGCGCGTCGGCGGCGTCGTCGAGGTCGGCAAGCCACGCCTCGTTTTCGACTCGATCGCGCGCCCGGTACATACTCGTTATTGGGACGTAAGCGGGGTAAGTGTTCGCCGCCCGTCGGTTCAGTCGCCGCCCCCGCCGAACAGCCGTCGAATCGTTCGCAGCAGGTCCACGATCGCTTCGAGGAGCCGATCGATCGCCTCGATGATCCCCACCAACCAGTCGAGTTGGAGCACGAACGCGTTCGAACCCACCGTGCCAGGGACGAGTGGGGCTCCGCCGACGACGACGCCAACCCTCACGGCGACCGCCATCGCCGCGAGCGTGACGGGTAACGACTTCATGCGTTGCACTCCACTTCGCTCCGTTCGAAGCGTGTGGGTTGACGTCGCCGGCTCTCGTCGCGCGGCCTGCACTTGCCGGGGCCGAAGCGTTATGCCCGCCGCGGACCGACGGCGAGCCATGACCGGCGTTGTCGAGACGATCTACACCACGCCCGCGGGATCGGAGCCGATGGAGGAAGTCGAGGCAATCGAGGCCGTCGCGCGCCAGGGGCTCCGGGGCGATCGATACATGAAGGGCACGGGCTATTACTCCGGGCTGGACGAGTGTGAGGTCACGTTCATCGAGCACGAGGCGATCGAGGAGATCGAGGCGGAGTTCGACATCGACCTCACCGACGGGCAACACCGCCGGAACGTCGTCACGAGCGGCGTCTCGGTCCACGACCTCCTGAACCGGCAGTTTTCGGTGGGCGACGTGACCTTCGAGGGGACGCGCCCGCGCCCGCCGTGTGCCCACGTCGAGCAGGTCGCCGACGAGGAGGGTGTTTCGCGGGCGCTCAAGAACAAGCGCGGGGGGATCTGTGCGAGCGTGGTCGAGAACGGGACGATCCACGCTGGCGACGAACTCGCGGTTCTCGGCGACGCCGAAGGTGGCGAGGGCGTGGCCGACGCGATCAAGAACCGGTTGGTGGATCAGTAAGCGACAGGTTCTTTTCGTGCTCCCGGGAAGGCGACGGTGAGCGCGGGTAGCCAAGCCAGGCCAACGGCGCAGCGCTTAGGACGCTGTCCTGTAGAGGTCCGCCGGTTCGAATCCGGTCCCGCGCAATGAGTGGAGTGAGCGAGCGCAGCGAGCGAACGGAACGAACGAGCAGGAGCGCGATTCGAAGCAGGGAGGTCGCGCGCAGGCGAGCGAAGCGAGCCGAGCACGTCCGACCGTGGTTCGAATCCGGTCCCGCGCAGTATGACCTTTTGCTGTCGTTCGAAAGGCGCGAAGTGCCTTTCGTGATGACGAGACGGCGAAGCCGTCTCGAACCACGCTCAGTCGCTCCCGTTGGTCGCTCCTTCGCTGGCAAAAGCTCGGCCAAAAGCCTCCGTCACCCCCACCGGAAGAGCTTCGCTCTTCCGTGCTCTCGTTCGCTTCGTCTGCTCACGGGCGCTTCGCGCCCGTTCGCATGGTCCGCGGAACCGAAGGTCCCGCGCTACTCACGAGAACTCCGGGGGTTCCTTGGCCCGCTCACTCACGCCTTCGGCGCTCGTTCGCGGTCACTAACGTGATCGCCTGGTGCGAATCCGGCAGTTCCGGAGTTTCGGTTATCTTTTTGAACGACGGCAAGTCACGAACCGTAATGACAGACGCCGCTGCGCTCTACGACTCCTTTCACGCGATCGCCGAGCGGGCCGACCGAGACATGAGCGAGCGGGACGTGGAAAACCTGTTTCTGGAACGTGGGTTCTACGACGCGCTCGACTACGAGGGGACGGGGATCGATCTCCGGAGCGAATTCACGCTTCCCGACGACCGTCGCCCCGACTATATCACGCTCGACACGAACGAGGCCGTCACGGCGGTCTACGAGTTCAAGACGACCGGGCGCGACCTGGCACCCCACGAGTCGCAGCTGTTCGGCTACATGAACCATCTGCGGGCGGAGTACGGCGTGTTGACCAACGGCGAACGGTTACGGCTCTATCAGCGTGGCGACGACGACCCGACACTGGTCGTCTCGATGGCGTCCGCCACCGAGAGCGATGCCCGCGACCTCGTGAGTGCGCTCCGGAAACGGGAGTTCGATCTCACCGATCCGGCCGAGGTCGAGGCGTTTCTCGCCGATCTCGATCCCGTCCCGCTCGACGAACGGGCCGAACTCGGCCAAGAACACTTCTTCGACACCTTCCGGCTCGAAGACGGCAGCCCCTTCGCGGACCTCGTCACCGGGATGATGGACCTGCTGGGCGAACTCCGCGACGAACGGGACGCGACGTTCGTCACGGGGGCGTACGACTTCTGGGAGGCCACCTACGCGAGCGAACCCGAGGACGTACCCGCATCGTGGGATCCCTTCATCGACGACGGGGGGTCGCTGCGGGATTTCATGTTCTGTCTTGAGAGCGCGCACGCGCTGCTCGCCAGGCTCCTGTTGGCGAAGGCGACCGAGGACCACGACTTCTTTGCCGGGACCGGCTACGACGGGATGGCCGAGTACTTCCGCGGGTTGCAGGGCTTCGGGGAGACGATCAACCTCGACGCCTTCCTGGTCGCGGCGGACAACCTCATCGACGACATGCAGGAACAGCTCGTTGAGGGGCTGTTTCAGGACGACATCTTCGTCTGGTGGACCGACGGGTACGCCGAACAGTTGGACCGGGGCCACGGCACCGGGGCGAGCCAGTTCGCCGACGTGGCGCGCGGGACCGGCGACGTCGAGCGGATCAGTGAACCCACCCGGGATCGGTTCAGCCGGGCGGTCGCCGAGGTGTTCGTCAACGTGCTCCGCTTCGACTTCGCCGACGTGGAGGGCGACCTGCTCGGCGACCTCTACCAGCGGTACTTCGATCCCGAGACCCGGAAGGCGCTCGGGGAGTTCTACACGCCGGGACCGGTGATCGACTACATCATGGACGGGGTGGGCTACGAGCGCGGCGTCGCCAACGACCGGCTGATCGACCCGGCGTGTGGTTCCGGCACGTTCCTCGTCGAAGCCGTCGAGCGCTATCTCAAGGATGTGGAGCGCTACGAGGACGACCCCGACTGGGAGACCCACCTGCGGGACCTCTGCACCCGGCCGCGGATCGTCGGTCTCGACGTCCACCCCTTCGCCGTGTTGATGGCACAGATCCGCTTTGTGGTTGCGATCCTGCCCGCCTACCGCGAGGCGAAAACGGCGAATCCGTCCTTTACGCTCCGGCGGCTGCCCATCTACCGGACGGACACCCTCCGCAACGAGCGCGAACTCACCGGCGCGGATCTCGGCGACGAGGGCTCCCGACAGATCACCCTCGACGCGATGACCGAGGACGACCAGGACGTGCGGATTCCCGTTCCCCTGCCGATCGAGGCCGACGCGGACGAACCGGCCGAAACCGAGGACGGGTTTCTCGTGCGTCGCGTGCGGATGCCGCTGTTCGACACCATCCGCCTGGAGACCGGCGTCGCGAACTTCGGGGAGTACTTCGCCGCCCTCCAGGGGGTGCTCGACACCGTGAAGGACCACATGGCCCTCGCCGAGGAGTTCGGCGGCGAGTTCGACTGGCGATACAGGAGCGGCCTCGAAGAGCGAATCAACCGCTACACGACCCAGGATTACTCGGGCACCGAGGAGTTCTTCGCGGAGTACGTCAACGACATGCTGGAGACGGTCCGGTATCTCAGGGAGGAACACGACGACGGCCGGCTGTTCAAGATGTTCGAGGACACCGTGCTCGCCCTGGTC
>PXSV01000178.1 GCA_003022685.1 Halobacteriales archaeon SW_9_67_24 | reverse complement strand
CTCGAACTCTTCAGCCCGGCGGCCATCGGGATCTCGCTCTCGGTTTGCACCCCTGCACCCTCGCCGTCACCGTACTCCGCGACGACGAGTTCGACACACCGCTCGATCAGTCGGGTGTCGGCGTCGGGTGCGCCGTCGATCTCGCCGGTGACGTCCCTCCCACCGAGTTCGACCGTCGCGGTCGTCTCGCGGTCGATGGCGAACGCCGCGCCGCGGCCGGTGGCGAGCGCGTTGATCACTGTGCCCGCCGCCGGCGCGCTCGCACGTCCCTGCATGGAAGAGGCTCCTGGAGTGTCGCACTTACCGCTGCCGATCGGCGCGCGATCAAGGCGCGAGCACGCCGCTTTTGCTCGTGCCGGCGCTACCGTCCACATGAGCCAGCGCAGCGAGTTCTCGCCCGATACTCTTCCAGTGGACCTCACCGAGGCGGGCATCGCGGTCGAGTACACCGACGGCCGCGAGGTGTTTTACGGGGGGGTTCCCCAGAAAGTCACCGGCGAACTCACGACCGCACCGGGCAAGGAAGTCCACGTTCTCATCACCGATCCAACCGAAACCGAGGGCGTGCTCGTGTACGTCAACGACCGCACGACCGCCGACTCGATCATTGCGGACACGGGCGTCGGGCGCGTTCTGGTCGATCAGGGCGAGGAGACCACCCTGTTTCCCGGGGTGGCGGTGCGCGAGACGGGCTATCGGACGGTCGTCGACGCTGATCCCGAGACCGCTCGCGGCCGGGTGTTCGTCTTCGAGGAGGACGACATGGGCGAGCGCGCGTTCGAGATCGTCGCCGAAGCGGGAGAAGCCGAGTAGTGGGGGCGGCGAGTCGCAGTTCGCCTCGTGCTGTGTCGCGTCCTCGGTGTCGTCGAACATGAGCCCGCACTCCTCGCACTCGTACCACGTCGTGCCGTCGCGCTCGGTTTCGACCACCATGCTCGGAGTTCGGTCGCCGACCATCAAATACGTTACTCCGTGAGAACGCTGAAGACGGTCCGGACGCAAGTCGTCGTATGTCCGGTGCGGACGACGGCGTCGAACTCACGGTGTCTGGCGCACGGAAACGCGACGCGGGGCGGGGGGTGGCGCGGCTCCCCGAACCCGCACGGCGCGCCCTGAGCGTCCTCAGCGGCGACACCGTGGTGATCGTCGGCGAGCGCGCCACAGTCGCCAAAGTCTGGCCTGCCGGCGGCGATCTCGCCGGCGATGGGGTCCGGGTCGACGCCGACACCCGAACCAACGCCGGCGTGAACGTCGGCGATACGGTTCGCGTCCAACCGGTCTCGGTCGCCGACGCCGATCGGATCACGGTCGACGTTCCGGGTTCGGTCGACACCGCGAATGCGGACGACCTCGCGGCGCTCGTCAAGCGCGCGCTGCTCGACCGGCCGATCAAGGCGGGCGAACGCTTCCGGATCGAGCGCCTCGGGCCGACGGCCTTCTCGATCGCCGCCACCCAACCGGACGGGACCGTCCGCGTCACCAACGAAACGCAGGTCACGACCAACACCGAAGGTGCGGCGTCGAGCGAGTCCGCCCGATCGGGAGCCACCGGCGACGCGGGAACGGCCCCTGCGATCGAAGCGACAGACGGTGACGGCGCGCCCCGCGTGGCCTACGAAGACATCGGCGGACTGGACGACGAGCTCGACCAGGTCCGTGAGATGATCGAACTCCCGCTCTCGGAACCCGAGCTGTTTCAAGAACTCGGGATCGATCCGCCCTCCGGCGTCCTGCTCTACGGCCCGCCAGGAACGGGGAAGACGCTGATCGCGCGGGCGGTGGCCGGCGAGGTCGACGCGCATTTCTCGACCATCTCGGGTCCCGAAATCGTCTCGAAATACAAGGGCGAGTCCGAGGAGAAGCTCCGCGAGGCGTTCGATGCCGCGGCCGCGAACGAGCCCGCGGTCGTGTTCATCGACGAGATCGACTCGATCGGTGGCGCGCGCGGCGACGACGCCGACATGGAGACCCGCGTCGTGGCCCAACTGCTGACGCTGATGGACGGCCTGGAGGATCGGGGCCGGGTGGTCGTGATCGGCGCGACCAATCGGGTGGACGCGATCGACCCCGCGCTCCGGCGGGGTGGGCGGTTCGACCGGCCGCGATGGCCGCGCTCCGGGGCCGCGACGAGCGCGACGAACTCGACGTCACCCGCGCGGACTTCGAGCGTGCGATGGCCGCGGTCGAGCCCTCGGCGATGCGCGAGTACGTTGCCGAGACGCCCGACGTGGGGTTCGACGACGTGGGCGGCCTCGACGCCGCGAAGCAGACACTCACCGAGGCGGTCGAGTGGCCGCTCTCCTATGGGGCGCTGTTCGAGGCGGCCGCGACCGACCCGCCCGCCGGCCTCCTCCTGTACGGCCCCCCTGGAACCGGCAAGACGATGCTCGCCCGCGCGCTCGCCGGCGAGAGCGACGTCAACTTCATCTCGGTCGCGGGGCCCGAGATCCTCGATCGGTACGTCGGCGAATCGGAAAAAGCCGTCCGGGAGGTGTTCGATCGGGCGCGCCAGGCCGCCCCCGCGATCGTCTTCTTCGACGAGATCGACGCGATCGCGGGCGGGCGCGGCGAGAACCACGAGGTCACCGAACGCGTGGTCTCCCAGCTCCTGACCGAGATCGACGGGCTCGCCGAAAACCCGAACCTGATGGTGCTCGCCGCCACCAACCGCCGGGACGCGATCGATCCCGCGCTCCTCCGACCGGGACGCATCGAGTCACACGTCGAGGTGCCCGCGCCCGACGAGGCCGCGAGGCGCGCGATCCTCGACGTTCACACCCGCGAGAAGCCGGTCGGCGACGACGTCGATCTCGACGCGCTGGCCGCCGATCTCGTTGGCTTCTCGGGAGCGGACATCGAGGCGCTCTGTCGGGCAGCCTCGATGCGCGCGATCCGCGAGGTCGCGGGTGCGTACGACCCCGAGGAGGCCGAGACCCACGCCGACGAGATCAGTGTTACCGAAGAACACTTCGCGGCCGCCCGTGAGTCCGTTAAGTCGACCTTCGAGTGAGGCGGGCTCGCCGTTTCAGTCGGCTGCTTGGCCGCCCGCGCCGTCCGTTTCGCTCGTTCCGTCGGTCTCGCTGCCGGTCGATTCTCGGACGAGTCGCGCGCCGACCCGCGCCAGCACGTACGCGCCGACCGCGAATGCACCGACACCCGCCGCGAGCAGCGGGTAGGGGATCGCCCACAGCACCACTGGGACGAGCAGCGCCGCCCCACTCACGAGCGCCAGCTCGCCCCAGCCGATCGGTCTGTCCAGCCGCGGTTCCTCGGTCCGTCCGTGCCGAGTTCGTCCTCGCCTCATACAGGTAGAGACACGGCCCCCACCTCAGTAAGTATAATCTGAAATTCATTTCTGTAACGACGGTTACTGAACTCGATTTCAGTAGATGCGGGGACCGAACACACCGCGAAGCGAGAATCGGGGCGTGGCGACTACGCGTCGGTACGTCGAGTCTCGACGAGCGCCAGGTCCTCGTCGAGGGTCGCCCGGAGGCGTTCGTCGCCGAGGGCGACGTCGATCTCGAGTTCCCATGGATCGGTCGAGCGGACAGTCGTGTGATCGTCGCTCACACACCAGTCGAGTTGCCAGTACGGCGTTGCCCCGAGGTCGATCCCGTGATCGCGGTAAAAGGCCACGACGGGGGAGCGATCGAGCAGGCTCAGCCCGATCGCCGAGCAGAGGCTGTGATCGCACTGCTCGCAGACGTGATCCGCGCGGAGCCCGACCCCGAGACAACACTCGCCTTCCTTCGATATTGTCGTCTGCATCCGGCCGCTGCACTCGGGACAGACGCCGTCCTTCGCGAGACAGTGGAGGTGGCGCACCCGCTGGTCGAACGCGTCGAGCACTTCCTCGTTGGTGCGGTCGTGGAGCCCGCCAGGCGGGAACGAGTACTCGCCGTGGGCGCGGCCGCAGTCGGGGCAGTCGAGCGCGAGCATCTCGTCCTCGTAGCTCGCAACGAGCGGTTCGTCACACCGGGTACAGCCGTCGTCGATCGCGAACGAATCGAGCTCGGGGTGTTCGTTGAACGAGCCCGCGAGCAC
>PXSV01000177.1:8449-9148 GCA_003022685.1 Halobacteriales archaeon SW_9_67_24 | reverse complement strand
CCGTCCGGGTGGGAGTGGCCGTGGGTCGCGGTGGGAGTCGTGCTCGTCGTGATCGGGGCCGGACCGATCGCAAGCACATCTGTCGGGCGCTCGTTCAGAGATTGGTTCCGCGACATCGGCGGGATCGGACGTATCATCGTCGTAGCGCTCTCTGCCGTCGGACTTTTCGGCGTTGAGCAGTTACTCGCCATCCCGAGTCGAATCTCCCCCAGCGTCGTCAACGGGGGACTGATCGGGATCGTCGTGCTGGTCTCCGTTTCGATACTCCGCGCTGGCGGGGTCTCCGGCTGGCGATGACGGGTCGAGAGCCTACGACGGTGCGACGGTGACCTGACGACCGCGGTCGATCGCGTCCTCCAGCTCCTCCGCGATCGCGCTGCCACGTGAGACCTGAACTTCGCCGCCCCGCGAGACCGTCGCGGTGAACAGATACTCGCCGTCGGCCTGGATCTCGACGGTCTCGCCCGCGTAGCCGTCCATCGGAATCACGACGTGCCGCGAGGTGATCTCGGGCGTGACGATCTCGCCAGCCCCACTGCTACTCGATCCGCCACCGCTCTCGCCCCGACTGCCGCCCGCGCTACTTGTGTTTCCCGATCGGCCGCCCCGACCACCGGGACGCTCGTCGAAGGTTCGCACGTCGATGCTGATCCCCAACCGGTTCTCGATGTCGGTGATCCGCCCGCCGCCCTTGCCGAT
>PXSV01000177.1:0-8421 GCA_003022685.1 Halobacteriales archaeon SW_9_67_24 | reverse complement strand
CGGTCCACGCCGCTGTCCTCGTCGTCGGCGTCGCCGACCGGGACCGTGACGACCTGACGGTTGAAACTGTATATCTCGTACTCCGGTCGCTGAGTCTCGAAGTTCCGAACCTGGATCACCGGTCGCGCGAGGTCCTCCTCGGTCAGACCCTTGGGCACCTTGACCTCGGTCCGGACGTCGTAGACCGTCTCGATCTCGCCCGCCTCGACGTACACCACGGTATCGACGACCTGGGGAATCATCCCGAGTTCGACCCGGCCCACCAGCCGCCCGAGCGCGTCGATCGCCCGGGTGGCGTGGACCACACCGATCATCCCGACGCCGGCGAGGCGCATATCGGCGAAGACCGAGAAGTCCTCGGTCTTGCGCACCTCGTCGTAAACTGTGTAGTCGGGCCGCACCATCAGCAGCGAGTCCGCGGCGTTCTCCATCCGGCCGTCGAGTTCGGTGTACTGAGTGATCTCCGGGCCGACCTGGAGGTCGCGGGGTTTCTCCATCGTCTTGACCGAGAACGCCGAGTCGGCGAGGAAACCGGCGACCGCGCCAGCGAGCGTCGACTTCCCCGCGCCTGGCGCGCCCGCGATCAGGACGCCGCGCTGGTGGTCGAGCAGCCGGTCGCGGAGGTCGTCGGCGTAGTCGTAGTCGTCGAGTTCGGTCTCGACGATCGGCCGGACGGCGGTGATCTCCAGGCCGTCGGCGAAGGGGGGCTGGGCGAGCGCGATCCGATACTCCCCGAACTGGACGATCGTCATTCCATTCCTGTCGAGTTCGGTGAACCCGTCGCTCGACGCCCGTGTGGCGGTCTCGATCTCCCCGATCCACTCGTGGAGGTCGTCCTCGGTGAGCGCCTCGTCGCCGATCGTCTCGAAGCGCATCTCGCCGACCGCACCGCGTTTGGCCATCGGCGCGACGCCGGTCTTGAGGTGGACGCTCATCGTCTCCCCGTCGAAGAAGTCCTCGATCGCGAGGCGCTCGGGCGCGTCCCCGCGGATCTCGGGATCGACGTACTCGACGTCGAGACCTTTCGCTTGGGCGACCTCGCTCTGGACCTTGTCGCTCGTGAGTAGCGTGGCCCGCTCCTTCGCAGCCAGGTCACGGATCAGCGCGTCGACCGCCCCCTCCTCGGCGGCGTGGCGCTCGCCGTCGCCCGGGCGTCGACCGACGTACTCCACCTCGACTGCCCCTTCGTCGGCGAGTTCGGCGAGGCGCTGGAGTTCTTCGAGTCCGTCCCAGCCCGACTCGCGGCCGTCGTTGGCTTGTGATTCGAGCTCCGCGACGACCGCCTCGGGGACCGCGATAGCCGCCCCTTCGTACGAACCGCTCTCGACTCGCTCGGACACGCGCCCGTCGATAACAGCGCTCGTGTCCGGTACGACAGTCATGCCGACGGTTCGGTCGGCAGGATCAAAAGGGTGTTCAAGCGCGCTCGGAAGGGCTTATCACGCTTCTCGCCGACCGTGGTGCCATGAGTGCCGTCACGGATCTCGCCGGCGATCTCGTCGCGATCCCGAGCCACGAGGACGAGACCGACGCGGGCGATCTGATCGAGGCCTGGCTCCGCGAGGAGACCGACGCCGACGTGACCCGCGACGGGGTCGACAACGTCACCGCATATCAAAACACGGACGCCGACGCGAACGAGTCGCTCGCGCTCGTCGGCCACCACGATGTCGTGCCGCCCGACGATTCCCAGATGACGGACGGCGAGTACGTCCTCACGGAACGCGGCGGCCGGCTCTACGGCCGCGGCGCGGCGGATATGAAGGGCGCGGTCGCGGCCGCGATGTGTGCGTTTCGTGATGCGGAGCCGTCGGCAGAACTCGTCTTTGCGAGTTTCGTCGGCGAGGAGATCGGCGGCGAGGGCGCACGCCACGCCATCGATCAGGGGTTTGCGCCCGACTGCGCGATCGTCGGCGAGGGCACGACGGGCTACTCCGCTCCTGGAACGACCGACGTCGCGGTGGCGCACAAGGGCCGGCGGGCGAGCACCATCACCGCCCGCGGGACGGCGGCCCACGCGAGCGAACCCGCGGCCGGCGAGAACGCCGTCTACACCGCATGCGAGGCGGTCGAGACGGTTCGCGGGATCGACGCACCGGCGACCGAAGTGTTCGGCGAGCGGGTGCAGGGGAGCGTGGTCGTGACCGAGATCGAGGGCGGCTCGGCGTGGAACGTGATCCCCGAATCCTGTTCGATCACTGTGGACGAGCGCACGGTGCCGGGCGATCGCGCTCCGCTGGCGGCCGTCGAGGATCCGGAGCGCGTCGAGTGGACGGTCGACCAGGACCTCCCGCCGATGGCGTGTGACGACGAGGCGTTCGCCGAGGCGGTGCGAACGGCTGCGACCGAGGCGCAGGAGGGCGATCCCGAACTCGTCACGAAACCCCACGCGACCGACGCAGGGTGGCTCGCCGAGGCGGGCGTGACTTGCGTGATCTGTGGGCCCGCCGAGCAGGGCGAGGCCCACACGAAGGACGAGAGCGTGTCGCTCGACGTTCTCGATCGGTGTTACGGGACGTACCGCGATGTGGCGGGGTCGTGGTAGGCGTCAAAAATCGGGTGTCGGTCGCGGCGCGGACGACGAACTCGGGGACGGATCGGTTACTCGGTGTCTCGCCGCTGTCGGAGGTAGATGGCGAACGCGAGGATCGTCGGTGCCCAGTGACCGATGAAGATGCCGCGCTGGTCGTTGTCCCGAACGTAGTACTCGAACAGCGAGAGCAACACCGACAGTCCGGCACCCAGCACTGCGAAGTCGCTGGCTCTCGTGCTCGTATCCGATTCCTGACTGCTCGCCGCCATCTCGTCGGCTCCTTCGGCTGTTGCCATTGCATCCGAGTATCGGTCGGGACTCACTTGAAGCGATAGCTTGCAGACGCGAGGAACGGCGACCGGCCGTCGGGAGCCAAGAATTGATAGGCCGACGGTCCCGTTCGTGGATATGGCATCCGAGGCCTACGACGACCTTCTCGATCGCTACGAGCGCATCAGCAACATCCGGAGCGCGGCGGGCGTGCTGAGCTGGGACCAGGAAGTGATGATGCCCGACGGCGGCACGCCGGCGCGCTCGGCCCAGCGCTCGGCGCTGTCGGCGACGAGTCACGAACTCCTCGTTGAGGAGGACATGGAAGAAACGCTCGGCGAGGCCGAGAGCGCGGACCTCACCGACGAGCAGGCCGCCGTGGTCCGGGAGATCCGCCGCCAGTACGACCGCGCGGCGCGCGTTCCGACGGAGCTCGTCGCCGAAATCTCCCAAACGACGAGCGAGGCGCTCCCGGTCTGGAAGGAGGCGAAAGCCGAGGACGACTTCGAGACGTTCGCGCCGGTCTTGGAGGACCTGCTCGATCTCAAACGGGAGTACGCCGAGCACATCGATTCGAGCCGACCGCCATACGAAGTCCTCTTCGAGGATTACGAACCCTACCTCGGGCTCGACACCGCCGAGCGGATCCTCGACCGGCTCCGCGAGGAGCTCGTCCCGCTGATCGACGACGTGGGCGAAAGCGACGTCGAGCTCGCACAGCCATTTACCGGGACCTTCGATGCCGACGCTCAGGAGGCGCTCGCGCGCGACGCGCTCGATACGCTCGGGTACGACTGGGATCGGGGCCGGCTGGACACTGCACCACACCCGTTCTCGACCGGCACGCAGTTCGACGCCCGGGTGACGACGCGCTTCGACGAGGAAGACCCGCTCGGGGCGCTCACGAGCACGATCCACGAGTTCGGCCACGCGACCTACACCCTCGGGCTGCCCGACGAGGAGTACGGAAGTCCGCTCGGCGAGAGTCGGAATCTCTCGGTCCACGAGTCCCAATCGCGGCTCTGGGAGAACCACGTCGGCCGGTCGCAGCCGTTCTGGTCGCTGTTTTTGCCGACGATCAAAGAGCGGTTTTCGGGGCTCGGCGACGTCACCGCGCGGGACGCCTACGAGGCCGCGAACCGGGTGTACGACGACAACCTCATTCGGGTCGAGGCGGACGAGCTGACCTACCACATGCACATCGTGCTCCGGTTCGAGATCGAGCGCGCGCTGATCGAGGGCGATCTCGACGTGCGCGAAGTTCCCCAGGCCTGGAACGACAAGATGGACGAGTACCTCGGGATTCGCCCCGACACCGATGCGGAAGGATGCCTCCAGGACATCCACTGGTCGCACGGTTCGTTCGGGTACTTCCCCACCTACTCGCTCGGCAGCGTGCTCGCCGCGCAACTGTACGCGAGCGCCGACGAGGCCATCGACGATCTCGACGGCGACATCGAGAGCGGGGAGTTCGACACGCTTCACGCCTGGCTCACCGCAAACGTCCACAGCCACGGGCAACGCCACACCACCCCCGACCTCATCGAGGAAGCAACCGGCGAGGCGTTCACCGCCGACTACTTCCTCGATCACGCCGCGGAGAAATACGGCGCGCTGTATGAACTGTAAGACGGCCGATTCGCTCCCGTTGCAGGTGAGGTTTGCCGGCAAGCACCAGAGCTATATGAGCGGTGCGTCATAGTGTGACATGCATGGCGACCCCACCCACCGACGCCGACGCCGAGGTCGACGAGTTCCTCGCCCAGCGCGGCCACGAAACCGAGTCGCCAGGATGGGAGGAGAGCTACAACAAAAAGCAGTGCCCGGACTGCGGGGGGATCCACGCGGCCGACGCGACGAGCTGCACAGTGTGTGACTGGTCGCCGCGGTCGGCGTGACAGCGGGCCTCGAGGAACAGCGCGTGGCGAAGCCGGTAAGTGATCCCGTCACTCACGGCGTAACATGGGCATCATCAGCACGTTCGGAACGGTCATTACGCTCGTCCTCGCGCTGCCGGTAGCGATGCTCGGCTCCTTCTATCTGGTCCAGGGCCAGACCATGTGGGGCGTGGCGATGCTCGCGGTCGCAGCCTTGATGTTCGCGGTCAAAACCTACGTCACCACGCCCGACGACCTGCCCGCGATGGCGGCCGAGCAGACCGTCGGCACGATCGCGAAGGACCCCGACGAGGACGAGGGCGACTAATCCGCGGCGGGGGCCTCGGCCTCCGCGAGGACGTCTTCGACGGTGGCCCCCGAGGGCCGGTTGTCGAGCAGCACGTCGACTGGGAGCGTCGGTGCGCCGCCGACGAGGTCTTCGAGGAGCACGAGACGCTCGCGCGCGCGGCTCATCCCGACGTAGAACACTCGGCGCTCGTTGTCGGTCAACATGGGCACCGGATCGGTGTTCTTGGTGAAGGGTTCGTCGCCCGGCACCGCGTCGGGATCGTCGACGGAGGCCGCCATCTGCTCGACGACCTTCTCGGTGAGGTCGGTCGCGACGAACACGTGATCGGCCTCGCGGCCCTTCGCTGAGTGGATGGTGCCCACGCGGACGCGATCGCGGTCGACGTCCTGATACTCGCCGTCGAAGTACGCCCCGACCGACTGCTTCTGGAACTGTGAGGTCTTCCGGAGCATGTCGTCGGCCGACGCCGGGCTAGGCATGAACGGCGCGTGATCCTCGATCAGCCCGGGTTTGATCGTGAACTCCGCGACGTCCTCGACGCCCGCTTCCTCCTCGCGCTCGTCGAGCGCTTCGTAGAGGGCGTCGCGGTGGTTGGTCCCAAAGGCGGTGTCGTCGAGCATGTCGGCGAGTCGGCGGGCTTCGAGGCCCGTGATCGGTTCGCCCTCGTCGATCCGCTCGACCGCGCCGATGTAGTCGGTCAGGCGGTCGGTCCACATCCGCTGATCGGTGAGCGCCCGGAAGGGAATGCCGTCGTCGATGAACTCGTTCATGAACCGGAACAGCTGGTAGCGCGCCCGGAAGAGGACCATCACGGTCTCGTCGGTGTTCTCGACCGTCGACCGGACGTTCCGCACGAGATCGAGCATCGAGGGACTCTTGACGGTCTCGACCGAGCCGCCCTCGGTCCGGGGCCGGAGGTTTTTCTCCTGGCGCTTTCCGATGTGGCGGACCTCGCGGTTCACCACGTTCAATACGCGCGAGGGGAGCCGATAGGAGTTGTCGAGGATCACGTCTTCTCCTGCTTCGTCGAGCAGGAGCTGTGGGTCCGCACCTTGCCATGCATATACCACCTGGTCGTCGTCGCCCGCGATCAGCGCGCGCTCGACGTGGGGTTTCCACGCCTCGTACACCCGATGTTGGAGCGTGGTGATGTCCTGGAACTCGTCGATCACGAGGTACTCCACGCTGGGGACGAGCGAGCGCTGATGGACCCGTTCGAGCATGTCGGCGAACCCGGTCAGTCCCTGCTCGCCCTTGTGCGCCCGCCACGCCCGGATCGCCTCGGGGACGTCGATGCGGTCGTCGTCGGAGGGCCACGTCGGGGTGTACTTGTTGCCCTGCTGGGCGTTGTCGTCGATCTCCGGAGGAAGACGCACCTCCTCGTCGTTCCACTGGAAGGGAACGTCGTGCCAGTCGGCGACCTCCCGCGTCGTGCGCTGGAGCCACTGGCTCGTGGCGATGATCTTGTTGCCGATGGTCGTCGAGCGCGCGCTCCGGCGGCGCGATCCCTCGTACTCGTCCTCGAACTCCAGTCCATACGACTCGCAGAACGCCTTCTTCTCGGACTCGCCCACGACGTCGCCGCGCGAGAGGTCGAGGAGTTCGTACGCTTTCGCGTGCATCGTACAGACGTCGCCCTTGAGCGACCGGGGACTGACGTCGAGGCGTTCGGCGAGGCGTTCCCTGATCTCGGTGGCCGCCGCCCGAGTGTACGAGACCACGAGCACGTCGTCGACCGTGACGCCCGGGTCGTCGAGGATCCCCTCGACGCGATCGAGCAGCGCCGTGGTCTTCCCGCTTCCCGGACCGCCGAACAGCCGGGTCACGTGCGAGTCGGGAGACATGGCCCACAACACGCACCCATCGTCGGACAGCAACTGGATATTTCAGCGTCGTTTCCGGGACGTTCTGTCCGACAGTATGACAACCGATCCTCTGAACACTCCCGTTCGTCGAGCGCGGATGGCGAGTCGATGCGGCCCGCCGATCACAACATCCATTCCGGCGGGACGGAAACGCAAGTCATGATCGGTATCGTCGGCGGCGGGATCGCGGGCCTCGCCGCAGCCTACCGTCTCCAGGAGGCCGGCCACGAGGTGCGGGTGTTCGAGGCGAGCAGTAGCGTGGGAGGGCTCGCCGCGACCTACGAGACCCGGGGCGATCGGATCGAGAAGTTCTACCACCACCTCTCGAAGTCCGAGGAGACCATCGTCGATCTCGCCGAGGAGCTCGGCCTCGGGAACGCGATCGAGTGGCGCGTCGGGAAGAACGCCTACTACGTCGACGGCGTGGTCCACCCAATGGACAGACCGTGGGAGATCCTCGCCTATCCCCATCTGAGCCTCTACGACAAGTTCCGCCTGGCGATGCTCACCCAGGAGGTGGACGTGCGCGGTGGCGTTCCGCAGTTCGACACCTACGACGACCTCCGGGAGTTCGAGGACGTGCCGATCGAGGAGTTCGTCGTGGGGCACACCACCCGTGGCGTGTACGAGAACTTCTTCGAGCCCCTCCTGGAGGCGAAGTTCGGCTCGCGCAAGGACGAGGTGAGCGCGGCGTGGCTTCTCGGCCGGGTCAAGTTCCGCGGCGAGCGCGACCTCCTTCGGGGGGAGCTGCTCGGGTACTTCGAGGGCGGCTTCCATCGCCTGGTCGATGCGCTCGTGGACGCGGTGGGCCGCGAGCACGTCGAGACTGGAGCACGAGTCACGGACGTCGGGATCGCCGGCGGCGCGGTCGACTCGCTCACCGTCGAAGCGGCGAGCGGAACCGCGACCCATTCGATCGACGACGTCGTTGTCGCCGCGATGCCGAACGTCCTGGAAGACCTCACGGGTTGTTCCTGTGGGATCGACTTCCAGGGGACGGTCTGCTCGGTGTTGAGCCTTGCTGAGCCGCTGATGGACACCTACTGGCTCAACATCGCCGACGACGCCCCCTTCGGCGCGCTGATCGAACACACCAACTTCGTGCCGGCCGAGCGCTACGGCGGCGAACACCTCCTCTACGCCGTGAGCTACATTCAGGACCCCGACAAGGAACTCTGGCGGATGGACGACGACGGCGTCGAGGAAGCCTGGCTCGCGGGCATCGAGGACCTCTTTCCCGAGTTCGACCGCGGGAGCGTGAACTGGATCGAGACCGCGCGGAACCCCCGCACCGCGCCGGTCTACGAACGGGGGTATCTCGACATGGTGATCCCCTACGATCTCGGGAGCGAGGTTGCAACAGGGGTGTACTATGCGGGGATGGCGAGCCGCGCGCAGTACCCCGAGCGCAGCCTCAACGGTGGGATCGTCGCTGGATTCGCCTGCGCCGACCGGATCCTCTCTTCAACCCCACCAGGGCTCGTCTGAAACACGCCGACACCGAGCGCACGGTCGGCGGGTCGACCGGTGCTTCAACCCCACGAGGGTTCGTCTGAAACGTCGAAC
>PXSV01000176.1 GCA_003022685.1 Halobacteriales archaeon SW_9_67_24 | reverse complement strand
GCGCTGGATTCATACCCACAGCTTCTACGCCGACGGCGGCGGGACGCACGTCCGCGATCGGGTGGAGTACCAGCTCCCCTTCGGCGATCTCAGGCGGCTGGCCGGCCCGTTCGCGGTCGTGGGATTCGAACCGATGTTCCGGTATCGCCACCGCGAGACCAGGCGACGACTGGAATAACACCCACATTTTGCTACGCTCACTCGTTCGCTCCCTGCGGTCGCTTGCTCGCTCGCTGGCAAAATGTGGGTGTTATTCCAGTCGTCGCCTGGTCTCGCGGTGGCGATACTGGAACATCGGTTCGAATCCCACGACCGCGAACGGGCCGGCCAGCCGTCCGAGATCTCCAAAGGGGAGCCGGTACTCCACCCGGTCGCGGACGTGCGTCCCGCCGCCGTCGGCGTAGAAGCTGTGGGTGTGGACCCAGCGCTGGAACGGCCCGTCGATCATCTCGTCACGGAACAGACCCGCCCCGTCCTCCTCCGTGCGTTCGATGATCCTCGTCGTCCAGCGCTGGCGCGGACCGACGCCGCCCGGCCGCATCGAGAGGTCGGCCTCCGCACCCGCCTCCAGCACGTCGGGATCGGGCTCGCCGTCCGACCCGCGCGTGGACTCCACCCGGAGATTCATGAAGCGCGGCGTCAGCGCCTCCAACCCGTCGAGCGTCGAGTGGAACCGCCAGACGTCGTCGAACGGTGCGCGCACGTAGGTCTCACGCTCGAACGTGGGCATGCGTTCACTGAGAGCCGGGGGACCCAAAACCCCGCGGTCGGCACGCGCCGTTTCACTGCCCTCGTCATCGTGTTGACCGTTCGTCCAAAAGCGGTGCTGATATATCCCTGGGCGATGATTCGGCAAGTATGACCGACACTTGCCGGAACTGCAAGCGGACGTTCACGAGCGAACTCGAACTCGAACTCCACCGCGACGGCTGCTCGGCGGAGCAGCTGTTCTGCGAGGTCTGTGGCGAGCGCTTTCCGGAGCGAACGGCGACAACGGACGGGTGGCAGTTCTCGTGTCCGACCGAGAACTGCGACGGCACAGGACTCGAAGCGGATCTCCACTCGGTAAGCGACGTCCTTCTCGTCGAGCAGTAGTTAGGCGCGCCACAGCCCTCTAGTGTGCCGCTCACGCGTTCTCCGTGAGTCGCTCGATAGTTCCGAGTGCGCGCCGACAAACGAGCGCGTACGGGGCTGCGAGGGGCGGGATCTCGAACACGACGCGACAGCCGGTTTCCAGGGGTTCGACTCGGTGGCCGGTCGCCGGCACGCCCGCGACCCGCCACGTCCAGCGGCGATCGCTACACTCGGTCACCCGGAAGGGGAGTTCGAGCCCGCCGACGGTGCGAACGTGACCGCGCGTTCCCCGCCGAACGAACTGATCCTCGGACGCGACGCCGACGACCGACGGTCCCCACTCCGGCCACCGATGGGTATCGGTGAGTACGCACCACGCAACGTCGGGGGCGGCGGCGATCTCGCGCGCAACGACGAGCCGGGGACCGTCGGATGTGCGCTCGATGGTGGGACGGTTCATGACGCTGGGACTCTATACCTGGCACTCACTGTCGCGGCATAGCTTTTTGCGCTTGCCGTGCGCGGAGCTATCATGGAGTACACGACCCTCGGCTCGACGGGGATGGAAGTCAGCCGGATCTGCCTCGGTTGCATGAGCTTCGGGAGCCCCGAGTGGCGCGATTGGGTGCTTGACGAAGAGGAGAGCGAGGCAATCATCGAGCGCGCGATCGATCTCGGGATCAACTTCTTCGACACTGCGAACATGTACTCCCGCGGCGAGTCCGAACGGGTGCTCGGCAACGCCCTCGCGGGGTACGACCGCGACTGGCCGGTGGTCGCCACCAAGGTCTTCCATCCGATGGACGACGACAACACGAACGCCCAGGGACTTTCACGTAAGGCCATCGAGCAAGAACTCGAAAACAGCCTCGATAGACTCGGGATGGATACCATCGACCTCTATCAGACCCATCGCTGGGACGACGATGTACCGATCGAGGCGACGCTCGGCGCGCTCGACGACGCCGTACGCCGCGGGAAAGTGCGTTACATCGGCGGCTCATCGATGTGGGCCCACCAGTTCGCCGACGCGCTCCACACCAGCCACTCGGCGGCCCTCGAACGCTTCCAGACGATGCAGAACCATTACAATCTCGTCTACCGCGAGGAGGAGCGCGAGATGCTGCCGCTCTGCAAGAAGGAAGACGTCGGCGTGATCCCGTGGAGTCCGCTCGCGCGCGGCTATCTCGCCAGGCCACACGAGGAAATCGACGCCACCGCACGCGGCGCGAGTGAGGAGTATCTCTACGAACACCCCTACCGCGAGGGTGGCGGCCAGGCGATCAACGAGCGCGTCAAGGAGCTCGCCGCCGAGAAGGACGCGACGATGGCCCAGATCGCGCTGTCGTGGCTCCTCCACAAGGAGTGGGTCGACGCACCGATCGTCGGCACGACGAGCGTCGAACACCTCGAACAGGCGGTCTCGGCGCTCGACATCTCGCTCGCCGAGAGCGATATCGAGTACCTCGAAGAACCCTACGAGCCGGTGCGAGTCTCGGGCCACACGTAGCGACACTCACGGCTCGCCGTGGCGGCGCGTTCAGCGGTCGAGCGTCGCCTGACCGTGCGTGTGGTGGTAGAACCGGACGAGCGGCGTACCGTCGGCCGCGGCGATCGGCTCGAAACACACCCGTCGGTAGCGCTCGTTGTCGAGCAGGTTCACGAGGAGACCCGCGTCGTGGACCGACACCGAATCGTACGCGACGTCACAGACCGGGCACACCTCGGGATCGGCGGTTGCTTCCGGAACGGACGATGGTGCCGAGTCGGTGGGATCGGAACCGCCATCGAGACGATCGTCAGGCGGCGTGGCGACCGGATCACTCTCACCCGCCACGGGCCTCGCTCGCGGCTTCGCGGATGACGGCGACCTCGTCGTCGCTGTACCCGATCAAGCGTACGTCCGCGAGCGATTCGGGGGTGTAGTCGGCGATCGCCTCGGCGATGATCGTTGCACCGTCCCGGAGGGCGAATCCGGCGACGCCACACCCCAATGCGGGGAGCACGAGCGACTCGCATCCCAGTTCGTCGGCGCGTTCGAGCGCGTTGCGGGTCGCGTCCCGGATGCTCTCCGGGGTGGCCTCGCCGTCCCCGTAATGGGGCATCGCGGCGGCGTGGATCACGTGCTCGGCGTCGAGGTCGTAGGCGTCGGTGACGGCTACCCTTCCGAGATCGATCGGCCCCTGTGAGACTGCTTCCCGATTGATGTCGTCGCCCGCGCCGCGCCGGAGCGCCCCCGCCACGCCGGAGCCCATCTCGAGGCTCGTGCCGGCGGCGTTCACGAGCGCATCGGCTTGCTGGGCCGCGATGTCACCCTGGATCACCTCGAACTCCATACCCGACCCCGGAGCGCCACGATCAAAAACGCCACTGAGCCGCACCGCCTCGAACTGGCTTCACTCGGCGCTCGCCGAGGTCGTTGCCCGCCGTCGGTAGACGAGATAGCCGAGCAGGAGGGGCACGCCGAAGACGAGGAGGTACGGCGCGAGATACGCGACCGCCACGACCGCTGCCCGGAGCGTCGTGACGACGCCGCCGATCGAGTCCACGAAGGCGTCGATCACGCCGACGTCGTACCACGCTTCAGCGGCGACCGGATCGTCGGCGGGTTCGGTGAGCTCGACCGTGATCGTCGAGAGGGCGATCCGGTTTTCGAGCGACTGGAGCCGTGCCTCCAGCCGTTCGATCTCCGATTGGGTGTTCGAGAGGCGTTCCTGGACCGCGAGGACGGCCTCGGTGTCGCTCGCGTTCTCGTAGAGATCGCGAAGGCGCTGGCGCTGCGCCCGGAGGTTTTCGAGGCGGGCTTCGAGGTCGACGAGCTGCTCGGTGACGTCGCTCGTGTTCGTGGTCGCACTCAGCACCGTGCCGGTTGCCTGCACCTGATCGTAGAGCGTGGAGAAGTTCCGGCTCGGGACACGGAGGACGACCTGGCCGGCGGTCCGGTTGCCGTTCTCGCCCCGGGTCGACTCGCTCGACGCGCCCACGTACCCGCCCAGCCGACGGGTCGCGGTCGTGATGTTCTCCCGGGCCGTGTCGAAGCTCTCGACTTCGAGGCGGACGTGGGCCGTCTTGATTGTCGCCCGGTTCGCCTGGAGCGCCTGTTGGTTGCCGGTTTCGGCGTCGGCCGCGCCCGCATCGCCACCGCCCGATGCGGCAGCGGTGGCTCCGGCGCTCTCGGCACCGCTGCCGCCGTTCAGCCCGCCGCTGCTGGCGTTCACGCTGCCCCCATCCGCGCCGCCGCCGGCGCTACCGCCGAGACCGCCACAGCCGGCGAGCACAACGAGGAAGGCGAGCGCGATCACGGCCACCGAACGAGTGTGGGAGGGCATACCAACGCATGGATCGACCGTTGGCATATGTTTTGTGGAGACAACGAAATCGAACGGACTGGCGATGGCAGTGGTGCTTCGATCGGTCAGCGGCCGGGGACCCGCCGTTCAGTACGGATCGATCGGATGGAGGAACGTCTGGAACTCGAGGGTCCGTCCCTCCGGATCGTCGGCGAAGAACTGGTAGATGTCGTACTGCTCGTTCGCTTCGGGGCTCCCGTGCGCTCGATCGTCGAGACGGTCGTACATCCCGTCGACGGCGGACCGATCGTCGTAGAACAGCGTGATCGTGCCGTCGGTCTCGGCGCGGTCGCCGCCACAGAACCCGAGGAGAAAGTTTTCGTGGCGGAGGATCGTACAGCCGGCCTGTTCGAGCCACACCGACGCGTCCAGCCGTTCGGTGTAAAAGTCGACCATCCGATCGAGCGCCGCCGTCTCGAAGAAGATTATCCCGGCCATGTTTCGGGATCGTGCGCCATCGTCAAACCCGTTTTGCCGTCACTTCAGGCCGAGCAGCGCGAGCCCGCCGAACCGGAACAGAAAGAGGTAGACCTGGGCGAGGCCGGCCGCCACGAGAAGTACGCCCGCGACCCGTGACACCGTGCGTGGCCGCGGCAACCGGCGGACGAGGGCCTCGCGCCCGAGCGCCGACAGCGCCGTGACCCCGATCATCAGCACGCTCATCCCGGCGGCGTACGCACCGAGCGTGACGAACGCGGTCGCCGGGCCGCTCGACAGCGCCGTCAGCGCGACCGCGACGAACACCGGTGCGGTGCAGCCCGCGGCCGCGGCGGCGTAGACGATCCCGAACCCCACGAACGCGACGGGCGAGCGCCGCCGCTCCGGGAACGAGACGTGTCGACTCGGTCCACGGCCGAGCGCCATCGCGGTCCCGAGGACGACGAGCAGCCCGCCGACGACGAGTTCGAGCAGAACGACGTCCGCGAGCACTCGCGTCCCGACCGCCGCCACGATCCCGGCGAGCACGCCGTAGACCAGCACGAAGCCGAGGCTGACGAGCACGCCCACGGCCGCCGCGCGACGCAGCCGCGCCACGGTCTCGACGCCGGTCGATTCGGCCGATGCGGCCGATCGTTCGGCGTCGCTGCCGAGATAATAGGCGACGTAGCCGGGCAACAGCGGGTACGCACACGGCGCGAAGAAGGTCGCCGCGCCGGCGGTGAACGCGAAGCCGAGCCGCAGCCCCGAGAAGTCGATCATCCCGCCTCGATCGCGCGTTCGACTTCCCTCGCGATCGTGTCGGCGGCGGCGAGACCGACGTGTCGCCACGTCTCGGTGCCGTCGGGTGCGAGGACGAGCAGCGTCGGGATGCGCCGGACGCCGTAGCGCTCGCCCGTGCGGACCTCGGGATCGAGCGCGACCGGCCACGTCCCCTCGTACTCCCGCCAGAAATCGGCCACGGCCCCCCGATCCTCCTCCCACGTAATCGAGAGCAAGTGGAGGTCGGAAAATTGCTCGTCGACGGTCCGAAGGTGGGCCATCTGTGGTTTGCAGGGCGCACACCACGTCCCGAAGAAATCGAGGAGTGCAGCCCGTCCCTCGGGGCGGATCGCCACCGACTCGCCAGGCGAGCCGGTGGCCGCGACGGTGTCGATCTCGCGGGTGTCCGTCCCGCTCGTCCCGCCGAGGACACCCGAACAGCCGGCGAGCGCGCCCGCGAGTCCGGCCCCGCCCGCGCCGAGGACTGCCCGGCGAGTGTACCGCTTCATACCCACCGTTGGAACGGCGGCCACATAGCCGTGTAGCGCGTGTGAGACGGTGGCGCACGATCGCGCGCCCGTTAACCCGACTGGCCAGCAACCCCTCGCATGGATCGTCGTCGCTACCTGTCCGTCATCGCCGGCGGCACGGCCGCCTGGCTCGCGGGCTGTTCGAGCCTCGCCGGCCGCTCCGATTCCCGTGGAGCGAACGGCACGGCCGACACCCCAACAGCCACCGGAACGTCCGTTGCCACCGCCGGACCGGACGATTCGAGCATCGCCGGCGGAACGGCAACCGGCGTGCCCCAGTCCGCCGGCGACGTCGAGCTCCCCCTCCCCCGAAGCGAGCTCGATCGCGGCGCACCGGAGGACGCGATCCCGGCGATCACCGACCCCGCGTTCGGGGCCGACTGGAGCGAGTTCGCGGCGGAGCTCGACCCGAACGAGCGCGTTATCGGCGTCGAGCGCGCCGGCGCGGCGCGGGCGTACCCGCTCGCGATCCTCAACTGGCACGAGGTCGTCAACGACACGTTCGACGGCCCGCTGCTGGTGACGTACTGTCCGCTGTGTGCCAGCGGGCTCACCGCCGAACGCCGGGTCGACAGTGAGGAGACGACCTTCGGCGTCTCGGGGCTGCTCTGGAACAGCGACCTCGTGATGTACGACCGGGCGACCGACAGCCTCTGGAGCCAGATCCTCGCGACCGCCATTCGCGGGCCGAAAACGGGGTCAACCCTCTCGCTGGTCCCGTCGACGCTGACCAAATGGAGTGCGTGGCGCGAGACCTACCCCGAAACGGCTCCCGCCGGATCGGCATCGGCGGCGAGGAGTACGAGGGGGAACTCCACCCGAAGGCCGAGGTCATCGGGATCGCTCACGACGGGGTGGCGCGCGCCTACCCGTTCGATGCGGTGGCGAGCGAGGGCGTGATCAACGATCGCGTCGGCGACCTCCCAGTCGTCGTCACGGTCGATGCGGGCGACGCGCTCGTCGCCTACGAGCGCCGGGTCGACGGGGACGAACTGTCGTTCGAGCCTGCGGGCACGGACGCGATGCGCGCCGGCGGCTCGGAGTGGCGGCGCGCCACCGGCGAGGCCCTTGACCGGCCCCACGAGGGAACGCAGCTCCCGCGTGCCAACGACGCCTCGCCGATGTTCCTCTTCGCGTGGCGCGATTTCAATCCCAATACTGGGGTGTACGGGAACTGAACCGGGCTCTCCGGGCGTCGAGTGCCCTTCGGGAGACAGCCAGGCCGACCGATCACTCGAACAGCGAGGCGAACCGGGTGACGTCCCCGTCGGTGCCGACCAGCACGAGGTCGTCGTCGTCGCGGAGTTCGAACTCGGGACCGATCTCGGTCCGGACCTCGCCGTCGCGTTCGACCGCGATCACGGTACAGCCGGTCCGTGCCCGGACGTCGGCCTCCCGGAGGGTCTGGCCCCCGAGTCCGGGACACTGCATCCGGACGACCTCCATCTGTTTGTCGAAGCTCATCACCTCCTCGTCGAGGATCGTGGAGGCCAACATTCGACCGCTGACGGTGGCGAGCGCGAGCACGTAGTCCGCGCCCGCCCGGTAGAGCTTCCGGCTGCTCGCCGGCTCCTCCGCCCGGGCGAGGATCTCGACGTCGGGCGCGAGCTCGCGGATCACGAGCGTGGCGAACACGGTGAGCGTGTCGTCCGGCAGCGCGAGCACCACCGCGTTCGCCCCGTCGAGGCCCGCCTCGCGGAGCGTCGCCGCCTCGGTTGCGTCGCCGGCGATGTCGACGGCCGGCCCGTCCTCGCGGTCGATCACGACCGACTCGATCCCCTCCCGCGAGACCGCCTCGTACACCGTGGTGCCGACCTCGCCGAACCCCACGATGACGACCCGACCGCGCCGCCGCGACCGGATGTCCGAGAGCGTCAACTCCTTCAACGCTTCGAGCTGTGAGCCGTGGCCCGCGACGAGCAGGATCGAGTGCTCGTCGATCCGATCGCCCGGGTCGGGCGGGCTGACGAACTCGCCGCGGAGCCACGCGCCGACCACGTTCGCGCCGGTCCGCTCGGTGATCGCGCTGTCGGCGATCCGCACGCCATCGAGATCGCTGCCCGCCTGGACCGGGAGTTCGGCGATCTCGAAGTCCTCGTCGATCTCGATCACGTCGCCCAGTTCGGTGGAGATCGCGGTCGTGACCGTGTCCGCGAGGCTCTCGCCGACGAGTCGACGTGGCGAGAAAACTTCGTCCGCACCCGCATACCGGTGGTAGTCCGCCACCGTGTCGTCCTCGGCGAACGTGATGATCCGCGTGTCGGCGGTGTCGGCGGCCGCGAGCGCGATCGAGGCGTTCGTCTCGTCGCTCGCGTCCGCGACGAGGGCTCGGGCCGCCCCGATATCGACCCCCGCGAGCGTCTCGGACGACTCGGGATCGCCGTGAACGACTCGAATTCCGTCCTCGTGGAGGTCGTCCGCGCGGTCCCGATCGGGTTCGACCACGACGTAGGAGACGTCTCGACTGTCGAGTTCCTCGGTGAGGGTCGCTCCGCGGGGGGTGTACGCACAGATGACGACGTGATCGGTGTCCTCGATCGTCGTCGGGGCGCTCCGGGAGAGGCTCTCGTCGAGCAGCGGGAACACGACGACCGGGAGCGCGAGGAAGATCAGCGCCACGCCGGTGAGGTCCATGGCGATCACGAGCACGTTCATCACCGGGCTCTGCCACCCTGCATCGGAGCCGAAGCCGGTGGTGGTGAACGTCTCGACGACGACCTGGAGCGAGTGCAGGAAGGTCTTGGGGTCGTTCTCGAAGGCGCTCATCCCGTAGTCGTAGACGAGTGCGTAGACCAGCATCAACACCGCGAGCCCGAGAAGCGAGTTGACCGTTCGGCGCTGCCACGTGTTCATCCTCGCCGTCCCCCTCGGGCGAAGCGGCGGCGTCGGCACGGATCGCTCGATCGCCCGCAGACGAGCCAGCGACGACGCCGAACCATCGTCCTTCCCTCCCGTTTGGGCATCAAAGAGCGTTCGGTTCTGCCGGCCCGTGACAGCGAGCGAGCCTCCGGTCGGCGTGTCGTCGCTGTCCCCGCTCGCCGAACACGAACGCCCCGACGACACCGCTCGAAGCTCCCACATGGCTCGTACTCACGTTCGGTCATCGAAGCAGAACCGGGCGGGAAAACGCTCGCATGACATGTTCGACAGCGGCCACAAGGCTTTTGAAGCGACCGATAAACCAATGGAGCGATGCAGCGCAACGATGGGGATCGGACCGGGGACAGCGGGCAGTATCGCGGTTCGCTTTCGGTCGATCGACGATCGTATCTCAAGCTCGCCGGCACCGCCGCCGGAGCGGCCGGCCTGGTTTCGGGGACGGCGGGGGCGGCGATCGAACGACGGGGGATCAGGTTCAAGCGCACGGTGGACATGGTGGCGGACGCTCACCGAGAAGAACTACATCCACGGGAAGACGAACCTCGGGTTCCTCGGCGAGGGCGACGCGCGATTCAGGGTTCCCGAGAACTTCAACGAGAAGGCACTGATCGTGGACCGCGGTACCGGACTCCTGTTCGAGGGGATCGACATCGACCAGCGAGCGGACGGGGCGACGCCCGGTCTTCAGCTCGGGGCGGGCGACGACCTCCGGGTTCACGACGTGGAGCTGTTGGGCCAGGGCATCCACCCGGACTCGATCCCGCGGGGCGATCCGGGCTGGTCGCCAGGGAGAGGGGCCGAAAACGGCAATCCCAAGGTCTACGATTTCTTCTACCCGATCGTCCGTTCGTCCAGCGGCACGGGAGTCGTCACGGACGTGGTGGCGAACAACCACGGACTGATGGGGGCGTACAACGCGGGCAACGGTCGGAGCGGGATCTGGGTCGGCGTGTCGAACAAGGGGACGATCACGTTCCGGAACTGCCGGATCGAGGAGTTCGGCTCCAACGGAACCTACACCAGCCGGACCAACGGCGTGGTGCAGTTCGAAAACGGGGTGTTCCGCAACAACGACAACAACCAGATCCGAGTTGGGAGCCCGGGGAGCTCCATCGAGGGGGCGATCCTCGACGTGGATGCGGAGTCGAGCGACGCACCGAACCCCTACGACGCGCTGAACTATCGTGGGGTGCGGATCGAGATGGGCCGGATGAACGATCGGACCGACGTCACAGTACGGAACTGTGACATCGCGATCCGGTCGGTGTCGCACTCCGGCGGCGGGGTGGTAGCGGAGTCGACCGCGAGCGAGTTCACCGTCGAGAACACCCAGATCGGGATCGAGGCCGACAGCGTGTGTGGGATCCTCGGCAAACGACCCGACGGCGGCGGGGCGTACCCCGCGCCGGCGAAACCCCACGCCGGGACCGTCCGAAACACGAGCGTGACCGGGGATGCGAGCTGGAACGCGGCGATCAAGCTCGTTGACCGACCGAATTCGACGATCGAGCGGTGCTGTCTCGACCAGACCGGCGAGAGTCGCAGCGGGGTCCGGCTCGTCGAGTCCGACGGCTGTGCGGTTCGGAACACGACGATCGACGTTTCAGGGGAACCGATCGTTCGAGGAACGTCACGGGAGGTGTCGATCTCCGACATCACGGAGGGCGGCTCCTGTCCCGCACCGGAGTACGGGGCCGGCGACAACCTGCCCCGCAAACTGTCGTTCGTGGGCGACAACGACGGTGGGAGGTTCTCGTACGAGTTCACGGTGAGCGGCGAACTCGGCAAGAGCACGGTGGGAGGGGCGTCGATCGACGACAGCGACACCGCTTCCGGTTCGACCGCGATCGGCCAGGGTGGCGGCGGCGGTATCGACAGTTACGGGTTCTCCGGCGACGTTATCGACATCAGCGTGAGCGGGAACCCAACGCTCTATCTGGATGGCGAGGAGGTCAGCGTCGGCGAAGTACTGCCAAATCAGTTGTCGCTCAAAAGCGGGGGCGGCGAGTTCTCCTACACCGTCTCGGCGAGCGGTGATCTGAAAAAGAGCACTGCGATGGGCGTGACGATCGATGCGCAGGACACCATCCCCGGCTCGACGGCGATCGGCCAGGGTGGTGGTGGCGGCATCGACAGTTACGGGTTCTCCGGCGAGGTCACCGAACTCAGCCTGAGCGGCGACGCGACGATGTATCTCGATGGGGAGCGGGCAAGTCCCGGCGAGTTCCTTCCGCACGTGCTGACAATCGACAGCACCGGTTCGTATGCCGCCTACGAGTTCACGGTGAGCGGCGGCATCGCCTCGCGCGACGGCATGAGCCGCGAGGACGACGTCGACGTCGAATCGGACAGCGTCAACGGCGCGGTCGGCGGCGGCTCCGACAGCTACGCCTTCGGGGGCGAAATCACCGAACTCAGTCTGAGCGGCGACGCGGACATCGTTCTCGACGGGGAGGTCGTCGACCCCGGAGCGTTCGCCCCGAACACGCTGACCGTCGAGGGCCTGGGTTCGTACACCGCCTACGAGTTCACCGCCGGCGGCGGTATCGTCGCGAACGGCGGGATGACGAGCGAGGACGAAATCGACGTCGGGACGAAAAGCGCCGACGGTGCGGTCGGCGGTGGCTCGGATAGTTACGAGTTCTCCGGCCCGGGCGAGCGGCTCTCGGTCGACAGCCGAATCCATATCGAACTCGACCGCTCGGCCAGTCTCATCAGCGTGACGGGGGCCGGCAAGTACGCGAGCTATCG
>PXSV01000175.1:2236-16469 GCA_003022685.1 Halobacteriales archaeon SW_9_67_24 | reverse complement strand
GAGTCGAGCTCGTCGATGAAGATGATCGCGGGCGACTCCTCGGTGGCGTCCTCGAAGATCTCTCGCAGCTGTTGTTCGCTTTCCCCGTAGTACTTCGAGATGATCTCCGGCCCGGCGATCGAGAAGAAACTCGCCGAGGTCTCGTTCGCGACCGCCTTCGCGAGGAGGGTCTTCCCCGTCCCTGGTGGCCCGTGGAGCAACACTCCCTGCGGTGGTTCGATCCCGAGCTTCTGGAAGATCTGGGGGTGTTTCATCGGGAGCTCGACCATTTCCCGTACTCGCTGGATCTCGTTGTCGAGCCCGCCGATGTCCTCGTAGGTGATCCCGCCGCCGGTCTTCTCGAACCCCGAGATCGGCTCCTCGCGGAGCTCGACCTCGGTGTCCTCGGTGACGAGCGCCACGCCGTCGGGCTCGGTCTCGACCGCGATCAGCGGGATCGCCTGGCCCGGCGAGCGCATGAACGGGTGGTTCGTGCTCGACATGACGGGGACGATATCGCGCCCGACGACCGGCCGTTTCAGGATCTGGCGCTTGACCATCCCGGCCGCATCGGAGCCGAACTGGACCGAGGCCTCCTCGGGAGGCGCGAGCACCAGCGTGTCGGCCTTTCGCTCCTCGGCCTTCCGTATCTCGACGCGCTCGCCGATGCCGACGTCGGCGTTCTGGCGGGTGAACCCGTCGATACGCACCGTGTCGGTGTTCCAGTCCTGGCGGTCCGCACGCCAGACCTTCGCGGCGGTGGTGTCACCGCCCTCGATCTCGATGATGTCGCCCGGCGAGAGCTTGAGATGCAGGAGGGTATCGGGATCTAACCGGGCGATGCCACGGCCCGAATCGTTCGGGTATGCCTTCGCCACTTCCAATTGGACTTCGTTCATGGCTGGACCACGGGGATACCTCTGTCTCGGTCCGTAGCGGAGTTATGCCTTTTGCCTGCGCCCCGAGCCGGTTCGAGAGCGCCGAAACGAGGGCGAACGACCGGGCGCTTTTTTCCGCCGGACGACCGCGTTCGGGTATGCGAACGCTTGGCTTCGACGGACGGATGGGTGCGAGTGGCGACATGCTCTGCGGGGCGCTGCTCGCCGCCGGTGCGGACCCCGATGTACTGACGCCGGTCGAAGCGTCGCTCGACGTCCAGTATGCGATCGACGAGACAACGAAAAACGGCATCCGCGCGACGACGGTCGACGTGTTTCTCGACGCTGACGGCAAACGTGACGATCCCGACGATCCCGACGCTGCCGACGCGGACGACGCAAACGACGGTCACGAACACCACGGCCATCGTCACGATCGCGATCACGAACACGGTCACGACCATGTGCATGACCACGACCACGCGGAGGGGGCTGGTCCCTCGCGGAGCTACCCCGAGGTCATCGATCTCGTCGCCTCGATGGCGCTTCCCGATGGCGTCGCGGCCGACGCGCTCGCGATCTTCGAGGTTCTCGGGACGGCCGAGGCGGCAGTCCACGGCACCGATCTCGACGACACGCACTTTCACGAGGTCGGCGCAGACGACGCCATCGCGGACGTGGTCGGCGCATCGCTCTTGCTCGACGATCTCGACGTCGAGCGCGTCGTGACCACGCCGCTCGCGACCGGGGGCGGCGAGGTTTCGATGAGCCACGGGACGTATCCGGTGCCGACTCCCGCCGTCGTCGAGATCGCCGAACGCGCCGCGTGGTCGCTCCGGGGTGGCCCGGTCGAGACCGAACTCCTCACCCCGACGGGCGCGGCGATCCTCGCCCACGTCGCCGACGGCGTCGAGCGACTGCCCACCCTTCGAATCGAGGGATCGGGCTACGGTGCGGGCGGTCACGAGTTCGCCGAGCACCCGAACGTGCTCCGTGCGCTCGTCGGCGACAGTGAGGCCAGGGGAAGCTTGATCGAGGACGAGATCCGAGTTCTCGAAACGAACCTCGACGACGCCACGCCCGAGGTGCTCGGCGGGCTCCACGAAAGCCTGCGGGCCGCTGGCGCGCGCGACGTCTCGGTGGTGCCGACGGCGATGAAGAAGTCCCGACCAGGCCACCTCGTGAAAGTGATCGTCAAACCCGAGGACGCCGAACGCGTGGCCCGGCGGCTCGCGGTCGAGACGGGCACGTTGGGCGTGCGCGAGACCGGCGCGCGCCACCGCTGGATCGCCGACCGCGCCTTCGAGACCGCTACCGTCGAGATCGAGGGGGGCGAGTACGAGGTCGACGTGAAGATCGCGAGCGATTCCGCGGGCGAAGTGTACGACGTGAGCGCGGAGTACGACGACGCGGCTGCGGTCGCGGACGAGGCGGGCATGGCGGTGCGGGAAGTCGTACGCCTGGCGGAGGAGAACGTTCGGCAATGAACGGAACGCTCGTGATCGGCGGAAACGGGTTCGTCGGCAGTGAAGCCGTTGCCGCATTAGAACAAAGCGGCGAGCGCGTCGTCGCGACGCATTATCGCCACACTGGATCACATGCTTCAGTCGCGTTCGATTTCTGGTCGGATGAGCTTGCACCACTGCTCGACGAACACGACATCGGGACGGTTGTCTTCGCCGCGACGGTAGAACACGGCTACGACGAACCCATCGAGGCGTTCGAGCGGGCCGCCACACGCGTCCTTGACGACTGTGGGGATCGACGGTTCGTCTACGTGTCCAGCGACTCGGTTTTCGAAGGCATCGATGGCCCGTACGCCGAGGACGAGTCGCGACGACCGACCACCGAGTACGGTGAGCGTCTCGTCGCGTTTGAAGACACGATTCGACGGACTCACGAGGATTACTGCATCGTCCGCCCGGGCTACGTGTTCGGCTTTTCGCGGGGCGAGCTCGATCCGCGGCTCGCCGACACCCGCGAACGGCTCCGCGCAGGTGAACGAGTCGAGTATTTCGACGACATGTATAAGAGTCCGATCGCGGTGTCGGAACTCGCAACGGCGATTCGGACGCTCGCGGCCAGTGACCGCGTCGGCGTCGTTCACGCCGGCGGGCCGCGAACCAGCGTCTATCAGTTTCACTGCGACGGAATGACGGGCCTCGGGATTTCACCGGACGCCATCGTGTCGACGAGCATCCCCGACGATATGGATGTGCCACCGGATCTCTCGATCGTCTCCGAACGGCTCGTCGACCTCACCGGAATCGAGCCGACGCCGGTCCGTGAGGCGATCGAGGGTGGCGGCTGAACGCGGTCGTCATTCGCTCCCTCTCGTTTCGAGCCACACCCCGTGTGCGTCGATCGCCCGCTCCCGTGCATCGGGATGCCATACCGGCACGGCGTCGATGTTCCAGTATCGAACTGCATCGGTTTCGTGTGATGGTTGGTGTGTACCACCTGTTCGTTCGCAGAGGTACTGAACGTGAACGACGGAGTGGGGACCCGATTTTCCCGGTTCCCCGTGATACACGTCGATCAGTTCGTCGATCCGTGCCTCGATTCCGGTCTCCTCACGCGTTTCGCGGATCGCAGCCTCGGAGGCCGATTCGTTCGGATCGACGCCACCGGCTGGGAACCCCCATGTTCCATCGCTGGTACGTTTCACCAACAGGATTCGTCCATCGTCGTCGAAAATCGCAGCTCCTGCGCTGACCTTCGCCGTAGCGTAGCCGAGGTCCGCCGCCAAGCGTTCGCGGATCTCTTCGGGCGGCAGTTCGATTGTTCTTCCGTAGTATTCGCTTGCGAGTTCGAGGAGCCGTTCGTTGCGCTCCCGATCGTAGGGACTGTCGGCGTCCATCAGCCCGCTCTGACCGATCACGCGGAGTTCGTCGAGCAACGGCAGGACGTCCACGCTGTCGTCGGTCATCGGTCCCGGTGCTCCCCGAGCGCTTCCTCGATGGTCAACTCGCCGGCCGCAACCCGGCGGGCAAGGCCCTCGTCGATCTCCCGGTTGCCCGTCGACTGCTCGCGCGAGCGCGCCTTGATCACGTCGAGTTCGCCCACCGTGGGTTCGACGGTGCGCTCCCTGATCCGGTCGCCCGAGCGCCGCGCGATGTTGACGGCGGCGAGCACGTCGCCCATCCCGCGCGCGCCGGTACCGAGGTAGGGCGTGGTCCCGGTTTCGTCGACCAGCTCGACGGGGGTATCGAGGTCGTCGATGAGCGCCGCCCCCTTGAGTCGTGCGCCGTCGCCGATCCGGACGACGGGATCGGCCGCGTCGGCGATCTCTTCGGCGATGACGCCCGCGGCGTCGGCGAGCGGGACGTGAAACGCCGTCACGACCACCTCGCCCGAGAGCACCGCGATCCCAGGGCGGTCGCCTGGATCGACGCCCACCACCGTGCGGCCGCCGTCGCGCAGCGTCGCGAGCGCCGCGTCGACCGCTTCGCGTGGACTCCCGGGCTCGGCGTCGACGCGTTCGGTTCCGGCGGTCGTCTCGGCATCGAACTCGTCGTTTGCCGTGGTAACGAGCACGCGCGCCCGCTCGGGGATCGCGTCGCCCGGTTCGACGGTGGTGAACTCGACCCCGCGCTCGCGGAGGTCGGTTACGACCCCGTGGTAGACCTCGAAATCCTCGGTGGCGACGACGATCACTGCCCTGATTTCGTACCGGGCGCAATTAAACGCTCACCCGGGCGGCGCGACTCGATCGGAGGATGACCGACGAGGGCGATGGAGTCATTTTTGTCCGGAGGGCCCCAATCGTGGGTGTGAGCGATCCGATTTCGACGGGCTGTGCGACAATCGACGACCTCCTCGGCGGCGGCCTGGCGCGCGGAGCCGTCACCCAAATATACGGCCCGCCGGCGGCGGGCAAGACCAACATCGCGCTGTCGGCGGCGGTCGACGTCGCCGCCGGCGGCAGGACGGTCTGCTATCTCGACACCGAGGGGCTCTCGCCCGAGCGGTTCGAGCAGATCGCGCGGGCGCGTGACGCCGATCTCGGGGAACTCTCCTCGCGGATCGTGATCTCGGAGGCGATGGATTTCGCAGAACAGGAGGAAGCGGTTCGGGACGCCGAAGAACTCGCCGAGCGGGCGTCGCTGATCGTGCTCGACAGCGCGACCGGGTTCTACCGCCTGCGGCGGACAACGGAGGAGAGCGGCGAGACCCTCCGGCGGGTGGGTCGCCAGCTCACCCACCTGCTCGGACTCGCGCGTCGACACGACCTCGCGGTGCTCGTCACGAACCAGGTGTTTTCGGATCCGGAGTCCGATTCCGGTCGCGCGAGGCCGCTCGGCGGTCACACCCTCGCCCACCTGACCGGCGTGATCATCCGGCTCGAACGGTTCCGAGCGGGGAATCGTCGCGCGACACTCGAAAAACATCCCTCGAAGGCCGCCGGCGATACCGTTCGGTTCGCGATCACCGATACCGGCCTCGAAGGCGTCGAGAAAGACGTATAGCGGCTGGGGTGGTCGAATGCGGAGCGTGCGGTGCGCTGCGGATCTCGCGTCCTAGCGAGCGAATCCCGCTCGTGACGACGAAAATCGAGTGTCCACCGAACGATTCCTGCGAGGCTCGGGAGCGTTCCGTCGGTTCGCGATGCCGAGACGACTTTCTCACTGTGTTGACGAGCCGTCTCCGGCCGAACGGCGGCGTGTGTTCAGTAGTGCCACGGGACGTCCGAGAAGTCCGGCTCCCGACCTTCCATGAACGCCTCGCGCCCCTCCTGGGCTTCGTCGGTCATGTACGCGAGGCGGGTGGCCTCGCCCGCGAAGACCTGCTGGCCGATCATCCCGTCGTCGGCGGCGTTGAACCCGTGCTTGAGCATCCGGATCGCGGTCGGGGACTTTCCGTTGATCGTCTCGGCCCACTCCAGTGCCGTCGATTCGAGATCGTCGTGAGCGACGGCCTCGTTGACCATCCCCATTTCGGTGGCCTCCTCGGCGTCGTAGGTCTTCCCGAGGAAGAACACCTCTCGGGCCTTCTTCTGGCCGATCTGCTTGGCGAGGTACGCCGAGCCGAACCCACCGTCGAAACTCGCCACGTCGGGGTCGGTCTGGAGGAACTTCGCGTGCTCAGCGGAGGCGATCGTGAGGTCACAGACCACGTGGAGACTGTGGCCGCCGCCGGCCGCCCAGCCAGGCACCACGCAGACCACTGGTTTCGGGATGTAGCGGATGAGCCGCTGGACTTCGAGGATGTGGAGCCGGCCCGTTTTCGCCCCGTCGTCCTCGTTCGACTCGCTCCCCTCTTCGGTCCCGTCGCCATCGTTGTATTCGTACCCCGACCCGCCGCGGACGGACTGATCGCCGCCCGAACAGAACGCCCAGCCGTCGTCCTTCGGCGACGGCCCGTTCCCCGTGAGGAGCACACAGCCCACGTCCGCCTGGCGCTTCGCGTGATCGAGTGCGTCGTAGAGTTCGTCCACGGTTTTCGGCCGGAAGGCGTTGCGGACTGCGGGCCGGTCGAACGCGATGCGGACGGTGCCGGAGTCGGTGGCGCGGTGGTAGGTGATGTCGGCGAACTCGAACTCGTCGACCGGTTCCCACTCCTCAGGATCGAACAGGGCCGAAACCATGCGTCTCCTGGGCCCGGCAGGCGAAAAAGTTGATCGTTCGATTGTCGCTCAACGCTGGCTCGCCGATCCCGCTCGGTTTGTTGTCGCCCAGCCCAATCAGGTCGGGAGATCCTGGCCACTTTTCGCTCTCGTCGCCACTCATCGGTTCACTGAGGGCTGAGTACGCCAGCCGAACCCTTAACAGTCAGTGGAGCTACTCACGGCTACATGGCTCCCACACGACGAACAATGATCAAGGCGGGTGCGGCGACTGTCGGCACGTCGGTTCTTGGCTCGTTGTCGGGGTGTACGGGTATCATCAGCGGCGATAGCTCCGGCGGATCGGTGACGGCTGCATCGATGCAGTGGACGGAGGCGGAACTGATGGGCTATCTCGGATTCGAGTCGTTGAAGGCAAACACCGATCTCACGGTCAACGACGAACTCTCGCTCGGCGGCTCCCAACAGGTCTTTCAGGCGGTCAAAAGCGGCGAAGTCGGCTTCTATCACCTCTACACCGGTGGGGCGTTCCTCACGATTCCCCCACAGCACACGGAGGTCCCGAGCAATCCGAAAGCGGTGTACGAGACCGCCAAAAAGGAGATGGAGGAAGAACACGGTCTCAGATACCTCCAGCGGGAAAACGGGACTGAAGAACATCAGCGAGTTCGCGGAGTACGTCAGCGGCGGCAACACCGACTTCACAGTCGTTCTCGGGCCGGAGTTCGCCGAACGATCCGATGGCTGGCCGGGTCTCGTGGACGCCTACGGCTTCGCGGACGCCGCCGAGAAACTGAACATCCAGAAGATCGGTGCTGACCTGACCTACCAGACGATGGGAGAAGGCGAGGCCGACGTCGGCATGGTGTTCACGACCAACCCGAACATCCAGAAGTACGACCTCCAGGTGTTGCCCGACGACCAGAACTTCTTCCCGCCGTACAACCCGGCACCGCTCGTCAACGGCGACGTGCTCGACGAAAACCCCGCAATCGAGGAGCCGCTCAACGAACCGATGAGCGCGCTCGACGAGGAGCAGACGGTGATCGATCTGAACGCGCAGATAACGATCGAGGGCAAGGAGGTCCAGACCGTCGCGCAGGACTTCCTGAAGAACGAAGGCATCATCTAGTCCGATGCTCGATTCTCGGATCGGCGTAAACCCTCTGTTCATCGACGAGTACACTGACTTCGCCACGGAGAACGCCGAGGCGCTCGTCCAGCGACTGATCGAACACGTCTTCATCACGGCCGAGACGGTGGCCATCGCGGTTCCACTGGCGGTCGCGCTCGGGATCGCGATCACCTACAACGACACGGCCGCCACGATCGTGCTCTGGCTCGCCGGAATCGCGATGACGCTCCCCAGCCTTGCGCTGTTCGGATTGCTTGTTCCCTTTCTGGGGATCGGCTCCCCGCCGGTGGTGTTCACCCTCGTGCTGTACTCCCAGCTACCGGTGATCCGGAACACCTACATCGGCCTGACCGGGGTCGACGAGTCGATCATCGAGGCCGGCGAGGGTCTGGGGATGACGCGCTGGGAACGGCTGCGTCGCATCCAGCTGCCGATGGCGCTGCCCGTGATCGTCGCCGGGATCCGCAACGCCGTCGTGATCGTCGTCGGCGTTGCCGCAGTTGGTTCGTACATCGGGGCCGGCGGGCTCGGGACGATCATCTTCGAAGGGATCCGCGAGGCGGACACGGCGGCCATCGTCGTCGCGACGATCGTCATCACTGCGCTCGCGCTGGTGATCGATTACGGGATCGCGACGCTCGAAGAACTGCTCCGGCTTCGTAATGGCGAGTCGATCGAGGCGAACCGGGGCGTACGGCTGCTACGGAGGGCCGTCGCGTGATCGAGTTCGATGGCGTCAGCAAGACGTATCAGGACGGAACGACCGCAATCGAGGACCTCAGTTTCGTCGTCGAGGAGGGGACGACGACGGTGCTCGTCGGCCCATCCGGCTGTGGCAAGACGACGACGATGAAGCTGGTGAACCGCCTAGAGGACCCGACTGAGGGAACGATCTCGGTCGGCGGCGTCGACAATCAGGAGCTCGACGAGATCGAACTCCGCCGCGACGTCGGCTACGTCATCCAAGAGATCGGCCTGTTCGATCACCTGAGCGTCGGCGAGAACGTCGGGACCGTCCCCGACCTGCTCGGCTGGGATCGAGACCGCATCGACGACCGCGTGGACGAACTCCTCGAACTCATGGGGCTTCCCGAAGAAGTCCGCGACGATAACCCCCGATCGCTGTCTGGCGGGCAGCGCCAGCGGGTCGGCGTCGCCCGGGCGCTGGCGGCCGACCCGGAAGTCCTGCTGATGGACGAGCCGTTCGGCGCGCTCGACCCCATTACGCGCGAACGACTCCAAAACGAGTTCCTCGACATCCAGCAGCGCATCAACACCACGATCCTGTTCGTGACTCACGATATCGACGAGGCGCTGAAGATGGGCGATCGCATCGCCATCTTCGACGTCGGGGAGCTCGTCCAGTACGACACCCCCCAGGAACTCCTCGCGAACCCGAAGTCAGCGTTCGTCGGGGACTTCATCGGGGAGAACCAGGCGTACAAGCGCCTCTCGATCACGCCCGTCCGGGAAGTAATGCGAACGCCCGACGACGGCCGAACGCCCGCTGACGGCGGCACGGCGATGGCGAACGAGGGAAGCGAGGAGTCGCTCGCTCTCGACGACAGCTCGCAGACGGCGCTCACGGAGCTGCTCCGGCAAAACGCGACCGAGCTCCCGGTCGTCGAGGACGGAGAGGTCGTCGGCGTCGTCACCGAATCGCGCATCCGCTCGTTCTTCGAGTCGGCGGAGGAGAGGTGAGATGCCTGGCGTCGTCTCCACGCTGACCGCCGGGATCGACTACCTGTTCGCGAACCTCTCGGTCTTCCTGGGGCTGCTCCGACGACATCTCACCCTCGTGTTCGTCTCCGAGATCGCGGCGATCGCGCTCGCGGTCCCGCTGGGGATCGTGGCGACGCGGTACGACCGGGCGAAGGGGACGATCCTCTCGGTCGGCAACGTCGCCCAGACGGTCCCGCCGCTGGCGATCATCGCGCTTTCGTTTCCGATTCTGGGGCTCGGCTACCGTCCCGCAGTCGTCGCGCTGTTCGTCTACGCGCTCCTGCCCGTGTTGACCAACACGATCGCCGGAATCGAGAGCGTCGACGAGAGCGTGATCGACGCTGCGAAGGGGATGGGAATGACTCGGAACGAACGGCTCCGCCGGATCCAGCTCCCGCTGGCGCTCCCGATCATCTTCGCCGGCATCCGGACGAGCACCGTGATCAACGTCGGTACCGCCTACCTCGCCTTCTTCATCGGCGGCGGCGGGCTCGGCAACTGGGTCATCAGCGGAATCAACCTCTTCAACATGCCGCAAGTGGTCGCCGGGGCGATTCCTGGCGCGCTGCTCGCCATCACGCTCGACGGCATGCTCGCGCTCGTCGAACGGCGACTCGGCGACAGTGCCACGTCGGACCAGGTCGCCGCCGCGGGCTGAACCGGACAGTTCCCCTCTCAGGGCCGTTCGAAGACGGTCCCGTTGCAGTTCCCACAGGACGACGGGTTCCGGTAGTACTCCTTCCCGCACGACCCGCACCGCCAGTTCGTCCCGAGGAGCCTGCTGAGAACGCTCATGACCTCCGATAACGCCGCGCAAACGAAGGCCTATCGATCTAGCGACCCATGGAGGGGGTTCGTCGAGAGTCTCCGTCGGACTTCACTCGTCGATCGCGTCACACGCCCGTTCGTGGGCGACTTCGCGGAACTCGTGGCTCGTCCCGGCGTCGAACTCGACCTCGATGACCTGGGTGCCGTCGCTTTCGAGCGATCCCCGATAGGCGTCCCGGAACGCTTCACGTTCGTCGACTCGAACGAAATCGAAGCCGTAGAGATCGGCGGTCGGCGCGAAATCGAGGCCGTGTGGGGTCTCGAACTGCTCGGTGAACGGTGGATCGAACTCGGCGATCGGCAACATGCGGAAGATGCCGCCGCCGTCGTTGTTGACCACGACGATCGTGGCGTCGACCCCGGAGCGCGAGAGCGCGAGCAGGCCGTTCATGTCGTGGTAGTACGCGAGATCGCCCAACACGAGCACGAGCGGGTCGTCGGTCGCGCTTCCTGCGCCGAGTCCCGATGACACGATTCCATCGATCCCGCTCGCACCCCGATTGCCGAGCACGGTGAGATCGATATCGTGGGGCCGCCCGAACCGGTCGGCGTCGCGCACGGTCATCGAGTTCGAGACGACTACTGTTGCTGGATCGGGGGCGTTTGCGATCACGTCGCCCGGAACCGTGCCCTCGAAGAACTGGTCGTCGTGTGCCGTTCCGACCCCGTTCCAATAGTCCGTCTCGGCCGTCCGAAACCGTTCGCGCCAGGCGTCGCCCGCGGACGAGTCGCTCCGCCCTGCACGCTCCGCGAGTCCCCGAGCGAGCCGGTTCGGGTCGGCGATCACGAGGTCGCTCGCGGTGAAGGTCGCCTCGCGCCACTCGCCAGCGGGATCGACGACCAATTGGCGCGTCCCGGATTCCCGAACGGCGTCGCGGAGGTAGTGCCGGAGAACCTTCGAGGTGGGCGACGCGCCGACCCGGAGGACGACCTCGGGCGCGGGCCAAGCGTCAACCGCGCGCGCGTCAAGGTACGAGTCGTAACCGCCACAGACAGGAGCGTCGAGATCGGCGAGATGGGGACCGTACCGAAGCCCCGAGAGCGGGTCGGCGAGCACCGGAAAGCCAGTCACGCTCGCGAGTTCGGCGAACGCCGCTGGGTCGAGCGTTGTGCTCGGCCCGGCGACGACGAGGCCGCGATCGACCCCGAGCGCCTCCCGAACCCGTTCGACACTGTGGTCGTCGAGTTCGGGTCGGCCGGGTTCGGTCCGGACGAACGGCCCGTCGCGACCCGTCGCGGCGAGCGGTTCGTCGTTCTCGAACCCCTCGGGCACGTCGCCCGACACGGCGGTCGGTTCGAGCGGTTTCCGGAACGGGACGTTGAGATGCACGGGACCGGGGGGTGTCCCGGTGCTGGCCGCGAGCGCACGGCCCGCATCGACCCGGAGCGATCGGAGTTTTCGGCCGTCGGCAGCGGGTTCGGGGAGGTCGCGATAGAACCGCACCGCCGAGCCGTACAGCTTCTCCTGATCCACCGTTTGATTTGCACCGCTGTCGCGGAGTTCGGGCGGCCGGTCGGCGGTCAGCACGAGCAGCGGGACACGCGCCTGGTTCGCCTCGATCACCGCGGGATGGAAGTTCGCGGTCGCGGTCCCCGAGGTCGAGAGTACGGGCGTGACCTCGCCGGTGCGCTTCGCTCGCCCGAGCGCGAAGAAGGCCGCCGAGCGCTCGTCGAGGTGGGAGAACACCCGAATTTCGTGATGGTCGGCAAACGCCACGGTGAGCGGCGTCGAGCGGCTGCCTGGCGCGATACAGACCGCCGAAACGCCCCCCTTTGCAAGCTCGTCGACGAACGCTTCGGCCCAGAGCGTGTTGCGGTTCGGCCAGTTCGAACCGCCGTTCGAGACCCCACCCCGATCGTCCTCGTCGCGCTCGCTTCCGGTCATTCGCGTTCGAGCTCGTCGAGCACGGGCCGGAACTTCGGGCCGAGCTCGTCCCACTCCTCGTCGGGATCGGAGTCGGCGACGATGCCGTTGCCGGCGTAGAGCGTGGCGTGGCGACCGCCGGCGACCGCCGATCGGATCCCGACCGCGAACTCGCCGTCGCCCGCGGCGTCGAACCAGCCCATCGGGGCGGCGTACCACCCGCGATCGAACGGCTCGGTCTCGTGGATAACGTCGCGCGCGCGCTCGGGCGGTAGCCCCCCGACCGCGGGCGTCGGATGGAGCGCCTCGACCACGTCGAGGACGTGTGCGTCGCCGTCGAGCCGCGCGGTGATCGGCGTGCGGAGATGCTGAATGTTGGCGAGCTTCCGGACGCCGCGCTCGCCCACCCGAACCTCGCCGAGCGGCGCGAGCCGGTCGCGGATGGCGTCGACCACGACCCCCTGTTCGTGGCGGATCTTCTCGCTGGTTTCGAGCGAGCGCGCGAATCCGGCGTCCTTCTCGGGCGTGTCGCCGCGCGCGACCGACCCCGCGAGCGCCTCGGTCTCGACCGCCCGTCCGGTGATCTTCACGAGCCGTTCGGGTGGCGGACCGAAGAACCCGGCCTCGTCGGTCGGCTGAACGAGGAAGCGATAGCACTCGGGGTAGGTCCGTCGGAGGCGTTCGAGCGTGCCAGGCACGTCGATCGGCGATTCGAGATCGACGTCGAGCGCGGTCGCGAGCACCACCTTCCGGAGGTCGCCCCGCCGGATCCGTTCGACGCACTCCGACACGCTTGCGGTCCACTCGGTCTTCGAGGTCGTCCGGCGGGTGGCGGCCACACCGGGGGGCCCGCCGCTCGGGCGCATCATCGGCAGGTCGGCGATCGTGTCGTGGGCAGCGTCGAGCTCTGCTACGACCGACTCCGGATTTGCGTTCGGCCCGGCCGCCGCGACCGTGAGCCACGTCCGGTCGTCGGCCCGAGTGAGCTGGATTCGGGGAACAACGAACAGCGCCCCGGGGAACCCGGTCCACGGCGGGGCGGGGTCGTGTGAGGGATCGAACGCGAACCCGCCGATGGCCCGCGGGCGCGCGGCGGGCGGCCCGTCGGCGTCGACGTCCGCGAACAGCGCCGCCGCGTCCTCACGGAGTGCCTTGAATCGGTCGGGCCCGGCCGCCGTGAGCGTGGCCGCCGCCTCGCTGCCGACCAGTTCGAACCCGTCGGGCGTCGCCCACGACACCTTGGGAGCCGGCTGGCTCGCGAGAAACGCCGCAAAGGAGGGGTCGGGGACCTCGCGCGTTCGACTCACCAGCCGTCCGCCCGCGGCGTCCGCGAGTGGGCCTTCGTTCCCTGCCTGTTCCATTGTCCGCCCTTCGGGTGCGAGGGTCTTGAGCGTGTCCTTCCGTCGCCCTCCTACGGTTTTCGTGTGCCGTTTTGCACCGGCTAAACCCCCCTATTCGTCGGTTTGCACCGCCCGAAGAATCGGTGTATCCGGGCCCCCTTCTTACACCTCATTCCGGCTCTCGGTCCACTGCTACCGGTCAGGATCGATCGTCCGCCGCTGGGTTCGTTACTGGGGCGTCTCGAAACAGTGGAGGGGCGACCGGTTGGACGTTATGAGAACAATTGTTTCCGCTCCGTCGAATGTTTTTCGCTGCAGGGGAATCAATGTTCCCGTCAGAGTTAAATACCCTTCTGTCGAAGCACCGTCATTCCGATGCCCAAGGTAGAGATCACGATCCCGGAACAGCTCGAAATGCGGATCGCGCGGATGGTCGAGGAGGGCGAGTTCCTCAACCGCGAGGAGGCGATCGAGGAGCTGCTTTCGGCCGGCATGCGCGCGTACCAGGCGAGTGGGCCTACGGACGAGGAGGAGGAACCGGGCCTCGAAGACGACGGCATGATGGGTCACGAGGACGAGTACGTTTTCTGACCCCGCGGGAAGCGTGCGCACGCCCGGGACAACGATTAAACCGAGTGCAACCGTAGGGATGGGTAATGCACAAAGACGAACTGCTCGAACTCCACGAGCAGATGGTGCTGATCACCGAGTACGTTCAGGATCGCGAGGAGGTCGACCCCGGCCTGTTCGAGGAGTACGCCGAACTCGACATCAGCCCCGACGACGTCCACAAATCGAAAAGCGAGCACAAACACGCCGTGTTCGTCCTCGGCAACGCCCTCGCGGAGGGGATGAGCGAGGACGAGTTCTCCGACGCCGGCCGGATCGGCAAGCGGATGCGCGAACTCGCCGACGACACCG
>PXSV01000175.1:0-2184 GCA_003022685.1 Halobacteriales archaeon SW_9_67_24 | reverse complement strand
CGCACGCTCCCTCGAACCCTTTCCAAAAACCCATCTTCGTGAGCCGGAGGCGAACGAAGGCTCGGAAGACGAGCGGTGCGAGGCGCGACCAACGGGAGCGCCTCGATGCGAAGGGCGAACGTAGTGAGCCGTGAGCGAAGCGAGTCTTCCGATGGACCAAAAACAACCCGCTCACTCGTGCCTCCGGAAGAGCAAGCTCTTCGGTGCTCCCGCTCGCCTTCGGCTCGCGGGAACTCCGGCGCTCGTTCGCGGCGAACCGCGCTCGCTTCGCTCGCGCGGACGCTGCGCTTTCAGCGACCGCACCGTTCCCCGCAACCGCACAGCACCGCAGAAGCCCTCAGCTCACTCGCTTCCCTCGTTCGCCTCACCCTTCATCCACCAGGCCCGCTACCGCACCGCCATCGCAACTACACAGCAACCGCAACGCACCGCCTACTCCGGACGCTCCATCCGGAATCGGCCATCGGTTCGACAGTAGTAACTCCCCGAGAGCCGATCGATCGCGTCGAGTTTCTCCACATCGAGCTTGTCGTCGGTCGTCACGCCGTCGTCGAGATAGACCGAGACGACCTCGCCGAGCACCATCGTGTTCGAACCGACATCGATCGGTTCGTAGAACTCGCACTCGAAGGCGACCTCGGCCGCGGCGACCCGCGGCGGCGCGACCGTTTCGGAGGCTTGCCCGTTCGAGATCCGCACGATCGAACTCGCTCTCCTCGGGTGGGAGCGTCGCGCTCGTGGCGTTCATCGCCTCGGCGAGCGGTTCGGTGACGGCGTTGACGACGAACTCCCCCGTGTCGAGCGCGTTGCGCGCCGTGTCCGAGACCCCCTCGGGTCGATCGGAGCGATCGGTCGGCGCGAACATCACGACCGGCGGCGACGTACTGACGACGTCATCAAAACCCTACGGGTTCTGATTGGCTCGAAAATCGCAAAGCGATTTTCGAACGTTAAAAACGAGTACGGCGCGAGGTTCTCGTCGCCCCCCCGGGAGAGCGAACTCACCCACGTGATCGGGCGCGGGATCACCGCGCCCGCGAGCGTGCGGTACAGCGAGCCGTCGAGCTCGTCGGGATCGATGCGGGTCACGCCGTCGGGCCGCCCCGACCGTTCGGCGGGTCGATCCTCTCGCTGCCTGGCTCCGCCTCGTCGACGGTGAACCCCGGCCCGCCCGTGGCGATCTCGAACACCAGACCGTCGGGATCGCCGAAGTAGATGCTCTTGAAGTAGGTGCGATCCCGGACCCGCGACACGCGAACGTCGTGCTCTACGAGGTGCTCGCGCCACTCCCGGAGGGTGTCCTCATCCTCGACGCCGAGCGCGAAGTGGTGGGACGCCCCGGGGCCGGGCTGACCCCGCGAGTTCGGATACTCGAAGTACGTCACCGTCATCCCCGGCTCGCCCTCGGGCGTGGCCGAGAAGTAGTAGTGTGGCGTCCCGGGATCGTCGTAGTTCTCGGTCATCTTGACGGTGTGAAACCCGAGCACCTCCTCGTAGAACGCCCGGGTCCGTTCCATGTCCGTACAGATGTTCGTCACGTGGTGCAGGCCGGTGGTGGGTGGTGTGTCTGGCATGAATCGGGAGTTCGGGATGGCTTCGCGAGCTATTCGTTGGCAGGGCCGCGCGGGAGGTAAAAGAGTGCGCTGCCGAGGAGCGCGGTGTTCTTCAGGAAGTGGATCAGCTGCTGTTCGCGCTCGCCCTCCTCGCGGTTCCAGAAGTCGTACATTGTGGGCGTCACGCCGACGAGAAACGCCGCGATCGCGCCGGCGGACAGCCGCGGCACGCGACCGAGAACGACCCCGAGGCTTCCAGCGAGGAGCATGCCGCTCGAAAGCGCCACGAGTCGGTCGGCCGCCGGAACACCGTTCGACTCGGCGTACGCGGCCATCCCGTCGATGTCCCGAAGGTCGTCGATCGCGGTGAACGCGAGCCGCCGCCGAACAGCGTGCGTCCGAGCGTCGAGAGTCGCCCCATCAGGCGCTCACCGTTCCGGGCGTCGGCGATCGATCCGCAGTGCGTCGTCGGCGAGTAGTGGTCGGTATCACTTCGATACTGGGTTGGCGTCGGGCACGTATATCGCTTCCCGGACGCCAGTGTAACGGGGTAGCATCGATGCCATCGGCGAATCGAGGGGTGAAGCGGTACAACCGCGTAAGTGAACTCGATCGTGAACCGATCGACGAG
>PXSV01000174.1:1250-5632 GCA_003022685.1 Halobacteriales archaeon SW_9_67_24 | reverse complement strand
CCACGTCCATCTCGCGCGAGATACCGGTTCGCCGAATAAAACGTCCACCATTCGCCACCACCTTTTGCTGCGCTCGTTCGCTCCCTTCGGTCGCTCACTCGCTGGCAAAAGCTGGAGCAAAAGCCTCCTCCTTCCCTGCGGTCAGTCGTCGGCCCGCTCGCTCACTTCGTTCGCTCGCGGTCCAATCACTGGCCCACCGCAACCGCACAGCACCGCCGAAGCCCTCGCTCCCTTCGGTCGCTCACGGGTCACTCCGTTCCCCGTTCGCGCATTCGGCGGTACTCACTCCGTTCGCACTGCCCGACGCTCGCCCTTCATCCGCCAGGAGAGCAAGCTCTCCTAAGCCTCGACTCGTTGCGCTCGCCGAGACGCCAGGACCGCAAACCGCCGCCGCACCGCCGCCGGTGTCGCACCGCGACCGGCTACCGCCGGACGACTTCGATTTCGTGGCCGTCATGGTCCTTCGTGAACGCGTACTGGTGATCGCAGGACTCGGGATCGCGGTAGTCCTCGGCGTCGCGGGTCATCAGCGTCTCCCACGCGTCGTCGAGGTCGTCGGTCCGGACCGCGACGTGACCCCATGCGTCGCCCAGCTCGTAGGAGCGCCCGTCGTAGTTGTAGGTGAGTTCGACGCTCATCGCTTCGTCGGCCGCGCCCGCGGGTTCGACGAAGTAGTTCGCGAAGTCGTCGGTCTCCCACCGGCCCGCCGGACGCTCGTCGTACTCGAACTTCCGGGTCCAGAAGCCGAGGCTCTCGTCGGCGTCCTCGACGCGCATCATGGTGTGATCGAGGCTCCAGCGCGCGCCATGATCACGCTGGACGATTTCGATCTCGTGGCCGTCCGTCGTAGGCGGATTCGAGTTCGCCCTCCGGCACGCGGACCGCGATGTGACCCCACGCGTCACCCATCTCGTAGCTCCGATCGTCGTGGTTGTACGTGAGTTCGAGCAGCGCGCCCTCCTCACCGATGTCCTCGGGACCCATGAACACGTTGGTGAACGAGTCGGCTTCCATCCGACCGTGCTCGACGTAATCGAGGTGGTCGCCGTACCACTCCGTGGTCTCCTCTAAGTCTTCGACCCGGATCATCGTGTGGTCGAGGGTTGCGTCCATACCCGGTCCACTCGGGCCGCGGGCAAAAGACTACGGGAAGGAAAGCGAACGCTACACGATAGCACTGCCCAGCCCTCCGCTACTCCCGTGCAGTCCCAACGCCACCGGCGATCGCGTCCGTCGAGACGATCGCGGCGAACTCCCCGTCGAGGTGGGCCAGCGCCGTGCGGTGGACCGTCTCCGCGTCGAGCGTCTCGCCGTCGAAGGTCCGGTCGAACGTCGCCGTCGCGTCCCGGACGAGCGAGACGTCGAACCCGCGGTTCTCGGCCGTTCGCGTCGTCGTCGACACGCAGTGGTCGGTCGTCAGACCACAGACGACGAGACTCCCGTACTCTCGCTCGCTGAGCCACGATTCCAAGTCGGTCCCGACGAACGCCCCGTTGACGCGCTTCGTGAACTCGGCCTCGTCGGCACGGGGTTCGAGTCCCTCCCTGTACTCGAATCCAGGCTCGTCGCGTCGAAGCGGCGACGCCGGCTCGGTCGAGTCGTGGCGGACGTGGACGATCGGGCGGTCGTGCTCGCGCCACGCCGCGAGCAATCGCGCCGCGTTGCGCTCGGCGTCCGGGTTGTTGCGGGTGCCCCACGCCGGATCGGCGAACCCCCGCTGGAAGTCGACGAGCACCAACACCGGTTCGCCGTCGAACTCGTCCGTCATCGGGCGTGATTCGGCGACGAGCGGTGGGCCGCCGGCCGTCGGTCGGGGCCGCGCAGCCGCTCGGATTTGGGATGTTCGCGGGTGACGGTGATCGGCGGGGCGTCCGGCGCTTGTGTCGGGTCAGCCGAGAGCATGTACTGTGGCCACTCCCGGTCGCCCTCGACCCCCCAGTCGCCGAGGTCGGCGTGCGGACAGACACCATCATACTCGTCGAGGCGATCCTGGATGAGGTCTCTGGCCCGCTGTCCCGCCTCGGTATCCGCCGTCACGTCGAGGTTCTCGAACAGTGCCCGCGGCTGGAACGTGATCTCCAGGCCGATCGGGGAGTACCGGCTCTTTCGCTGCTCGTAAAAGGGCGCGCGACACGTCGGAAACATCGGTTCGCCGCCGAAGCAGAACTCCCAGTGGGCGTCGTCGGGATCGGTCGGGATCTCCTCGGGCCACGGCTCGGGGTCGTGGACGTGGAGGAACTGGAGTACGTTCCAGAGGCGCTCGTGGTACTCCCGTTCGGTGAGGCCGGCCGGGGAGTCGAAGAACGCGACCAGCGACGCGCGGTCGCTGTGCTCTCGATAGGTGTCGAAGTATTCGAGCAGCGTACGCCCCAGATCGAGCAGTGCGTCCTTGTCCGTCGTCGAGGGGACGGCGGTGTAGAGCGGATCGCCGTTTCTGACCGACTCGGCACCGAAAAAGCACGGAAACGGGGTGTCGTTTCGCTCGCCGAGGAGTCCGTCGCGAAACGAGTGCCGCTGCTCGACGGTCGCCTGGTCCCGCAGCCGACCGACCACGCGGCCAGTCATACACTAGATAGACATCCCGCGGGTTTTTATCCATCGCTTCTCGGGGGTTCTCCCTCCGTGCTTCGAGGTCCTGTCGGCGTGAAGCGGGCGGTCACGACGGTTCCCAGTAAGTCACTTCGATGGGCGAGCCCCCTGCGGACACCCGGCGGTCCACGGTTCGGATCACCGCCGGATGGCCGGCCAGTACAGCCACCACGCGATCGCGAGCGCGAGCACCGGGCCGAGCGGGAGCGCGATCCGACCGATCCCCCGCGACAGCCCGATCGCGACGCCGACGTGGCTTAGCCCTGTGAGGACGACCAGGCCGCCGGTCACGCGGCGGTCCTCGCGCCACGCAACGCCCCCGAGCGCGCTGGCGATCGCGGCGAGGTAGCAGCCGACGCTCACCGGCCACGCCTGGAGGTACTCCGGCAGCGCCGCGAACCCCCGCGCAAAGCGGAGGTAGTCGTCGAGCGGCGTGAGGTGGAGCGGGTTCGCGTTGACGAGGCCGAACGAAAAGAGCAGGGTGACGTCGCCCTCGACGACCACGGTCCACGGTACGAGGCCGAGCGCGAGAAGGACCAGCAGTCGGCGTTGCGGGGCGGACACGCCGGCCATCACCGGCGCGCGACGATCCGGAGCACGTCCTCGTCTTCGAGTTCGTGGTCCTTTCCCACCTGCTGATCGTCGTGTTTCGCGCTCGGGCCCGACACGCGACCGAACCGAAATCGGTCTTCGAGTTCGCCGCCGAGCTTCTCGCAGGCGTCGCCCACTGTTTGGCCCGCACGGAGCAGCAGCGGCTCCTCGTAGTCCGTGCCGCGGCCTGGCTTGTTCATGTACACTCGGATGAGATCGAGCTCCTCCCAGATCCGTTCACGGAGCGTGTCGAGCCCTTTCTCGGCCTCGGCGCTGATGAAGATCGCGTCGTCGGGGTCGACCCCGTGCTCGCGGAGATCGGCGTTCACGGTGTCGAGGTAGTCGGGTTCGATCAGGTCGGCCTTGTTGACCGTGACCAGCGAGGGGAGATAGACTCGGTTGTCGAGCACCCCGTCGAGGAGGCGGTCGATGTCGACCGGCTCGCTCACCGCGATGTCGGCGTTGACGTAGCCGCGCTCGCGGAGCACCTCCCGAACCGTGTTCTCGTCGAGTTCGACCTCCGGGGCGAGAGTGACGTCGATCCCACCCTTTCCCTTTCGCGTGATCCGGACCTTCGGGGGTCGGGTGTCGAGTCGGACCTTGTTCGCGTAGAGTTCGTCGCTCAGCTTGGTGTACGCCGCGATCTCGAAGACGGAGAGCACGAACACCACGAGGTCGGCAGTCCGAATGACCGAGAGCACTTCCTGGCCGTCGCCCCGGCCGCCCGCCGCGCCCGCGATCAGTCCGGGCACGTCGAGGAGCTGGATGTTCGCGCCCTTGTGCTGGAGCATCCCGGGGTTCACGTCGAGGGTCGTGAACTCGTAGGCCCCGACCTCGCTCTCGGCGTTCGTGAGCGCGTTCAGCAGGGTGGACTTGCCGGCGCTCGGCATCCCGACGAGCGCCACGGTGGCGTCGCCGGTCTGTTCGACCGAGTAGCCCTGGCCGCCGCCCGCCGAACTCTGATTCTCGAGCTCCTCTTTCTTCTCGGCGAGCTTCGACTTTAACCGGCCGATGTGGGCCTCGGTCGACTTGTTGTACGGGGTCTCCGCGATCTCCTCGCGGAGCTCCTCGATCTCCCCTTCGAGTCCCATCACGTGGATCTGAACGGTGGGCGTCGAAAAATCCTCCGTTCGTCCCGTCCCTTATATTGTCGGTTGGAAGCGTTTGCCGGTGCGACCGCACGATGGCGTGCTGTCGATCCC
>PXSV01000174.1:0-1240 GCA_003022685.1 Halobacteriales archaeon SW_9_67_24 | reverse complement strand
TCGTTTCGGCGACGGCGTTCGCGATCCGCTTGCGTTCGCCGTCCGAGCGTCGCCACCGGCGGACGAGCTGCCGGCCGAGGTCGACGAGCTCCGCGTTCTCCATTGGAGCTTCGTCCCTGTCGATGTCGTAGAGTGCGTCGTCGGTCGCCTCCCGGACGTACTTCCACGCGTCGCCCCGGAGAGCGTACTTGGGATCCCAGTTGCGCGAGCGGACGTAGGGCGTCGGGTCGAGCGTGCCGGTCTCGCGTGGATCGTCCCCGCTCGCGAGATCGGTGAGGAGGTCGGGCAGTCGTCGGAGCGAGACGGGGTGTTCAACCGTGTCGGTCGGTCCGTTCGCCACCACGAGCGGGACGTGGAGCACCTCCTCGCGGAGATTGGTTCCGTGGCCGTAGCTCCCGTGATCGCCGAACTCCTCGCCGTGGTCGGCGTGGATCGCGAGCAGCGTGTCGTCAGCGAGATCGTTGTGAAGCCGCTTGAGGAACGCGTCGGTGTAGCGGATGCAGTCGTCGTAGGCCGTCGAGAGCGTGTCGTGGACAAACGGCGCGACGGGTTCGTACTTGCCCGAGAGCAGCCACGCGTTCGCGGCGAGATTTTCGAGTTTCGACCCGGAGCGGTACTCGCTCGGCGGAAGGTACGGCATGTGGGGATCGACGAGGAAGATCCAGAGGAAGGCAGGTTCGCTCGCCTCGCGCTGCCACGCGAGAACCTCGTCGTAGAAGGCCTCCCACTGCATGAACATGTTCTGGCCCTCGCGCCAGTTGGCGACGTTCCGGACCATCGCCGCGACGGTCGAGTTCGATTCCCCGTCAGTGTCGTCGAACGCCGAGCTCGAACTGTCGGCGTCCATGAAATCCTCGAAGTGATCGAACCCCTGGTCGAACTCGAAAAAGCGCGAGGTCCACGGGTTCGCGGTGAACCCGCCGGTCTCGTAGCCCATCTCGGCGAAGCGCTCGGCGATCGTCTCGCGCCCGCGCAGGTGCTTGCGGATGCGTTCCGTGCTCATCCCCCGAGCGGGGTCGCCCTCGCGGCTGATGGAGAACTCGCCGGTGGTGCTCGGCAGCATCGAGTTGGAGGTCGTCGGGCCCGGCGCGATCGCCTGCTCGAAGGCGCGGGGCTCGAACTGACTGAGACGACCCACGACTGGCTGCTTCCCTACGGGTTCTACCGCAAGATTCCCAACGAACTGGCCGCGTCGTTCCGCTCGCTCGACACGGCTATCGGCGGGACGCCGCTGGGCGAG
>PXSV01000173.1:16913-24090 GCA_003022685.1 Halobacteriales archaeon SW_9_67_24 | reverse complement strand
AACTGGCTGTTCCAGTGTCGTTTCCGAGACAGTTCCGTCCGACAGTACAAGTGCTCACGATTCACACACCGATTCATGGCCGAAGACTCGGCGTACCACGTCGAGCTCGCTCGGTACGCGGTCGCTACCCCGGCGTGATCGTCGTTCCGACCGCTCTCCTGACCGTCTTCCGCCCGGATCTCGGCCTGGCACTCCTGCTGGGGACGACGCTGTTCGGCGGAGCCGTGTTCACTTTTCTCGGCGGCGATACCCGGGCAGAGCAGGCCGCGCCCGCCGCGGAGGACGGTCACACCACGCCGTCCGGCTCGAACATGTCTCGGCCCAGTAGTTTTATGAACGCTGGCACTAATTTCGAGCCAATGAAACGTGCCGCCCCGGTGCTCGGTGCGCTCGCACAGACGGCCGTGCTCGTCGTCCTGCTCGTGGCCGTCCGGCCGCAGCCGTACGTCTATCTCGCGACACCCGCCGTCGCCGGCATCGTCGGGGGGCTGCTGAGCGACCGGTTCCAGAAGGAGTTCGTCGACGCCGGCACGGCAAGGTTGATCGGTGCGTTGCTCTCGCTGGTCGTCGCACTCGTGGCCGTCTGGACCAACACGGCGTCGCTTCCGCTCGACCTCCAGATCGACCTGGCGTTCCTGACGCTGATGTTCGGCCTGTTCGCCGTCATCGTCCTGCTTCCGATCGCCGTGGCGGTCAGCGTCGTCGTCGGCCGGATCGCCGTCGTTGCCACGGACGAACTGACGAGGGCCTGATCGCGGCTCGGACCCCGCGGCGAGTCGAGAACGCCGGCCGTGGCGGCTTTCCCCGGTTCCACGACACTGCCGCGACGGCCCGCCCGTCCCGTCGATCCCGTGACGCCGCTCGGGACGGGAAAACGGTTATGCGAAGCGCATGCGACCGAGACGTATGAGCGAGACGCGTACGGGGCGCCGCGAGGAGATCGACACGATCCTCGATCGGAAACCGGGCACGAGCGAGACCCGCGACGAGGCCGACCGCTACACCGTCGTCGGCGCGGCGAGCCGGGAGACGTTCGCGGACTGGCTGACGCCGATCGAGGAGCACTTCGTCTGTCACCGGAACCCGATCCCCGAGGGCGACGCCGACGCGTGGACGATCGACCTCCCTGGGTCGGGGGACGGCGACCCGATCGAGCTCCCACTCAGCGAGATAATCGAGGACCTCCCCACCGTGGCTGTCGGGCACACGATGGAGTGTGCGGGCAACGGGCGAGGCCAGCACGACCCCGAAACGGGGAGCGTCCAGTGGGGCTGCGAGGCGGTCGGCACCGCCGTCTGGACCGGCACGCCAGTCCGGTCGGTGCTCCGAGCGGGCGGTCTCGACACGGATGAGGCGGCGGGGAGCGACGGACCCCACGAGGGCGATCGGTGGCTCACCGCGATCGGCGCGGATAGTACCGAAGAGGAGACGTTCGCCCGTTCGATCCCGCTCTCGAAGGCGCTCGCGGACTGTGTGCTCGCCCACGGGATGAACGGCGAGGCGCTCCCCGCCGAACACGGCTATCCCGTCCGACTGGTGGTCCCGGGCTGGTACGGCGTCAACAGCGTGAAGTGGCTTGCCGAACTCCGCGTACTTGGAGAGATGGTCACCGAGGGATCGCTCGATCGGCCCGGAACCCACGCCCGGTGGCAGCAGGACGACTACCGCATCCACCCCGAGGGTGCGACGCCCGAACACCGAGGGACGGTCGAGCCGATCGACACCCGGGACCAGCTCGAATCGTCGGCGGTCGAGCACCCGTACACCTTCGACGAGACCGTGATGTCGCTGATCGGTCGACCGACCGGCGAGGAACCAGTCACTCCTCGCGAAGGAGGGGTCACGGTGTGCGGCGTCGCGTGGGCGGGCGACGATAGGGTGGCGGGCGTCGAGGTCTCGACGGACGGAGGCGAGACGTGGCACGATGGGGGCCTGTTCGGGCCGGAGTACGCCGGCGCGTGGCGACTGTTCGAGTACGACTGGGAGCCCGAACCCGGTACTCATACCCTCGCCTCGCGGGCGACCGACGAGCACGGCCGGAGCCAGCCGGCGACGATCGGTGCTCCGGAGGAGGGACTCGACGCAATCGAAAGTGGAAAATTCCCGTGGAACGAGGGCGGGTACGCCGCCAACGCCTTCCTGCCGAACGCGATCGAGATCGAGATCGCCGACGACGGCGGGTGATCAGACGGCCGCCACGAGCGCGGCGGCGGCCCCGAATCCCCGGAACGCGTACCCGAAGACGACTATCCCTGGGAGCGCCGCGGCGACGGCCGCTCGCCCGATCCCGATGCCGTGAACCGTCGCGGTCCCGACGACGAGCAGTGCCGCCCCGTAGCACGCACAGAGCACCCGGAGCCCGGGAACCGGCACGCCGGCGAACACGCAAGGCGCGATCGCGTACGCGATGAGCTGAACCGTCTCGCTGACGCCGGCCCGGTCGCCGGCGAGCCCCGCGAGCGCGAGCGTCTCGATCGCCGCCATCAGGTGGAGCGCGAGCGGCGCGATGAACCCGGCCGCGGCGACGAGCGCGACCGCGGCCGAGGCGAGCGGTCGGTCCGCGATCACCGGGTACGCGTCGGGAACGAGCGCGAACCGGGTCGCCTCCTCGATCGCGACGACGGCCATCGCGAACACGAGTCCGGGAGCCTGATCGCCCGGCGTGACGCCCGCCGCGAAGAACCGGCGCGGGCGCACCAGCACTTCGAGCCACGCCCGCGCGAGCGCGACGGCTCCTCGATCGCGCCCGCCGGTCGGATTCTCGACCCACTGCGTCACGTTCCGTTTCGGGCTTCGTTGCTCATGGTGGTTTCGACATGCCTGTGCGATCGTTCACCGAGGACGTGCCGATGACGCCGGCGCAAAACCTCCTGCACTCGTCCCACCGCGTCTCACGTCTCGGTTTTTCTGAACATCGCTTCGCCGAAGCGTGCGGCGTCGCGCAGAAAAGACGAAGAGCACCCTCGAAGCGGCGGCGTCGCGCTCACCGGGGGGTAATCGTCACCTCGATGACCTCGCTGGCGTCGGGAACGTCGAAGTCGGGATGACGCTCGGCGGCCAACTGGATCGGTTCGTCCTCTTTGGGCCCGACGTCCATCGCCTCGGGGTCCTGGGCGGGCTTCTGGTCGGGGCCGGTGCCCGGCGCGGTGTCGACCTCGGTGCCGGCGTCGTAGACCGCGATCGCGTCGGTCACGTCGCCCGCGATCGGTTCGCTCCCCTCGAACAGCGAGAGGCCTTCGAACCCGTAGAACCAGTCGTTCGACTGGACGAACATCGTCTCCATCGTGAACTGGTCGCCCGGTGCGGCACTGAAGCCGAACTCGACGGATTCACCGGGACCGAGCGGCGGTCCTTCGATCGCGCCGCCCGGCGAGGGCGCGACCCCGCTCTCGGCGACGTTCTCGGCGCTCGCGAGCGTCTCGACCAGGGTCGTGGGGAAGCCGTCCTCGGCGACGGTCCCGGTTCCCTCGTTCGCGTGTTCGCCCGGCACGAACGCCGGGTTCTCGCCGTCGTAGACCGCCCAGACCGGCGGCGACAGCGGCACGACGCCGTTCGCCCGGTCGGTGTCGAGCGTGCCCGGCGTCGAGACGTTCTCGACGGTCACGGTGAACATCCGTCCCGCGTCACCGCCATCGCTCGCGCCAGCGACGAACTGCCGTGCGATCGGGAGCACTGCGTCCGTCGAGCGCGCGGCGTTGAACGCATCGGGCGAGGGTCGCTGGAGGTGAAGCAGTTGGAAGTACGTCTGGTGTTCCGCTTCGACGGAGTGGATGCTGAGTGCGGCTTTCAGCACTTCGTCGCTGTCGATATACGGTGCCGCGCCGGCGTACGCGGAGACGCCGACGGCTTCGAGGCGGTCGGCGATCGCCACGAACTCCTCGATCGTCTCGTAAGGGAACTCGTAGTCGGCGGGTTCGATGGGCGTGCCGCCGAGGTCCTCGATCGTTCGACTGAGCGCTTCGACGTGGGCTTCCTCGTGATCTCGGACATCCTGGATCTGCTGGTAGGTGGAGTACCGCAGGGTGGGCCGCGCGAAGTACTTCGCCACGGCGGAGTTCTCGACCTCGCCCTCCGAGTGGCTGTCGAGAAAGTCGTCGTAGAAGGCGTATTCGAGGTGTTCGAGCCCGAGCGCGTAGTTCAGGATCTCGATGTCGCTGACGTCCTCGCTTCCGCTCCCGTTTCCGCCGTCGCCCTCGTGGCCGTCGGCTGCCGCCGTCCCCCCGAGGGCCGACAGGGCCAGTACCCCGCCGCCGACCGTCGCCGCGTCGGTCATGAACGATCGCCGCGAGCGCAGATGCTCGCTGGCGTCCCCCAAGGGAGAGGGACTGTCGGTCCGTTCGGTGTCGCCTGGTTCGTTGCTCATTGGTCTCGTGTGCGGTGACGCACGAGTTCGAGTGCCACAGCCACATTAATAGTCATTTTTCCAAGTAGTGGTCGAGTTCCGCATGAGTCTTCCGTGGGTTTCTCGAAACTTCCCGTGCGTATCCGTAGCTACGTGGTACGTAGTGTGGCGCGAACGACGACAGGAAGGACTTCGATTCGTCTGGTCTCGCTCTCACGGGCTTCCGATTCGTCCTTACAGGGCGTCGAGAAGGAAGGCGAGCAGTCCCTTCTGGGCGTGGAGTCGGTTTTCAGCCTGCTGCCACACCACCGCCCGATCGCTTTCGAGCACGTTCTCGGTGATCTCCTCGTCGCGGTGGGCCGGCAGGCAGTGGAGCACGATCGGGCTATCGTCGAGGAGGTCGGCGTTCACCTGGAAGTCGCCCGCCTCGAACGCGGCGAGCTTTTCTTTACTGTGCTCCTCGCCCATGCTCACCCAGACGTCGGTGTAGACCGCATCCGCGCCAGTGACCGCCGCTGCCGGGTCGTTCGTTACGTCGGGCGCGGTCCCGATCCCGTCAGCCCGATCGAGCACGCGCTCGTCGATCCCGTATTCGTCCGGTGTGGCCACCGTGAGATCGATCCCGGCGAGTGCACACCCGAGAACGAACGACTGAGCGACGTTGTTGCCGTCGCCGACCCACGCCACCCGCGAATCGAACCCCACCGTCTCGCGGAGCGTCAGCAGGTCCGCGAGGGTCTGGCAGGGGTGGGCGTCGTCGGTCAGCCCGTTGACGATCGGGATGTCGGCGCAGGCTGCGAGCTCTTTCAGGTCCTCGTGGTCGAACAGCCGGACCATCGCGCAGTCGACGTATCCCGAGAGGGTGCGGGCGGTGTCCGTGAGCGGCTCGCGCTCGCCGAGCCCGATGTCGTCCGGGCCGAGGAAGATAGCGTGGCCGCCGAGCTGAGTCATTCCGGTCTCGAAGGACAGTCGAGTCCGGCTGCTCGGCTTCTCGAACACCATCCCGAGGGTCTGACGTCCGAGCAGGGGATGGGGTTCGTCGCGTTTCACCTGGCCCTTGAGGTCGGCAGCGGCGTCGAGCACCGTTTCGAGCTCGTCGGCCGAGAGGTCGTCGACGTCGGTGAAGTGGCGCGTCACGAACCCCCTCCGAGCCGTTCGGCGACGGCTTCGAGCACCCTCGTCGCGCGGTCGAACTCGTCGAGCGAGAGGCGCTCGTCGGGTGCGTGATCGAGGTCCGAGTCGCCGGGGCCGTAGGTGGCCATCGGGCAGTTCCACGCACGATAGATGTTCATATCGCTGGTTCCCGTCTTGCGGAGCAGGCGCGGTTCGCCGCCTGCCCGCCGGATCGCGCCGCGGAACGCCCGCGCGACCGGGTTCCGGGAAGTCGTCATCACCGGTGGCACCTCGTCGTACCATCGGACGGTGCCCCCATCGAGTTCGCCGTCGGCGGCCTCGCGCACTTCCTCCACGGTGAGGTTCGGCGGCACGCGGAACTGGACGTCCATCGTCGCCTCGACCGAGAGGCCGTCGTCGCTCGTTCCGCCGTGGACCTCGATTGGTTTGGGCGTCACGCGCTCGAACACCGGCGTCCACTCGTCGCGGTCGTCGGCCACGGCGGCCCGCGCCCGCTCCCACCAGTCGATCGCGTCCTCGATCGCGTTGTTCTCCGGCCTGGAGGTGTGCCCCGACTCGCTTGTGGCGACGTAGGTGCCAGCGAGCAGCCCCCGGTAGCCGAGCGTGATCCCGTTCCAGCCCGAGGGCTCGCCGTTGACCACCGTCTCGGGCGCGTCGCGGGTCTTGACGAGGTGGCGCGCGCCGCTCGAATCGACCTCCTCGCCCACGACGCCCGCGAAGCTCGTTCCCGTGCGGACGGCGGCGACCGCCATCCCCACTAAAGAGCCGGCAGCGTCGACGCCCCCCCGGCCCCAGAGCACCTCGCTGCCCTTGCGCTCGCCATCACCTGATTCGACCCGCACCGGAATGTCGCCAGGCACGGTGTCGATGTGGGAGGTCAGCAAAACCGAGTCGTCGGCGGGCGCGCGGACGTTGCCGGCCTCGTCGAGGAACGCCTCGCGGCCGTGATTCTCGAAGAACTCGACGAGCCGCTCGGCGCACGCTCCTTCCTCGCCGGTCGGCGAGGGGGTCTCGACCAGATCGACGAGCAGGTCGCGCGCTTCGCTCGCCGAAACGCCCGCGACGGCTTCGCTCACGCCGCCCCCTCCCCGAGTACGTCCGCGAGCGCTTCGACGACGTGATCGGCGTGGCCTTCGTCGAGGATCAGGGGCGGCAGCAGCCGGACGACCGACCGGCCGGCAGGGAGCGCGAGGATCCCGTGATCGAGCGCGAGGTCCCGGAGCGTGCGGTTCGCGCCGCGCTTGACCTCGATCCCGAGCATCAGGCCCTCGCCGCGCACGTCACGAACCCGATCGCCGAGTTCGGCGTCGAGTTCGCCCGCGAGATATCCGCCGATCTCGGCAGCGTTGGCCGGCACGTCCCCTTCCACAAGCGTCGAGACGGTGGCGTCGATCGCGGCGCTCACTACCGGCCCGCCGCTGAAGGTGGCATTGTGCGAGCCGTGGTCTTCGGCGATCCAGTCGGCACACAGCGCCGTCCCCGCGGGGAGACCGTTCGCAAGCCCCTTCGCGGTCGTGAGGACATCGGGAACGACGCCCGCGCGCTCGCACGCCCAGAGCGTGCCGGTGCGGCCCATCCCGGTTTGGACCTCGTCGAGAATCAGCGCCGCGCCCGCCGCTTCGGTGTGTTCGCGCGCCGCCGCGAGGTATCCTTCGGGTGGAGGGTTGATCCCGCCCTCGCCCTGGAGGGGTTCGAGGATCA
>PXSV01000173.1:0-16806 GCA_003022685.1 Halobacteriales archaeon SW_9_67_24 | reverse complement strand
CGCGCGAACTTCAGCGCCGCCTCGTTCGCCTCCGTTCCGGAATTACAGAGCCAGACGTTTTCGAGCCCGTCGGGCGCGGCGGCTTCGAGCGCCGTGCGCGCCCGATCGCGCGCGTCGACGGGGTAGGACGCCTGGACGAACGTCAGCCGCTCGGCCTGGTCGGTGATCGCCCCGGTCACGTCGGGATGGGAGTGTCCAAGCGGTGCGCAGGCGTAGCTCGCTCCGCAGTCGAGGTACTCCGTCCCGTCCGCGTCGTAGAGATGGACGCCCTCTCCCTCGTGGAGCCGGATCGGCTTCTCGTTGTGGACGAACCCGCTCATGCGTCGACCTCCGTTTCGGGTTCGATCGCTTCGGGCGCGAAGTGTGTTCCGCCGCCGTCGAGCGCCGCGAGAACAGGGTTATCGGCGTTCGCGTCGGCGACGACCACCGCCGCCGCACCGCCACCGAGCGCCCCCTTTGCCGCCATCACCTTCTTGCGCATGAACCCCTCGGCGGCCGATTCTACCCCTGCGAGCTCGTCGGGCGTTTTCACCTGTCCGATCAGCGTTTCGGGATCGTCGGGATCGGCGAGCACGCCAGGCACGTCGGTCAGCACCACCAATGTCGCGCCGAGCGCGCCGGCGATCGCGGCGGCCGCCCGGTCGGCGTCGGCATTGACAGGTACGTGGTCGTCGGCCAGCATCGGCACCGTCACCACGGGTGTATAGCCGTCGTCGAGCAACCCGGTGAGGAGATCGGCGTTCACCGACTCGATCCTCCCCGAGTGCTCGCCCCGGCGAATCTTCGTTTTCCCGTCTTCGACGATCTTGACGGCCGATTTCCGCGGACCGGTCAGGAGCCCGCCGTCGACGCCCGACAGCCCGACGGCGTCGACGCCGCTCTCCTGCAGCGACGCCGTGAGATCGGTGTTGAGTTTGCCGGGCAGGACCATCGTGAACGTCTCCATCGTGCGCTCGTCGGTGAACCGCCCGACGACGCCCTGTGGCGTCTCGACGTACTCGGGCTCTTCGCCCAAGCGTTCGAGCGTCTCGTCGACCGCCGTCGACCCGCCGTGGACGACCACGCAGTCCTCGTTTTCACCTGTGAGCGCCGCAACGTCCTCGATCGTCCCCGCCGGATCGACCGCCCGCGCGCCGCCGACCTTCACTACCGTCGTCATGGTTAGGGTGCCCCCACGGGATGGAGTCCCTCGAAGTCAAGTCCCGCGCGCTCGTCGAGTCCGAGCGCGACGTTCGCGGCGTGGACCGCCTGGCCCGCCGACCCCTTCATCATGTTGTCGATCGCCGAGAACACCACGATCCGCTCATTGCCCGGATCCAGTTCAAACCCGACCTCGGCGTAGTTCGACCCTGCGACCGCCTTCGGTTCGGGATACCGGTACACGCCCGACCCGCCGGCCACGAGACGGACGAACGGCTCGTTGTCGTAGGCCTCGCGGTAGGCGCTCCAGAGGTCTCCCTTCGAGACCGGTTCGTTCGGAAAGACGTGACAGGTCGCCGACGCACCGCGGATCATGTCGACTGCGTGGGCCGAAAACGCCGTCTCGCAGCCGAACTCCTGCTTGATCTCGGCCTCGTGGCGGTGACCCGTCGGTGCGTAGGGTCTGACGACCCCCGAGCGCTCGGCGTGCGAGGACGCCTTCGACGCACCCGCTCCGCCCTCCGAGGAACCGACTTTCACGTCGATCACGATCCGCTCGTCGCCCGCAAGGATCTCGCCATCGAACAGCGGGCCGAGGCCGATGATGGCGGCAGTCGCGTTGCAGCCACCCGCCGCGATCAGCGACGCGCCCGGAAGCTCGTCGCGGTGGCGTTCGGGGATCGCGTACACCGACTCGGAGAGCAGTTCGGGCCGGCTGTGGCCGTCGTACCACTCGTCATACTGTGCTTCATCATCGAGACGGAAGTCAGCCGAGAGGTCGACGATCGTGTCCGCCGCGTCCCGAAACGCGTCGATGTGGTCCATCGACACGCCGTGGGGCGTCGCGGCGAACAGCACGTCCACCTCGTCGAGATCGGTGGGCTCGCTGAACCGCAGGTCGAGCTCTCGAAGGTTAGGATGGACCGATCCCACGGTCTTGTTCGCGTACTCGCGGCTGGTTGCCTGGCGGATCTCGAATTCGGGATGGCCGCGGAGCAATCGGAGGAGTTCGCCGCCGGTGAACCCGCTCGCGCCGACGATCGACGCGGTGTGGGTCATGGCGCAGCGACCGCGGCTTCGTCCGCCGCCTCGGCTTCCCCTTCGAGCCAGTCGACCACCCGCGCGGGCACGTCGACGTCGGTGACGCCGTCGAGGGCCTTGAACTCGACCGTGTGGTTCACCTCGTGGACGGTGTAGGAGTGCCCAGCGTCGGGATCGTTGGTCTCCATCAGGTCCACGCCGAGCAGCCCGCCACCGACCGCCTCGCTCGCGCGCGCGACGAGATCGCGAGCCTCGTCGTCGAGCTCGAACTGTTCCGTGTCGGCCCCCTTCGCCGCGTTGGTGAGCCAGTGCTCGGACGAGCGCACCATCGCTCCTACGGGCTCGCCGTCGGTAGCCACGACCCGGATGTCGCGGCCGGGCTTCGCCACGAACTCCTGAATGTAGAACACCTTGTGCTCGTAGTGACCCAGGGTCGATTTGTGCTCCAGGATCGCCTCCGCCGCGCTCCGGGAGTCGATCTTCGCCAGCAGCCGACCCCACGACCCGATCACGGGTTTCACCACACAGGGGTAGCCGAACCGTTCGATGGACTCCATCGCGCTCTCCTTCGTGAAGGCGACCTCCGTCCGGGGCGTCGGCACGCCGGCCCCCGCGAGCGCGAGGCTGCACTCGGCCTTGTCGGCACACACCGCCGCCGTTTCGGGCGAGTTCACGACCGGAATGCCGTACGCCGCGAGGAAGCGCGTCGCGTAGCGGCTCCGGCTGGTCGCGAGACACCGATCCACGACGAGGTCCACGTCGGCGAACGCCGCCGGCGGCTCGGTGAGATCGAAGCGCTGGTCGCGGACGTCGATCTTCGTCACCTCGTGGCCGCGCTCTCTGAACTCGCCGAGGAGCAGCTTCTCGTCGTGTCTGATTCGGGAGTAGAGGACGCCTATTTTCACTCTTACTCCCCCCAGTCCTCTTCGAGCTCGGGGGCCGTCTCGAGGACCGGTGGATCGACGTCGATGACTTCGAGTTCGGCTCCGCAGGTGCCACAGTCGATGATCTCGCCGACCTCCGCGTCGTCGTGCAGGGACACCTCGCCCCCGCATTCGGGGCAGTTCGCCATGTGTCTCCCTCACCCGCGTATCAGCTTAAACCCTTCGAACTTGTTCGATGGCTTACAAAAAGTGCTGTGGTCTCTCCGTGCCGAATTCGGGCAGTCCGCGCGTTTCGTCGTCGCCGACGAGATGAATTCGTCCCCCTCGCGGGGGCGGTCGCTCAACGATACCGACCCACCTCCCGTTCGAGCGCCGCGGCCGCGGCGTCGAGTCGATCACGCCGCTCGTCGCGACGCTCCTCGTCGGTCTCGATCCCCGCTCCTGCCTCGTCGAGCGCCGCCGCGACCGCCTCGGGGGCCGGACCCCCGACTGAGTTACGACTCGCCACGCTCGCCGCGGGATCGAGACCCGCGGTTTCACCGCTCGTCCCGTCTGCGGCGCGTTGCGCCGGACGGGCGAGTATCGCGTGAGCCGTCCGGAACGGCACGCCGTTCGCCGCGAGCAGGTCGGCGACGCCGGTCGCGGTCGCAAACCCCTCGCCCGCCGCCGCGGCGAGCGCGTCCTCGTTCCACGCCGCCGTCGCGACCGCGCCCGCGGCCACCTCCGTCGCGGGCGTGACCGCATCGACGGCGGTCCAGACGTGAGGTGTCGCTTCCTGGAGATCTCGGTTGTACGCGCGGGGCAGCCCCTTCAGCGTCGTTAGGAGACCGTTCAGCCCCGCGTTCGCGCTCCCGCTTGCCGCCCGGACGAGTTCGAGCGTGTCGGGATTCTTCTTCTGGGGCATGATCGAGGAGGTCGAGGCGTAGTCGTCGTCGATTTCGACGTACTCGTCGGCCGCGAACTCGATCAGGTCGGTCGCGAGGCCCGAGAGCGAAACCGAGAGCGTCGACAGCGCGCTTGCCGTCTCGATCATGAAATCCCGGGTCGAGACCGCGTCCATCGAATTTCGGAGGACGGAGTCGAATCCCAAGAGGTCGGCGGTACGCTCGCGGTCGACATCGAACGGCGTGCCCGCGAAGGCCGCCGCGCCGAGCGGCGAGCGGTCGGTCCGGTCGTACGCCGCGAGCAACCGATCGGTGTCACGTTCGAGCGCCCGCGCATACGAGCACAGGAAGTGCGCGACGGTGGTGGGCTGGGCGGCCTGGCGATGCGTGTAGCCGGCCATGACGGTTTCGACGTGCTCGCGTGCCGCCTCGACGAGCGCCTCGCGGAGCACGAGCGTCGCATCGATCGCGTCGAGCAACTCCTCACGCAGCCGGTATCGAATACACGTCGCCACCTCGTCGTTCCGGCTCCTGGCGGTGTGCATCCGACCGCCGGACTCGCCGACGCGCTCGATCACCGCGGTCTCGATCGCGGCGTGGACGTCCTCGCCGTCGAGCGCGTCATAGTCCGTCGCTTCGACATCGATGAGTGCGTCGAGGATCGCGCCGGCACTTCCCTCGTCGACGATCCCCTGTTCGGCGAGCATCACTACGTGTGCGCGGTCGACCGCGAGATCAGCGTCGAAGAGGCGCTCGTCGTGGTCCATCGAGGAGAGGAACGCGCGGGCGGGGCCGCCGCTGAACCGGTCGCGGCGGACCACGTCGCCGTCCTCTCCACTCATCTCACTTCTCGCTCCCGTTCGTCGTGTTCTCGGCCCTGGGTTCGCTCCCCTCGCTTCCGTCCGTTCCGCCGTCGGCGACCGCCTCCGCCGTCGCGTTCGCGTCGTCGATGACGCTTTTCGCGAGGCGCGACTGGAACCCGTGGTACTTCGCGACGCCCGTGGCGTCGGCCTGCTCGATCCCGTCGTCGACGGCCGCGGTGTTGAACGAGGCCGCCGACGCCGAGTACACGCCATAGGGGCTTTCCCGACCGACCGGGCGCGCCCGGCCCCCCTCCAGTTTCACGGTGACAGTGCCGGTGACGCGCTTCTGGGTCGACGCGATGAACCCATCGAGCGCGTCGACCAGGGGCGCGGCGAGCAGCCCCTCGTAGGCCTTTTTGGCCCACTCGTGGTCGATCTGCGTTTTGAAACTCCGCTCTTCTTTGGTGAGCACGAGCGATTCGAGCGCCTCGTGGGCACCCAGCAGCACGGTGGCCGCGGGATGTTCGTAGTTCTCGCGAACCTTGAGCCCGAGCATCCGATCCTCCATTACATCCGTTCGCCCGACGCCGTGTGCGCCCGCGACCTCGTTGAGCTGCTTGATGAGCGCGATCGGCTCCATCGATGTTCCATCGAGCGCGACCGGGTAGCCCTCTTCGAACTCGATTTCGAGGAGCTCGCTGCCCTCGCTGGGCGGTTGGGTCCAGTCGTAGATGTCCTCGGGCGGCACGTAGCTCGGCTCTTCGAGTTCGTTGCCCTCGACCGAGCGACTCCAGAGATTGGTGTCGATGCTCCACGCGCCGCCGTCGCCGCCCTCGATGGGCAAGTCGCGTTCGGCGGCGTACTCCTGCTCGAACTCGCGGGTCAGCCCGAGTTCGCGGACGGGCGCGATCACGTCGAGGTCGGAGCTGCGCCAGACGGTCTCGAAGCGGAGCTGGTCGTTGCCCTTGCCGGTGCAGCCGTGGGCGAGCGCCGCACAGTTTTGAGCGAGCGCGACGTCGAGAATCGACTGGGCGATCACGGGCCGCGCGAGCGCCGTGCCGAGGGGATAGCCCTGATAGGTGGCGTTCGCGCGAACCGAATCGAGACAGGTCTCGGCGAACGCCTCGCGCGCGTCGACCACGTGATGGTCGAGGCCGAGCGCGGTTGCTGTTTCCTCGGCTTCGGCGAACTCGGCGTCCGGCTGGCCGACGTCGACGGTGACGCCGATGACCTCGTCGAAGCCGTACTCCTCTTTCAGGAGCGGGACGCAGACGGTGGTATCGAGCCCGCCGGAGAAGGCGAGCGCGACGCGATCGGTGGATTGCGGCGTGGAGTCGGTTGAGGGTGCGGAATCGGTTGGGGGTGTCATGATATTGGTGTTCGGCGTGGCAGTGAAATTCGCCCAGCGGAACCCGTCGGGTGGGCGGCTGAGGAGCGAAACGGGTCGGAGAAATGGGGTTGTGCGGGCCTAACGGCCCGGTCGTCGCGGTCGAAGCGGAAGCGGCCCACCAGTGCGGAGCGAGCCGGTGCGACGGGTCATCGTCATCTACCCGCTGCTGGGACGGCGAGGGTATTAAACCCTTCCGGGACGGCAACGATTGCACCACTCCGCTCGTGCGAGCACCCCACGTGACCGTCACCGTCATCCCGTCGGCGTGCCGAGTGTGGTCGTGTACAGCCTCGACGTCCCGGTTCCCGGCGGGATCGAGCGCCTCGCCGCTACCCTCCACCCCCACCTCGTCGGGTTCGATCGGGTCCGTGAGCGCCACACCCTCGTCTGCAAGCGCTTCGAAACAGCCGATGCCGATCCGAACCGGCTGTTCGAGCGGGTCCGTCGCGCGCTCGCCGGCGCACCCGCCATCGAGGCACGCACGGCGGGGATCGACTGGTTCGCAGAGCCGGTTCGTGGCCCCGGCCCGGTAGTGTACGTCGCGATCGAGAGCCCTGGCCTCCACGACCTCCATCGGCGACTCGTCGCGGCCTTCGACCCGATCCCCGATCTCGAAGGTGACGACTACGTTCCCCACGTGACCCTCGCCCGTGGTGGCCCCGTGGAGCGTGCTCACGAACTCGCGAGCGTCGAGTTCGAACCGACCGAGTGGACCGTCTCGGAACTCGTGCTCCGCGACGGACGGCACGGCGAGCGCGTCGCGTCCCTCTCGTTACCGCGCCCATCGTAGCTCGCGAGCGGTCGCGGGCCCGTTCGAAAACCGCGAGAAGTCTATCGCCACGCCGGAAGCGACGCTGCCCCGTCGAGCGCCATCGAGAGCCACGCGTCGTCGCGGGAGATGTCGGCGATGACGAACCGCTCCACGCAGCCGTCATCGTCGACCGAGGCCATGACGTCGTCGGCCGCGACGGGTGCCGCCGCGGTTGTCGCATCCGGCGTCATACTATGTGAGTACATACCACCGGCTTATAAGCGCGTCGAACCGACGGCGTCGGTCACGGTTTCCCCGTCGGCCCCGCCCGTTCGCAGTGCTCGCCGATTCCGTTCGCCCGTCCGGCTTCGTCGCTCGTCTCTCGGTGCCGAACGGGACGAAATTCCCGGTTTCGGTGAAACCACTGGTCGAGTCCCGGACCTCGACACCGATCGGCGGCGAGGCCCACGCCGGACGGTCGCGTTCTCGGGACCGTCACGGCGTCGTGTACGAGGTCTCGGGGACCGGTCCGTGCGGTCGCCAGTGCACTACAACACAAAACTTATGGGTACACGGCGGAAGTCGACAACTGGGATGAACGACGATAACAAACAGACTCGGCGTCGTTTTCTACAAGCAACGGGCGGCGTGGCAGCGGGTGTCGCGCTCGCCGGCTGTTCCGGTGGCGGAGACGGTGACGGCGACGGAACCGACACCGGTACCGCCGGCGGTGGCGACGGTGCCGACGATACCACCAGCATGGACGACGGAATGGAGACGACCGCCGGTGACGAAACGGAGACTGCTGGCGACGGCACCGAGGGCGAGGAGACCCAAGGGGAGATGGAGGCCGACTCCGAGGCCACGCTCCAGCTCATCAACTCCACGATGACGACGCTCGACCCGATCGCGTCGACCGACACCGCGAGCGGTCGGGTCGTCCAGCAGATCTACGACGCGTTGATGAACTACCCGAACGGGAACCCGACCGTCGAGACACAGCTCGCGGAGGGGTACGAGCTCTCGGACGACCAGACGACGTACACGTTCAACATCAACCCGGACGCGACCTTCCACAACGGCGATTCGGTCACCGCCCAGGACTTCGTCTACTCGTTCGAGCGCCTCGCCCAGTCCTCGAACTCCCGGCGGACGTACTTCATCCTCGACTCGCTCGGGGTTCAAAGCGAGATGACCGAGCCGAGCGGGGACGCCGAACCGGAGTACAAGCCGGGCTCGCTCGCGCTCAACGCCGCTGACGAGACGACCCTCGAGGTCACGCTCGACGCGCCGTTCCACGCGTCGCTCGAAATGCTCGCGTACACCTCCTTCGCGGCGATCCCCGAGGGGATCGTGGGCGACATCGAGAGCGCGGACGGCGAGATGGAGTACGAGGAGTTCGCCACGAGCAACCCGATCGGGGCCGGCCCGTTCGAGTTCGAGCTATGGGAGTCCGGCACCGAGGCCGAGGTCAGCCGCTTCGCCGAGTACTACGGCGGGGAGGCCTCGATCGCGGGCATCCACTGGCAGATCATCTCCTCGCCGAACGCACAGTACAACTACTCGATGGAGAAGAGCTCCGACCTGTGCGTAACGACGAGACGGCCCAGTACGCCAGCGTGCCCGAGATCTCCTCCTTTTACGTCGGGTTCAACATGGACACGATTCCGAAGCCCGTCCGGCAGGCGTTCGCGTACGTGGCGAACCAGGAACAGCTGGTCCAGTCGGTGTTCAAGGGTCGCGGCAAGGCGTCGTATCACTTCACGCCGCCGTCGATCTACCCCGACGGCGCGAACGCCTACACCCAGCACGCCGAACAGAACTGGCCGTACGGGTACAACCAGACGCAGGTCCCGCAGGCGAAACAGGTCATGGAGGAGGCCGGCTACGGTCCGGACAACCAGTTCACGGTCCAGTGGACGCAGTACCAGTCGCCGACGTGGCTGGAGATGGCGAAGCTGTTCCGCGATCAGCTCTCGGCCGCCCACATCAAAATGGAGATCCAGCAGGCCGACTTCTCGACCCTGCTCACCCGTGGTCGGAACGGGAACCTCGACGCCTACACGCTCGGGTGGATCGCGGACTGGCCCGCGCCCGACAACTTCCTCCAGCTGCTCAACCCGCCCCAGACCCTGACCAGCGACCCGGCACCCACCTCCTACATCAACTGGACCGAGGAGAACGGGTCGGCGGCCCAGCAGGCCGAAGAGGCGTACGCCAAAGTCGAGGACAACCAGGCCCCGACCGACCAGGCCCAGACGGCCCGCAACGAGGCGTACATCGCGATCGAGGAGGCCAACTGGGAGGACGTCGGCTTCCTGCCGATCTATCACAGCCTCGGCGAGCGGTTCTGGTACGACTGGGTCGACATCGAGATGCACGGCGGCATGGGCGGTAGCCGGCAGGCGAAGGACGGCGTGCGCATCGGCGAGCGCAGCTAACGCGGCCCCCGAAACCGTTTCGTCCGGCGATTTTGCCGGTCGCAACGCCGTTCGTGTTCGGCAACGTTTGCCCGAACCCAAACGAAACTATGATACCCGTAGATTGCGAACGAGTGCGTAGCATGGAACCCATTCGCTCACGGCGGAGGGCCGCATGAGCCGGTGGAGTTACTTCCTCAGACGCCTGGTGCTCGCGATCCCGATCGTGATATTCGGGACGACGATCACGTTCATGCTCATCCGGCTCGGGCCGATCGACCCGGCGGCGGCGATCATCGGTCTCGGGGACCCGGAGGGCCTCGAACGGATACGCACCCAGCTCGGGCTGAACCAGCCCCTCTGGCAGCAGTACTTCGACTTCATGATCGACCTGTTCACCTTCAATCTGGGGCAGTCGTGGGTCATCGAGCCGGGGACCAGCGCGTATGCCCTGATCGTCTCCTACGCGCCCCGGACGATCTGGCTCGGGTTCTGGTCGGTGTTGATCGCGCTGTTCGTCGGGATCCCGCTCGGCTTCTACGCCGGTCTCAACCCGAACACGGGTAGCGACTACTTCGCCTCGTTCGGCGGGATCGTCTGGCGCGCGATGCCGAACTTCTGGCTCGCCATCATCCTCGTCACCCTCCTCGTCCAGTCCCAGGACCTGCTCTTCGGGTTCAACTGGGCGGGCTGGCTCGTGCCGACGGGCATCGTCGGTCCGCCGCCGATCGACTTCCTCGCGGAGCCGCTCGGCGCGATCACGGACCCGGTCGACTGGTGGATTCGGAAGGGCGGCGACGGATCGTTCCTCGCGGCGCTCAAGAAGATCGCGCCGGCGGCGCTCGTCCTCGGGTCGGCATCGATGGGCAACGAGATGCGCCTCGGCCGAACCGCGGTGCTCGAAACGATCAATTCGGAGTACGTCGAGACCGCCCGGGCGAAGGGCGTCTCGAGCCGATCGATCGTCTGGAAGCACGTCTTCCGGAACGCGCTGATCCCGCTGGTCCCGATCATCACCGGCGAGGCGTTCCTCCTGATCGGGGGCTCGGTGCTGGTCGAGACGGTGTTCGGGATTAACGGTCTCGGAGTACTGTTCTACGATGCGGCGCTCAACGCCGACCTGCCGTTGCTCGGTTCGTTGATGTTCATCTTCATCCTGCTGATCGTCGGTCTGAACATCGTCCAGGACCTCCTCTACACCCTCATCGATCCGCGCGTCGGGTACGAACAGGACTAAATCCATGAGTGAAACCGTTTCCGACGAAGACGCACCGCTCAGACAGCGCATCGCGGACAACCCGCGCCCGGCGATCCGGTGGATCCTCGGCGCGCTCGTGCTCGTCGCGGTCGAGTTCGGCGCGTTCCTCGGGCTCGTCTTCCGGCTCCTCTCGACGATCGGCGGGCTCTTCCCCGACAACCCCGGCGTCGCGCTGTTCTCGCGGTTAGAGGAGTCCTCGGAGGTGATCCCGACGCTGCTCTCGCGCTCTCTCATCCCGAACGACGGCTTTTACAACGGCCAGCAGTGGGTCGACACGTTCCTCGGGCTGGAGCCGGCGTACGCGTGGCTGCTCCGGGTCCTGTTGATCTACGCGTACGCGTTCATCTGGCTTGGCTGGCTCTGGGTCGGCTACCGGACGTTCCGCCAACACTACCGCTACGCCGACTGGACGCCCCGCGACGACGTGGTCGATCGGCTCCGGAGCCATCGGTGGGGTCAGTTCGGGTTCGTGCTCGTGTTGATCTTCCTCGTGATGGCGCTGTTCGCGCCCGCGCTCGGGCCGACGACCGCCGAGGCGAACCTCCGGCAGCCGTACTCCCATTACACCGAGTTCTACGACGAGGAGACCGACGAGGTCAGAAACGTCACCGTCGGCACGGCCAACCTCGGGTCGGCTTCGGAGGGCAACCCCGATTCGAACGTCGGGCCGTGGTCGTACGACGACTTCGGACGGTTCCATCCGTTCGGCACGCTCACGACCGGCAAGGACATGTTCACCTTCTTAGCGGCGGGGGCCCGTATCTCGCTCATGATCGGGATCGTCTCCATGGTGGGGGCGGGACTGATCGCCACCGGGTTCGCCCTGCTGACGGCGTACTACAAGGGCCTCGCCGACCTCGCGGTCGTCATCGCGAGCGACTCGATCCAGGCGCTGCCGGTCCTGTTGGTGTTGATCCTCGCGTCGGCGACGTTCTCTGGGACGTGGCTCGCGGAGCTCTACAACGGTGCGGTGATGTTGATCGCCATCTTCGTGCTGATCCAGTGGCCGTTCCTCTGGCGGGCCGTCCGCGGCCCGGCGTTTCAGATCGCCGAGGAGGAGTGGATCGACGCCGCGAAGAGCTTCGGCCAGAAACCACGGACGATCATGCGCAAACACATGCTCCCCTACGTGATCGGCTACCTGCTGATCTACACGTCGCTGACGCTCGGCGGCATCATCATCGCGGTGGCCGGGCTCTCGTATCTCGGCCTCGGCATCACGCCGCCGACCCCCGAATGGGGGCGGGCGATCTCCTCGGGCCAGCCCTACGTGGCGACCGCGTCGTGGCACATCTCGCTGATCCCCGGCATCCTGATCACGCTCATCGTGATCGGGTTCAACGCGCTCGGCGACGGGATCCGTGACGCGATCGACCCACAGAGCGGGAGTGGGAGCGGCACTGCCCAGGAGAGCAAGGCCGACGAAGCCGCAGCCGGAGGTGGTGGCGCATGAGCTCCCGGATGCTCCACCGCGATCGCCGCCGCGGCGGCCCGATCCTCTCGGTCGAGGACCTCCGGACGGCGTTTTTCACCGACAAGGAGACGATTCGCGCGGTCGACGGCGCGAGCTTCGAGGTCCACAAGGGCGAAACCGTTGGCATCGTCGGCGAGTCCGGATCGGGCAAGAGCGTCACCGCCCGTTCGATCATGGGACTCATCGAGTCGCCCGGCGAGGTTCTCGACGGCCGGATCCGGTTTCGCGACCGCGGGACGCTCGAACGGTTCGCCGATTCGTTCTCGGGGAAGACGGTCGACGTCGCCGGGATCGACGACGACGAGCACGCCGCGACCGCGGGCAACGACGACTTCGTCTTCGTCGAGGAGTGGTCGGGCAACGACCCGAGCGGGGGTTACGTCGACGTGACGCGGGCGTCGCCGTCGGCGCTCCGGAAGCTCCGGGGCAACGGGATCGCGATGATCTTCCAGGACCCGCTGAGTTCGTTGAACCCGGTGTACACCGTCGGCAACCAGATCAAGGAGGCGCTTCGCCTCCACCAGGGGCTCCGTGGGCGGGCGGCGACCGAGGAAGCGGTCAACCTGCTCGAAGCGGTCTCGATTCCCGACGCGAAACGCCGGATCACCGAGTACCCCCACCAGTTCTCCGGCGGGATGCGCCAGCGCGCGGTGATCGCGATGGCGCTCGCGTGCGAGCCCGAGGTCCTGATCTGTGACGAGCCCACCACCGCCTTGGACGTCACGATCCAGGCCCAGATCCTCGAACTCCTCAACGGCATCCAGGAGGAGCGCGGCCTCGCGATCGTGTTCATCACCCACGACATGGGGGTGATGGCGGAGGTCGCCGACCGACTCAATGTGATGTACGCCGGCGAGATCGTCGAGACCGCGCCGATCGAGGAGCTGTTCGCGAACCCCAAACACCCCTACACGCAGGGGTTGCTCGAATCCATCCCGGGGCGACATCCCGACGACGATCGCCTGCGGACGATCGAGGGCGACGTGCCGACGCCGAACGAACCCGCGACGGACTGTCGGTTCGCGCCGCGGTGTCCCGAGGCGTTCGAGGAGTGCGAAGCCGTCCATCCGGTTTCGGTCCCGGTGAACGAGGGCACGAACGACCACACCGCCGCGTGTCTCCTCTACCCCGAGGACGAATCGCGCGAGGCGGCGGTCGAGACACACCGTCGACGGGGAAGCAACAGCGAGGTGTCGATCGATGAGTGAGACCGTCCAGCGCGACGAGGAGTCGGTCGTCGACGACGCGCTCGTCGAGGTCACGAACCTGAAGACGTACTACGGCGAGGGCGGACTGCTCTCCGATAACCCCGTCAAGGCCGTCGACGACGTCTCCTTCGGCATCCGACGGGGCGAGACCCTTGGTCTCGTTGGCGAGTCGGGCTGTGGCAAGACAACGCTCGGCCGGACGCTGGTCCAGCTCGAACGCGCGACCGCCGGTTCGGTCTCCTTCGACGGGACCGACGTCACCGAACTCTCGGGCGATGACCTCAAGAACTGGCGGCGGAACGCCCAGATGGTGTTCCAGGACCCCGAGTCCAGCCTCAACGACCGGATGACGGTCGGCGAGATCGTCCGCGAGCCGCTCGACGTCCACGACTGGAACAGCTCGCGCGAGCGCCGCCAGCGGGTGCGCGAACTGCTCGAAACCGTGGGGCTACGGGAGGAACACTACTACCGCTACCCCCATCAGTTCTCGGGCGGACAGCGCCAGCGCGTCGGGATCGCGCGCGCGCTCGCCCTCGAACCCGAGTTCGTGGTGCTCGACGAGCCCGTGAGCGCGCTCGACGTCTCCGTCCAGGCGAAGATCCTGAACCTCCTGGAGGACCTCCAGGACGAGTTCGGGCTCACGTACCTGTTCATCGCCCACGACCTCTCGGTCGTCCGCCACATCTGTGATCGGGTCGCGGTGATGTATCTCGGGAACGTGATGGAAGTCGGGGACGGCGAGGAGCTGTTCGACGATCCGGCGAACCCCTACACCCACTCGCTGCTGTCGGCGATCCCCACGCCCGACCCGACGAGCCAGCGCGACCGGATCACCCTCCGCGGGACGCCGCCCTCGCCCCGGGACCCGCCGACGGGCTGTCCGTTCAGCACGCGGTGTCCGGCGAAGATCCGGCCGGAGGCCCACGCCGACATCGACGACGACCTCTGGGAGCGCATCGAGGTGCTCCGGGAGATCCTCCGCGAACGCAATCGCGCGGATCGGTCGCTCACCGAGCGTGCCCGCGAACTGCTCGGGATGGACACCCGCTTTTCGGACATCGACGAGATCCTGCAGGAGGTCTTCCAGACGCCGGCGGGCACGGACGCGGGAACCGGCACCGAGGGAACGACGGAGTCCGGGGACCCCCTCGCTGGCGTGCCGTCGACGGTGAGCGAGCCGATCGAGCGGGCGGCCGAGCACGTCCGGTCGGGCGAGGAAGGCCGGGCGCGGGAGGTGCTCCGCGAGGAGTTCGGCAGCGAGTGTGACACCGAGATGCCCGCCCACCACGAGGTGAGCGAGTCCGATCGAACCAGCCTCTGTCACCGGCACAAGTTCGAACACGACGAGCCGAGCGCGTTCTTCGAACGGACCGTCTTCGACGGCTGATGGCGAACTCGACCGACCGACCCGTCGCGCTCCGCGCGCGCCAGGCGCTCGACGCGCTCGCGTACGCCGTCGCGTGGGTGCTCGCGGTGATCGCCGTCGCCGCGGTCGTGAGCCTCCCCTTTGGAGGGGTTCTCGTCGGCGTGAAGTTCGTGCTGTTTTTCGTCGGCTTCTTCGTTTTCGGCGTCTCGGCGTTCCAGCTCCGCCCGACGCCACCGTGGAAAGGCGGCGAGGACGAGTCCTCGGGCGAACGCGAGGACACCCCCTTCGAGGGGCTCGTCCGGCGTGCGCCGTTGCTCGAACGGAACGTGCTCGCGTCCGACGAGCGACTGCCGCCACCGGCGAAACTGTTCGTCGCCAGCGTGCTCGCGCTGTGCGTTTCGCTCGTCCTGGAGGTCGGGTTCGACGTCGCGGCGTAATCCGCCCGACAGGTTTTACGGGACGCACGCCGGAGACGGGGTATGCCCGATGCCCACGACGAGGAGACGAGGGCGGACCGGACCGCCGACAACGCCGACACGCTCAAGAACGCGTGGCAGGCGACGATCGAGGACATGGAGGCGCTGGCCACCGAGTACGAGGAGAAGGGGTGGCGGACGACCACGATCCCGGCGGGCCACACCGGAGCCGAACACCCGGACACGGGCGTCGAGGGTCGCTTCGGGCTGGTCCACGTGATCCCCGACAACCACGCCGAGGCGTTCGAGACGGCGTTCGCGGCCGGCGAGTTCCCGCGCTACGACGTGTTCCGCAACGAGGTCGGCGGTCAGACGTTCCTCGTGACCGTTCTCGCCGATCCCGAAACCGGCCGCGAGGCGCGCCAGCTCATGCACACCGCGAGCGAGGAAGGCGAGATGTACACCCACGTCCGGACCCTCGACGGCACGCAGTTGGGTTCCTTCCAGCACGACGACCCCGAGAAGTTCTTCCCCGCGACGGACTACGCCGCCGCGAGCGAGTAGCGAGCGCCCTCGTCCCGCGGTCGATGTCGTGGCCCGATTCCTCGGTCGCCGGTGTCGGCGTGACGAACGAAGTGCAACGACTTAGTAGGCGGGCGGCCAGTGGGTCCATCATGAACGTCGCCGATGCGATGACGCCGCGCGATGCGCTCGTCACCGTCTCGCTGCCGGGCACGCGCGACGACGCGCTCGAATACCTCCAGGAACGCGAGTTCTCCTCGATACCCGTCGTCAAAGACGAGGACGGCGGGGAGGCGTTCCGGGGTCTCGTCTCGCGCCAGGCACCACCACGACCGCCGACACGTCGATCGCCGAGGCCGCCCGCCTCATGGTAACGGAGGGCGCACGCCGAGTCCCCGTTGTTGACGGCCAACTGGAGGGTGTCATCACCATCACCGACGTGATCCGGGCGATCGCGGAGGACGAGGTCGCCGGTGACACCGAGGTCGGCGAGCTCGCAACTCGAACCGTGAACACGGTCCACATCGAGACGCCGCTCACGGTGGCCGAGCGCGAGATCTCCTACGCCGACGTGCCCTACGCGGTGGTGCTCGACGACGACGCCGCGATGTGTGGCGTTCTCACCGAGGTCGACGTGCTGGAGGTGGCACGCATCGTCGAGGGTGAGGCCGACACCGGCGAGTCGATCGCGAACCAGGACGACGAGTGGATGTGGGAAGGGATCAAGGCGGTCGGCAACCGGTATCTCCCCACCCGAAACGTCGAGATCCCGGCCGAACCCGTCCGGGAGTTCATGACGAGCGACGTCGTCACGGTCGGCGAGACCCAGACCGCACGCGACGTCGCCCAGGCGATGCTCACCAACGACGTCGAGCAGCTCCCGCTCGTGAGCGGCGGCGACCTCGTGGGCGTGGTCCGGGACGCGAACCTCCTGGAGAACCTGTATGACCGATCCTGACGCCCCCCACGACGTGAACGGCGCGAACGGCGACGCGGAGCCCATCAGCGAAACAGCGTCCGGGGCCGCCGACGCCGGAACGGTGACCGAGCTCGCGAAGCGCCGCGGCTTCTTCTTCCCCGCGAACGAAGCCTACGGCGGCACCAGCGGCTTCTACACCTACGGTCCCGAGGGCGCGGCGCTGAAGCGCAACCTCGAAGCCGCGTGGCGCGATCGGTTCGTGACCCGCGAGGGCCACATGGAGATCGACTCCCCCACCGTGACGCCCGAGGCGGTGTTCGAGGCCTCCGG
>PXSV01000172.1:3072-5888 GCA_003022685.1 Halobacteriales archaeon SW_9_67_24 | reverse complement strand
GATCCGGCGGCGGTGTCGACGACTGCTACACCCGCCCTCGATTCGATCGCCGCCGACGATCCAGCGACCGACGACCCGGCCCACGAACCGCCGGTGGTGGTCGGCATCGATCAGGCCTTCCTCAACGACCGTGCGGTGGGGGCGATCGTCGCCCTCCGCGCTGGCGAGGTAATCGAGCGCGCGAGCGCCGTCGTCGACCTCGAATTTCCCTACGTTCCCGGACTGCTCTCTTTTCGGGAGGCCGGCGCGATCCTCGCGGCGTTCGCAAATCTCGACGTCGAGCCGGACCTCGCGGTGTTCGACGGCAGCGGCCGGATCCACTACCGCGAGACCGGCCTCGCCACCCATCTCGGCCTCGTCTTCGACCTGCCGAGCGTCGGGGTCGCGAAGGGGCTGCTCTGTGGCACACCCCAGGGATCGCTCGACGACCTTCCCGAAGGAGCCCGCACCGCCATCGCGGCCGACGACAGCGTGGAAACCACAGGAGAAGACGTCATCGGCTACGCGCTCCAGACCCGCCAGTACGACTCCGGGAGTCGCCACGTTAATCCGGTGTATGTGAGCTCCGGCCACCGTGTCGAAGGCGAGACGGCCGCGGATCTCGTCGGACGGCTGTGTGACGGCTACAAGCTCCCCGAACCGACCCGGCTCGCGGACGGCTATGCCGACGAAGTGAAACGCGAACACGGTGGCTGAGGCTCACAGTCCGACGATCGAGTATTGCGGCCCCGTCGAACCACCGGCGCGCGAGCGCCGTGGCGAACGGCGGAAGTTAACTACCCGGCGCGAGAGAACCGAGGTATGACCGAGAAGACCGCGCTCGTCACCGGCTGTTCGTCGGGGATCGGCCGCGCGACCGCGGAAGCCTTTCGCGAGGAGGAGTGGACGGTGTACGCGACCGCGCGCGACGGGGACGATCTGTCGGCGCTCGCCGAGGTGGGCTGTGAGACCGCGGCGCTCGACGTCACCGACGACGAGGCGGTAACGGCCGTCGTCGATCGGGTCGTCGACGACAGCGACCGGATCGACTGCCTCGTGAACAACGCGGGCTACGGCCAGTTCGGCCCCGTAGAGGACGTGCCGACCGAGCGGGTCCGCGACCAGTTCGATACGAACGTCTACGGCCCGCACCGCCTGGCCCGCGCCGTCCTGCCACACATGCGCGATCGCGGCCGGGGAACGATCGTGAACGTCTCCAGCGCCGCCGGGCGGTTCGCCACGCCCGCCAAGGGCGTCTATGCGGGCTCGAAGTTCGCCCTCGAGGCCATGACCGACGCGCTCCGCGCCGAGATCGCGGACTACGGCGTCGACATCGTCGTGGTCGCGCCGGGACCCGTCAACACCGAGTTCGAGGATCGGGCCGCGGACGAACTCGCCGGTCTCGACCGCTCGGGTGCGTACGAGACGTTCTACGATCTCGATCGTCGACGCCGCGGTTTCGTCCGACCCGTCCGCACGCTACCCCGTCGGGCCGGTCGCCAGCCTCGCCGAGTACGCCCGCTTTCTGCCGGCCGGCGTCCGTAACCGGCTCTACGACCTGGTTCGTCGCGTGGCCTGACGGAGTTCTCGGCCGATTTCGGGAGCGACGAAACGGATGGTCAAGCGCTCATGACGATAGCTCCGATGCTGGCCCTGTCACGCCGAGCACAACCATCTATCCACGAGCTACGACAACCGAACAGCCACACGCCTCCCCAGCCGATTCGTTCGTTCCGCTCGCTTCGCTCACTCCACTCACTCATCCCTCGCGCGAGAGCTGCGCGCCGATAAACGGCACGCAGCCGCACGCCACCGTCGTTGTCACCAGTCTCAGCACCGTCAGCCGAAAAACTCCGCGAGCCGCTCGGCCGCCACCTCGACCTCGGGCGTGACGAGCGCGAACCGAAACCAATCTTCACGAGTCTCGCCGAAGGTTTCGCCTGGCATCCCGGCCACGCCGGCCTCGTCGATCAGCCGTTCGGCGTTCGCCATCGTGCCCGGGAACTCCGAAAAGCACGCCATGACGTAGAACGCACCGTCGGGAGTAGTGTACTCGGCCCCGGCAGCGTCGAGCGCGTCGGTGAACGTCGCGACCCGCCCTTCGAGCCGGTCGCGGTTCGCGGCGTAGTACTCGCGATCGGTCGAGCGCAACGCTTCGAGGACGGCGTACTGGGCCGGCCGGCTGCCGGTGACGTTCGAAAGCATGTGCCTGGTGCGCGCCGCGTCCCGAAGCGCCGGCGGGAAGATCCCGTATCCCACCCGAAAGCCCGTGACCGCCATCGACTTCGAGAAGGAGTTGGTCACGACGCAATGGGCCGAATCGACGCCGAGCGCGCTCGAAAACGCCCCGGAGAGGTCGAAGTGGTCGTACACCTCGTCGCTCAGAAGGACCGCGCCACAGTCCTCGGCGATCGCGACGATCTCCCGCATCGTTTCTTCGGGATAGACCGCGCCGGTGGGGTTGTTCGGGGTGTTGACGACGATCCCGGCGGTGTCGGGACCGGCGTGCTCGCGGACCGCGGCGGGATCGAGTCGGCCGTCGTCGTCGACCGGGACGTAGCGCGGAACGCCACCGAGGAGCTTCGTCTTCCCGGGGTAGTAGGGATAGACCGGATCGGTGAGGAGCACTTCCGAGCCCGCGTCGCGGTCGAGTGCGGCCGCCAAGGCGAGGTGGTTCGCCTCGCCCGCGCCGTTGGTCACGAGCACCGACTCGACGTCGACGTTTCGCCTGGCGGCGATCTCCTCACGTAATTCTTGGAGGCCCTCACTCGGCGGGTAGTTGTAGTTCGCCCCTCCGAGGTCGGCGTACTCGTGGAGTCCCTCCGCGATGCCGGCGG
>PXSV01000172.1:0-2965 GCA_003022685.1 Halobacteriales archaeon SW_9_67_24 | reverse complement strand
ATTCTTTCGCTCACTACGCTCGCTCAGTCATCCCTCGCGCGAGTCGTGCGCTTCACGCACTCCCGCGCGCCACCGCCTCTTCAAGGTACCCGACCATCGGCTTCTTACTCGATGGCTGCCATGGCTCGTGTATGGCCCAGGACCCGGACGAAACACCGATCGAGGAGCGACTCGGCGACGCGCTCCGGGCGACCGACGCAACGATCGCGGTCGCAGAGTCGTGCACCGGGGGACTGGTCGGCTCGCTGCTCACCAACGTGCCTGGATCGAGCGACTACTTCGATCGCTCGCTCGTGACGTACTCCTCGCGGGCCAAGCGCGCGCTGCTCGCCGTCCCACGCGAGGATTTAGATGCCCATGGCGCGGTCAGCGCACCGGTCGCCCGCGCGATGGCGCGCGGCGTACGCGACACCGCCGACACGACGTGGGGGCTCAGTACGACCGGGATCGCAGGTCCCGACGGTGGCACCGAGGAGAAGCCCGTCGGCACGGTCCACATCGGCGTGGCGTATGCGGGCGCGTGGGGAACCGGCGATTCGGTCACGGCGACCGAACACCACGTCTTCGAGGGATCGCGTCGCGAGGTCAAGGAGACGATCGCCAGGCGCGCGCTCGGGGCGGTCCGCGAACGGCTCGACGAGCGCCGAAACCCGAACTCGAACGACACGGCTTAACCGACCCCGGTCGTCGCGCTATTCGATGAACGGGATGAGCCGTCGGCGACGATGAGCCGGGAGGCGTCGGGACGATGAACAAGCGAGAGCACGTCATCAACGCGGTCGCGTTGAGCGTCGGGCTCGCGTACCTCACCCATCCGGCGGGCGACGCCACCACCGCGCGCGCGGTCGTCGGGGTCGCCGTCCCGGTGGTGCTCGGCGCGCTGGTGCCCGACGTCGACACCGCGTTCGGGAGCCACCGCAAGACGTTTCACAATCTCGCGACGCTCGGGGTGTTCGTGGGCTACCCGCTCTACTTCGACAACCTCGAACTCGTCTGGATCGGGGTGGCGACACACTTCGTGCTCGATCTGCTCGGCTCGAAGCGCGGGCTCGCGCTGCTCTACCCGCTCGACAGCGCCGAGTTCGATCTTCCAATCGGGGTCACGACAGGGAGTCGGTACGCAACCGGCGTGACGCTCGCGGTGACGGCGGTCGAACTTGCCATCGCCGCCGCACTCATCGCTGAGGTTCCCCGACAGTTGCTCGAAGGTGGGTTGCGCGCGGCCGGCGTATTCTGACTCACCGAGGGCGTGTCGATCGGCGACCGACGAGCAGCGATCCGCCTGGCGGCGGAACAGAACAGGTATGGGCCATGCGCCGGTCCACCCCACAAGCGATGGGTTCACCGCAACACGGACACGCCGCAGTCGTGATCTGTCTCCTCCTCGTGGCGTCGGTCGCGGCCGTCGCGGTCGTCGGTCCCGCGAGCGGCCAGGCGGACGACGGCCCGGTCCGGGTCGATTCGTGCCGGACGATCGCCGACGACGGGCGGTACGTCCTCACCGAGAACATCACGAACAGCTCCGCGGACGCCTGCATCCGGATCATCTCGGGTGACGTGATCTTCGCCGGCCGAGGACACGTCGTCGATGCCGGCCCGAACGCCAGTCAGAGCGGACCGAACGCGACTGGCAGCGTCGGGATCCGAGTCACCAACCCGCTCACGACGATCGCGAACGTCACGGTGCGTGACGTGACCACGACCGACTGGTCGAGTGGGGTGGTCTACCGCGATGCGAACGACGGCCTGGTCCGGCAGGTCAACGCGAGCGCGAACGCTCGTCACGGGATCGGACTCCAGGGATCGAGCGATACCCGAATCCTGAACGTCACCGCGGTCGACAACGGTCGGTGGAGCCTCTTCGCCGCCGCCAACGCTACCAACGTTCGGGGGACGAACCTCACGACCCGCTCGGGAACGGTGTCGTTCGCCGCGAGCGACGTCGCGCTCACCGGGGTCTCCAACCCGCCGCTCGGCACGCCGAACCGGACGAACGTCGACCAGTTCGTCGGCGCGGTCGCCACCGGACCGAACGCCTCGCTCCGACTCGTCGTTCCCTACACGGACCGGGCCGTGACGCGCGCGAACATCACCGAGGGGACGCTTCGGCTGTGGGCATACGACCGGACGTGGGACCAGGTCCCCGACCCAAACGCTGTCAACACCAGCCGCAACCGCGTCGTGGCGACCGTCCGGGCCTCGGAGAACGCGTCGGTCCTCGCACCCCTCGGCGAGACCGCGACGCCAACGCCGACGCCCACACCGACGCCGACCGCGACGCCAACGCCGACGCCGACCGCAACGGCGAGTCCGACACCGACGGACACCACGACCGCGAGCCCGACCGAGGAGACGACGAGTACCGTCGGCGAGGCAGGCGAAACAAGCGTGGCGAACGGGACGACCACGGGCTCCGGCAACAGCGGTGCGTTCGGGCCTGGCTTCGGCGTGAGCGCCGCCGTCGCCGCGCTGCTCGGGACCGCCGTCCTCGCGCTCCGGCGTCGCTGAAGCGCGAGCTCCTCGTTTTCACTGTCGTCGCCCGGATCGGCGTTCGATCAGTAGACGGACGACGCGTCGAATCGCCCCTCGTAGAGCGCATGGCGCGGGTGCGTCGGCGTTGGCGTCTCGGTCTCGCCGAGGGGCGCGAGGACCGACGCGTTCTCCGAGGCCCGGACGGTCGCCACGACGCGGTTGCGGCTGGTGTTGACGGCGTTTGGGTCGGAGACCTGGTCCCACGTCAGGTCGTACGCCCACAGCCGGAGCGTCCCCTCGGTGATGTTCGCGCGCGTCACGGCCCGGTCCGTGTAGGGAACGACGAGCCGGAGCGAGGCGTTCGGTCCGGTGGCGACCGCGCCGACGAACTGGCCGACGTTCGTCCGGTTCGGCGTGCCGAGCGGCGGGTTGGAGACCCCGGTGAGCGCGACGTCGCTCGCGGCGAACGACACCGTTCCCGAGCGGGTCGTGA
>PXSV01000171.1 GCA_003022685.1 Halobacteriales archaeon SW_9_67_24 | reverse complement strand
GTGGCGCCCCGCCTGGCGCGAGCGCCGACCGCCTCGCGGAAGTGATCGCCGCGGGCGCGCTCGCGGGTGAACTCTCCCTTCTCGGCGCGCTCGCCTCCCGAAACCTGTCGAGCGCGCACGAAGCGCTGGGGCGGTGATCGGCGCGCGGTTGCCGGAGTCACCCTCGCGTGCCGTACCGGTGCCGACATAACCCGCGAGCGGGTAGGGGAACTATGCCCGAGATCGAGCGCGTACACGCCGACCCGGACCTGATCGTGACCGCCCTCCAACAGAAGTTCCTCGAACCCGATCCGATGGGCGAGCCGGCGATCCGGGTCGCGCCCGACGGCGAGGCGGACCTCTTCATCCACGAGGGCGGGTTCGCACAGCCGGAGGAAGGCGTCGACGTCCGCCCCGAGCGCTTCATCGGCGACGAACTCGATCTCCCCGCGCCCGACGCCGACCTCGGCGACGAAGGAATCAAGCAACTCGGCGAACGGCTCGGCTCGGAGGTCCGACCGGCGTTGCGCACGGAGGTCGACCTCAACGCCGACCGTGAGGGCGCCGAGCGGATCGTCCCGGTCGAGTACCCCGAGGCCGACCCGTAGTTCCGTTTCCCGGTCGTCGGGGGCGGTCGACCGACAGGCGCGCTTCAGCGGGCTGTCTGGCCGATGAGGAACGCACAGCCACCGGCGAGCACCGCGACGCCGGCGACCAACACCGTTCCGCTACCGAGCGCGGTCGCGCCGACCAGCAGCCCGAACCCGCCCGCGCCGACCGCGTGGGCGAGCCCGATCAGCCGGCGACCACGCCGAAGGTACACCGCCGCGCCGAGGCCGAACCCGATCGCGAGGACAGCTCCCGAAAGGACGAACGGCGGGGTCGGGGTTCCGAAGACCGAGATCGGTTCGACCACGGGTTCGAGGAAGAAGAGCACGCCGGCGAGCCCGACCAGCGTGCCGACCACGAGCGGCGCGGGATCGAGGTCGCGTTCGTCCGTCACAGGAGTCGGTACGCGCCGTCGGTCCGGCTCGCCTCGCCCTGCTGGACGAGCCGTTCGAGCGCGCGCTCGGCGAATTCGGTGGGTACGTCGTGCGCGGTCGTGTACTCGATGACCGCCTCCTCGGTCGGCCGGTCGAGTTCGTCGATGGCGTTCCGAACGGTATCGAGCCGACCCGTGGTTGTCGATGCTTCCCCGCTCGTCACGCGCTCGCCCGCCTCGGTGGCCGCGTCGGCGTCGACGCCGGATTCCCGGAGGTACGCCGCCTCGTCCATCCGTTCGTTCTCGGTGCGGGTTTCGAGCGTCGTGAACGAGTCGAGGTCGTCGGGCGCGTGGTCGCTGCGGTCGGCGAGCAGCGCGGTGCGGGCCTCGCGGGCGGCGTCGGCGGCGTCGGTCTCCGCGAACTTCGGGAGTCGCTCGTACCGATGGCGCGCGCCACACGAGGGACAGGAGGTCGTCCCGGGTCGTCCCTCGACCACCCACAGCGTGCTGCACTCGCCGCAGCCGACCACCGCGTACATACCTGCCGCTCGGGCCCGCTGCCGGTTGAAGCTTTAGGTACGTCCGAGGCGTGGAGCGCGCATGGAAACCGTTTCCACGGCCGAACGCGAGACGATCGCGGCTACTGAGGGAGTTTCGGTCACGGTGCTCGCAAGCGGCGAGGCGATGAACGTCCAGGCGTTCACGATCGATCCTGGAGCCAGCGTTCCGGCACACAGCCACCACCACGAACAGGCGGGCTACCTGTTCGCGGGCCACGCGACGTTCGTCCTCGACGACACGGCACACGAGGTCGGTCCCGAAGGATCGTACGCCATCCCCGCCGACGAGACCCACGCAGTCGAGAATCGTGGGGACACGATGGTTCGGGGTGTCGAGTGTTTCAGCCCACCCAGGCCGCACCCCGACTGGATGGATACTATGGTACTGTCGGACAGAGATGATCGAATATCGGGCGGCGGTGAATCGCTAGACGGTGGATGGATATTCCTTCCAAACCCTGACGCGACTCTGTCCGACAGTATGAGTCGGGCACGTCGTCTGGCGATCGCTCCGAACGCAACCACCGAGAGCGAGAAAGCAGTCGACGACTACGCGGTGTCGGACTCCTCGGCGTCGTCGAGCGTCGATAGGGTGCGCTCGTCGTTGTACTCGTTGGGTCCGCCCGCTTCGCCGGAGAGTTCGTCGTAGAGCGATTCGCGGACCTCCCTTGGCGTGTCGTACTCCTCGTCGAGACGGTCGAAGGCACTTCCCACCGATTCGGTCTCGTTCGGGAGGTCGAGCGGCTGATCGGCGTACTCGGTGGCGAGTTCCTCGCTGCGGACCGGGTACTTGCGGTCGCGAACGTCGGTCTCGACCGCGTCGAGGATGTTCTCGACGTGTTCGGCGCGTTCGTGCTGGCGATCGCGGGCGCGCTCGTCGGTTCGGTCGTCACTCGGCATACGCTCCGTAAGACACGCGGAGGAAAAAGCGTCCCACCGGCGACTGCAACCCTCGGTAGACGCGGTCGGCGCGCAGGTCGTTGTGGTGCGGGGGCGGAGAAAGCTAATGACCGTACCGTGAACGAGCCGTCGGCGAGTGAGCGGGCCAAGGACCGACCGCAGGGAGGGACGCAGGCTCTTGGCCCAGATTTTGCAAGGGAGTGAGGGACCGTCGGGAGCGAACAAGCGCAGCAAAAGGTGGAAGTCCGCCCTCCCCGATTTGAACGGGGGACAAGTCGATCTACAGTCGACTGCTCTACCAGTCTGAGCTAAGGGCGGACATGCCGACAAACCCGACTGTCGAACTTAAGAATTACCATCCCGCTCGGTGTCCGACACGCAAGGCTGCTGTCCGACGGCCGGGAAGATTCAAGTAGCCACGTATCGTGCGGTCGCACGACGGATGAGCAAGATCACGTTCCGCGCCGACGACGAGCTCATCGACGAGCTCGAGTCGCTCGACGCCTCGAAGAGCGAGGCGATGCGCGAGGCGCTCCGAACCTACCTCGGGAGCGCGCGGGACGCTAGGGACACCGAGAGTCTCGACGATCTCGTAGGACAGCGCGTCGACGCGATCGTCAACCGCCGAGGCCGAACCGGACGTGCAAACGGGCTCCGACGCGCGTAAAACGTGCGCGCAGTGTGGCGAAGATGTGGGTCCAGAGCACGTGTACTGCCCGAACTGTGGGGAGAAGGCGACCCACCGAGTGTTCTGTGACTGCGGCGACGAACTCCGTTCGGACTGGGCCTTCTGCCCGAGTTGTGGACGTCGCACCCCCGCTGCGGACGTACTCGACGGCGCGTAAACGCCATCTCGGCCCTCGAAACGCCGTTTACACCGCGATCCGGGCATCTGTCTTACGCTGTCCGAAAGTTTTATTACACACGGGCTGATTGCATACTCCTGCGTAAGACGGCCGTCTTACACCAGCGTCGACCGATGCCGGTCGCGTCCCCGTCGTGCGGTTTCGGCGTGTAAGACGCGCGGTCGCCCCCAAAGGAGAACCCACCCATGGAGCGTGTGACACTACGGATCCCGAAACAGCAGATCGCGGAGGTCGAACAGATGGTCGAACACGGCGAGTACCCAAATCGTAGCGAGGCGATCCGGGCGGCGGTCAGGGAGATGGTCGCCGAGGAGGGTCGGGACGAACCCCCGACAAAGCGGCCGTTCGCGAGGGCCTGACGATGCAGGACATCGTGGAATCGGCGCTCGAAAACGCCGAGGAAGAGCAACAACGGCGTGACGAGACCGACCTCGACGAGTTCGGCGATCCCCGGATCGTGGTGGTCGGCTGTGGCGGCGCGGGCAACAACACCGTCAACCGACTCCACAACATCGAGGTCGAGGGTGCGGAGACGGTGGCGATCAACACCGACAAGCAGCACCTCGGGATGATCGAGGCCGACACCCGGGTGCTGGTCGGCAAGAGTCTGACCGAGGGTCTCGGTGCGGGCGGCGACCCCGAGATGGGCGAGCGCGCGACCGAGATGGCCCAGTCCACGATCCGCGAGGTGCTCTCGGGGGCGGACCTCGTGTTCGTCACCGCGGGTATGGGCGGCGGTACCGGAACGGGAGCCGCACCCGTGGTCTCGAAGATCGCGAGCGACGAGGGCGCGATCGTGGTCGGGATGGTCTCGACGCCGTTCAACGTCGAGCGCGCTCGCACTGTCAAGGCCGAGGAGGGCCTCGAAGAGCTCCGGAGCGAGGCCGACTCGATCATCGTGCTCGATAACAACCGCCTGCTGGATTACGTTCCAAATCTCCCGGTCGGCAAGGCGTTCTCGGTGATGGATCAGCTCATCGCCGAGACGGTGAAAGGGATCGCCGAGACGATCACCCAGCCCTCGCTGATCAACCTCGACTACGCCGACATGACCTCGATCATGAACCAGGGTGGCGTGGCGGTCATGCTGGTCGGCGAGACCCAGGACAAGAACAAGACCGAGGAGGTCGTGAAGGACGCGATGAACCACCCCCTCCTCGATGTCGACTATCGGGGGGCGTCGGGCGGCCTGGTCCACATCTCTGGTGGGCCGGACCTCACCCTGAAGGAGGCCGAGGCAATCGCCGAACGTATCACCGGTCAGCTCGAACCCAGCGCGAACGTCATCTGGGGTTCGCGCATCCGCGAGGAGTACAAGGGCAAGGTCCGCGTGATGGCGATCATGACCGGCGTCCAGAGCGCCCAGGTCCTCGGTCCCGCGAGCCAGGAGCAAGCCGACCGCTCGCGCGAGGCGCTCGCGGCTGAACCGTTCGACAGGAGCTACACCGACGGTGGCCGCGACGCCCGCGACGGCGACCACGACGATCTCGACGTCATCCGCTGACCACGCGAACTCGCTTCGGCCCTCCGCCGAAACGCGACTGCGATACGGATGCTGATATATACGAAATCTGTTGGTCGACGATGCTGCTACGGCTGTCGATCGTGTGTCTACCTATCGCTCCGTTTTTCCCGATAGGAACGGTCCCGATCACGTGTAGTACACCGGGCGGTCACCCCGCGTGGACCGAATCGACGAGCTGGCAGGTCCGGCAGATCTCGTGCGTGGTGGCCCCGCCACACGACTCGCACTCGCCGAGGTCCGGGCCGTCGCCGCGGTAGGCCTCGGCGGCGAGTTTGGCGAACTCCTCGTAGCCCGCCATGATCGAGTGGCGCGTGCCGGGGTGGCGCTCTTCGAGATCGAACAGGAGCTGTTGGATCTCGCCACGGTAGGCCTCGCTCGAATGGGGGCACTCCGCCATGTGGACGGGGGGG
>PXSV01000170.1 GCA_003022685.1 Halobacteriales archaeon SW_9_67_24 | reverse complement strand
GTCTTCTTGAACGATTCGAGGATGGTTTCCTCGTCGAGCGGCGAGAGCGTCCGAAGATCGACCACCTCGGCGTCGATCCCTTCCTCGGCGAGGTCCTCAGCGGCCTCCATCGTCGGACGGGTCATCGCGCCCCACGTGAACACCGACACATCGGAGCCCTCCCGGCGGACGGCGGCCTCGCCGAGTGGCACCGTATAGGAGTCGTCGGGGACCTCCTCGCGGAACGCCCGGTAAATCAGTTTGGGTTCGAGGAACATCACGGGATCGGGGTCCTGGACCGCCGACGCCAGCAATCCCTTGGCGTCGTACGGCGTCGACGGGATCACGACCTTCAGGCCAGGCTCGTGAACGAAAAAAGTCTCTTTCGACTCGGAGTGGTGCTCGGGCGCGCGGATCCCCCCGCCGTAGGGCGCGCGGATCACCATCGGACAGGTGTAGCGACCGCGAGACCGGGTCCGAAGCCTCGCGGCGTGGCTCACGATCTGATCGAAGCCCGGGTAGATGAACCCGAGGAACTGGATCTCCGCGACCGGCCGGAGCCCGTACGCCGACATCCCGACCGCCGTCCCGATGATCCCCGATTCGGCGAGCGGCGTGTCGATAACGCGATCGTCGCCGAACTCGTCGTAGAGTCCCTGGGTCGCGCGAAAGACCCCTCCATTCTTTCCGACGTCCTCGCCCATCACGAGCACGTCGTCGTCCCGTTCCATTTCGCCGTACAGCCCGTCCCGCACCGCTTGAACGAGCGTGAGGTTCTGCGACTCTCCCTCCGCGTCAGCCTGTTGTGCTTCGCTCATGTTATTCGAGAAGTTCGTCGTCGCCGTGGGTGTCGCGCAGCCGTTCGAGGTAGCGTCGCTGCTCTTCGAGCCGCTTGGGCATGTTCGCGTAGACGTGGGCGAACATCTCCTCGGGATCGGGCCGGTCGTACGCCTCGGCGGCGTCGATCGCGTCGGCCACTTCGTCCTCGATCTCGGTCTCGATCCCGTCGATCCGCTCGTCGTCGAGGAAGCCCTGGTTTTCGAGGTAGGTCTCCAGGCGGGGGATCGGGTCCTTCGCCTTCCACTCCTCGACCTCCTCGTCGTCGCGGTAGACCGACGGATCGTCGGCGGTGGTGTGTGCGCCGAAGCGGTACTGGACCGCCTCGATCATCGTCGGCCGAAGCTGGTCCTCGTCGGGGTCTTTCGCCTTTTCGATCGCCCGCCGCGTGACCTCGTACACCGCGAGCGGGTCCATCCCGTCGACCTGAACGCCCTCGAACCCGTAGGCGTCGGCCTTCTGGGCCAGCGTTTCCGCCGCCGACTGCCGCTCTCTGGGCACCGAGATCGCCCACTGGTTGTTGTTACAGAAGAACACGTTGGGAGTGTCGAACACCCCGGCGAAGTTCAGGGCCTCGTGGAAATCCCCCTCCGAGGTCGCGCCGTCGCCGAAGTAACACAGGAACGCCTTGTTCTCGCCTTTCAACTTCGAGGCCCACGCCGCGCCGGTTGCGTGGGGAAGCTGGGTCGCGATCGGCACCGCGGGCGTGAAGATGTTGGCGTCGTCCTCGTCGTAGCCGACCTCGTGGCCCATCCAGTAGAGCAGGGTCCGTTCGAGGGAGAACCCCCGGATCATCGAGGCCCCGTGCTCGCGGTAGCTCGGAAACAGCCAGTCCTCCTCGGCGAGCGCGTGGGCGCTGCCGATCTGGGCTCCCTCCTGACCCGACAGCGGCGGATAGGTCCCCATCCGGCCCTGGCGCTGGAGCGAGACGGCGCGCTGGTCGAAGTGGCGCACGAGGCGCATCTCGCGGTACATCCCCACGAGGGCCTCTTCGTCGAGGTCGGGCGGCTCGACGCCCTCCCGCACCTCGCCGTCCTCGTCGAGGATCCCGAACCGTTCGTCGGGGTCGCGCTGTAGCGTGCTCACGGGCAAAGCCACCTCGCTGACATACCTGTTGGATCGGCCGCCGCGGTTATATCCCTTTTGTAAATGACTTTCCGTGGCTGCCAATCTTGCCAGGCACGTCCGAAGACCGACCGAGCGTCCGGTTTCCGCGAGGGAGACGGTTGATCCTCAGCGCTGCTCGCGACTCGATCGATGAACGAGAATCGACAGCGGCCGTTGGCGATCGGTCGTGGACGCTCGCCGGCCCACCTGCCTCATAGGGTCAGTTGTAACCGGTTTACCGGTATTCGCCGACCCGGGTCGGCGACATATCGAAATAACTCACAAGGATCCCATCACGCCGACCGCGAGGCGGCACGCGCCGCCGTCCGCGCTTCGTCGACCGATTGGCCCTCCCGGAGCACGCTCTCGACGAACAGCTCGCCCGCCTTGTACGACGACCGCACCATCGGGCCGCTGGCACAGTACAGGAAGTCGAGTTCGTCCTCGGCGACCGCGCGCCACGTCTCGAACTTGTCGGGGTGGACGTACGAGCCGACTTCCAAATGTGACCGCGAGGGCTGGAGGTACTGGCCGAGGGTCACGATATCGACGTCGGCCTCTCGGAGGTCGGCAAGGGTCTGGTACACCTCGTGGTCGTACTCGCCGAGACCGAGCATGATCGAGGTCTTGGTGTGGATGCCCGACTCGCGCTTGACCCCTTCGAGCACCGAGAGCGACTGCTCGTAGCCCGCGCGGCGGTCCCGGACGGGCCATTGGAGACGTTCGACGGTCTCGATGTTGTGCGCGATCACGTCCGGCTCCGCGTCGATGATCCGCCGAACACAGTCGGGATCGCCCTGGAAATCGGGGATCAACACCTCGACGAGGATCTCGGGATCGCGCCGCTTGATCGCCTCGATCGTCCGGGCGAAGTGGTTCGCGCCCTGGTCGTCGAGGTCGTCGCGGTCGACCGACGTGAGAACGACGTAATCGAGGCCGATCTCGGTGACGGCGTCGGCGACGTTCGCGGGCTCGTCAGGATCGAGCGGCTCCATGCCTCCCGTTTGGACGTCACAGAAGTTACAGCCGCGCGAGCACCGCTCGCCCATCAGCATGAAGGTTGCCGTGCCGGGACCGCTACCCGGACCGTCGCCCCCGGACCAGCACTCGCCCATGTTGGGACAGTTCGCCTCCTCGCAGACGGTGTGGAGGTCGCGTTCGCGGAGCGTGCGCTTGATCTCGGTGAACCGCTCTCCCGAGGGCGGTTGCGACCCGAGCCAGTCGGGCTTTCGCGCGCGACTCATTGCCCGCTTTCGGGGCCGCGCCGGCAAAAACGTGGGGTTCGGCGAAGCAGCGACCGTCGACCGATGACGGGGCAGGACGGTCCCGGATACGGGCGGCTTGGATGCGATGCCCCGAGGGGAAATTTAATCAACGGTACCGCACACATCCCCCGACGAGCGAATGTTCGACCTCTCGCCCGAGGACATCACCGAGGGCTCGTTGGCGCGCGCGCTGCTCGCGCTCGCCGCCCCGTTGCTGGTCCAGAACCTCGTCCAGGTCGTCCAGCAGGTGGTCGACCTGTTCTGGCTCGGCCGGCTGAGCTCGGCCGCGGTCGCCGCCGTCGGGCTCGCGCTGCCGGTCGTCGCGCTGCTGTTCGCGTTCACCATCACCGCTCCGTACGTCGGGACGCAAGTACTGGTCTCCCAGCGAATCGGCGGCGACGACGTCACCGCCGCACGACGGACCGCCGCCACCGGGCTCGGCCTCGCGCTCGCGCTCGGGGCCGTCGGCGGTCTCGTTCTCTGGGCCGGCGCACGCCCGCTGACCGAACTCCTCACGCTCGCTCGTGGCGGGGCCGGCGGCGACGTCACGCGACTCGCCACCACGTACTTGGGGGTGATCGCCCTCGGACTCCCCTTCGCCGCCGCGAGCGACGCGGTCGAGGGGGCGTTCATCGGCTGGGGCGACTCGCGCGCGCCGCTGTACGTCTCGATCGCCACCGTCGGAACGAACCTCGCGCTCGACCCCGTCCTGATCTTCGGGGTGGGTCCCGTCCCCGCGCTCGAAGTTCAGGGTGCGGCGCTCGCCACGATCGCGGGCTACGCCGCGGGGTTCGCGCTCGCGCTCGCACTGGCGCTTCGCGGCCGCAACGGCGGGATGTACTCGCGCGCGGCCGCGAGGTTCGACCACGACGAACTCCGCGAACTCCTCGATGTCGGCGCGCCGGTCGCGGGCCAGAGCGCGGTTCGCCAGGTCGTCCGGGTGCTGATCGTCGCGGTCGCGTTCGCCGCCGGCGGCGCGGCCGGGCTCGCGGCGTACACCGTTGGCGCGCGGATCGCTTCGATCGCGTTCATCCCGGCGCTCGGCCTCCAGCAGGCCACCCAGAGCGTCGTCGGCCAGAACCTCGGGGCCGAGCGATCCGAGCGTGCGCGACGGGCGACCTACCTCGGGGTCACGATTGCGGCCGTCGGACTCGGGATCATCGGCGTGATCCAGTGGCTCGTCCCGACGGTGATCGCCACCGCGTTCGCCCCGGAACTCACCGAGCGCGCGCTCGCGTTCTCGGTCGACTATCTCCGGATTCTCGCCTACGGCTACCCCGCGATCGGGGTGGCGTACATCTTCGAGGCGGGGTTCAACGGTGCGCGGCGCACCAGGACGAGTTTCGTCGCGACGGTCCTCCAGTTCTGGGCCGTCCGGCTGCCGATCGCCGCCGGGGCCGGCGTCGCTCTCGGGGTCGGCGTCGGCGCAGTGTTCTGGGCGGTCACGATCTCGAACATCACGGCCGCCGTCGGGCTTGCGATCTACTACCGCTACGAGACGTCGAGCGGGATGCTCGAACGCGCGACCGAACGCGCCGCCGCGGACTGATAGCGATCAGCAGTTATTTCCATGGATCGTCCCGGGAGGGACCGATCGCGAGGAACGGTTTCCGGCGAAAAACTCCGAACACCACTGCTGATCCCTATGAACGAGGGGATACTCACGTGCTCGACCGACCGCAATCACGCTTCGCAGTGCGGGCACACCGGTCGCAACCCTCCATTCGTCGGGTAGAGAAACGCCTTTGAGCGCGCCACTCCTACCCTCGGATCACGTGATCACCGCCGCCTCACTCCGCTCACGACGTGTGAACCAGGACCGTTTCGTATGAACGCCGTCGCTTCACTGCGTTTGCGACGAGCCCACGAAAATCGCCCCCGGGGGTGCTTCGCATGAACGTCGCCGAGACCGTCCCCGCGTTCGCCGATGCGTTCGCTTTCGAGTCGTTCAACCGGATGCAACGCGAGGCGCTCCCGGCGATCCTGGAGGGCGACGAGAATGTCGTGGCGAGCGCGCCCACCGCCAGTGGAAAGACCGCACTCGCCGAACTCGCCATCTGCAAGTGTCTCGACGCGGGCGACACCGCCCTCTTCATCGCGCCGCTGCGCGCGCTCACCAACGAGAAGGAATCGGAGTGGGAACGCTTCGAGGACTTGGGGTACTCAGTGTACGTCGTCACGGGTGAGCGCGACCTCAGCCCCCGCCGAGCCGAGCGCGCCGACATCCTCGTGATGACACCCGAGAAGGTCGATTCGGCCACCCGGAAACACGACTCCCCCAGATACGGGTTCATCACCGACGTCGCGTGCTGTGTGATCGACGAGGTCCACCTGCTCGATTCCGAGCGACGGGGCAGCGTCCTCGAAGTAACGGTCTCGCGGCTCCGGCGGCTCTCGGCACCCAGGATCGTCGCGCTCTCGGCCACGATGGCCAACGTCGACGAGATCGCCGCCTGGCTCGACGCTCCCCCCGAGACCACCTTCGACTTCGGCGAGGAGTATCGTCCCGTAGAACTCGAATCGGGCGTTCGGACGTACACGCACGGTGAGAACGCCTTCGCCGACAAGTACCGGCGACTCTATCGCGCGCTCGATTTGGCGGAGGAACACATCCGCCACGACGGCCAAGCGCTCGTCTTCGTCGCCTCCCGCCAGGATACCGTTCATGCGGCCGAAAAAGCCCGCGACGAACTCGCCTCGCAGGACGTCCCGATCGGCGCGCGCGGCAACTACGACTTTCACACCGAGACCCAAGTTCTGGAGAACCAGACTCTCCGGAACTCGGCGCTCGACGGGGTCGCCTTCCACCACGCCGGCCTCTCCAAATCCGACAAGGACCACGTCGAGGAGTGGTTCCGTCAGGGAAAGATCCAGCTTCTCTTCTCGACCTCGACGCTCGCGTGGGGCGTCAACCTCCCTGCTCGGTGTGTCGTGATCCGCGATACCAAATACCACGATCCCCTGGAGGGGGAAGTCGACATGAGCCCGCTCGACGTGCTCCAGATGTTGGGTCGGGCGGGTCGGCCTGGCTACGACGACGCAGGCTACGCCCACGTGGTCTGTGACGCGAGCGACGCCGACAAGTACCGACGACTGCTCCGCGATGGAAAGGCGATCGAGTCCCACCTCACCGCGGACCTCGACACCCACCTCAACGCCGAGATCGCGATGGGCACGATCCGGGACGTGGGCGACGTGATGGACTGGCTCGAAACGACGTTCGCGTTCGTCCGGGCGGAGAACGGTTCGAACCCCGGCGCGGTCGAGAGCCTCCGAGAGCAGGTGCGCGAGACGCTCGCCGAACTCCGCGATCGGGGGTTTGTCGAGACCGACGACCTCCGGGTGTCGGCCACACCGCTGGGAACGCTCGCTTCGTCGTATTACCTCCGGCTCCCGACCGCGAGCCGGTTCGAGGCGCTCGCGGGGACCGACCCCGATACAGGGGCGATTCTCGAAACCGTCGCCGCCAGCGCGGCGTTCGACAGCGTGAACGCGCGCCAGGCCGAGCGCGACGCGATCGACGACGTGCTCGGCTCCCGGGTGACGGACCTCGATGCGGGAACCCGGAAGGTGCTCGCGATTCTCGACGCCAGCACGACCGGTTCGACCCCCACCGAACTCGGGAGCGATGCGTGGGTCATCCGGCAGAACGCGCTCCGACTCCTCGGCGCGCTCCGGGCGTTCCTCGACCGCTTCGGTGGGCCACATGAAGCAAATCGTGCGAGTCGGGTCGCGGCGCGCGTCGAGAACGGCGTGAGCGAGGCCGCCGCCGCGCTCACCGCGATCGACGGCGTCGGGCCTGGCCGGGCGAGCAAACTCGCCGGAGAGGGCATCGAGACGCCGTCCGATGTGGTCGCCGCCGAACACCGGCACGGGTACCGTCTCGGTGCCGAGGTAGGAGTCGGTCGCAGTCATCTCGACGTCGTTCACCGTGACCCGGAGGCCGGCGCGCGCGCCGCCAGCGTGGTTCTCGATGGTAACCTCGCGGGGATCGTTCTCGCCGCGCGCGATCCGTTCGGG